>DATBFX010000088.1:0-20027 GCA_036558305.1 Thermomicrobiales bacterium | reverse complement strand
CCAACCGCTTCCCCATCGACATTCCCCGCTACGTCGACTTCTACCTCGCCGGCAAACTTAAGCTCGACGAGTTGATCTCGACCCGGATCGGCCTCGACGACGTGAACGCGGGCTACGAGGCGCTGAAGCGAGGCGAGGTCGAGCGGAGCGTCATCGTGTTCAGTTAGGGCGGATTCTTCACGCGTCCTGCCGGCCACCCTGGCCCCGGACCAGAGCCACCGCGCGCAAACTACGAAGCCGCTGAAGGGGACCGAGACGGCCATTTGAAGCGTTATGGCCCGATCCCGGATGACTTCGTCCAGGCCCGCAGGCACGACCGTGGACGACGCGCGTGAGAAGTCCGGGAACCCGTCAATGGCGCCGAGAGGCGGCGGGCCGAAGCTCCACCAGATCGATCTGCCCGTCCTCAAGCGTGCCCTCAACGTTGTCGAGTTTGGAGCGCCTTTTGAGGAGACCGGCGCCATCTGGGTGGATCGGGTGCCGCACTGATTCGATTGGCTGGCGGCCGATCCAGCGCTCGCCGACCGTCTGGCGAGAACAGCGGTGCTACCCCGGCCAGTCCGGTCGGGCGTCGGTGCTTTGGCTTGTCAAGGTCGTCGCCGAGTTAGGCAGCGTGGAGACGACTGAGCTGTCGCCAAAGCCCGATGTCGCCTCGGATGGCTGAGCGCCGAGGAGAGCCGTGAGTTGCGACGGCCGATAGCGAAGGCGCAGAAAGAAGCGTTCGGGTTACCCGAGGAGCCGATGTGACGTCTCGGAAGCATGTTGACAACTTGGCACCGACAGGGCGTCCCCGAACGAGGTTTGGGCCTTTGATCGGACACCTATTCCCATCAACGCCCGACGCGTATAAACTCGCGGCGGCAGGGCTGAGCGTCATTGACGGCAGCGGGGCGGCTGATGGGCATGGGTAGGGAACTGACCGCGATCGACCTCTTCGCGGGCGCGGGCGGCGTGACGGCCGGACTGAAGGCTGCGAACTACCGCGTCCTGGCCGCTGTCGAGATGGATCGCGACGCCTGCGCAACCTACGCCGCCAACCACGGCGAGGTCACCCTCTTGTCGCGGGACATCCGCGCAGTTACGCCCGATGAGGTCATGGCCGCCGTCAACCTAGTGCCCGGCGATTTGGGCCTGCTTACGGCCTGTGCCCCATGCCAGGGATTCTCGACGCTCGGAAAGCGCCGCGTCGACGACGAGCGCAACGACCTGCTCCTCGCGATCCTGCCGTGGGTCGAGAAGCTGTTGCCGATGACCCTGGCCTTCGAGAATGTGCCGCGCCTCCAAGCCGATCCCCGGTTCTCGCGCTTCGTCGCCCGGTTGCGCGAGTTGGGATACGGGGTCCGCGACGAGCCGCTCGACGCGGCGGAGTTCCGTGTGCCCCAACGTCGGCGGCGATTGGTCGCGGTGGCATGGAAGGACGCCAGCGACGCCGAGGTGCCGGGCCTGGAGGCGGCCCGCGACTCCGCCGGCGAAACGCGCGACCCCATGTGGGTCCGCGACGCCTGGACGGACCTTGATCCGATCGACGGCGACGACCGCCTTCACCGCACTCCGACGTACCCGAAGGACGTGCTTGACCGGATTAAGGCGATACCGAAGGATGGCGGCAGCCGAAGGGACCTGCCTGAGGAACTGTGGCTCGCGTGCCACCGACGCGTGGGTACGAACGCGACGAGCGCCTACGGCCGCATGCGGTGGGACGATGTCGCCCCGACCTTAACGACGCGCTGCGTGTCCCCCTCGTGCGGGCGGTTCCTGCACCCCGAAGAGGACCGCGCCATCACCCTGCGTGAGGCGGCAGCCCTGCAGACGTTTCACCCCCACTACGTCTTCGAAGGCGGTCGGATGGCGGTCGAGGCGCAGATCGGCAATGCAGTCCCGGTTCGTTTGGCGACGACGATCGGCAAACTCAACGAAGCGCGGATCCTCGCATAAGCGGGGGCTAAGGAGCGGTCGCGCCGCGCAGTTCCTCGGCGAGCGCGTCAGCGGTTGCCTCCCGCCGCGACCTCGTGCGCACGTCGTGCTCCCAGACCCGGACCACCCGCCAGCCAGCGGCCTCCAACTCTGCGGCGTAACGTCGGTCACGCTCCTGGGTGCGCTGGATCTTCGCATCCCAGAACTCGCGGCCAGTGGGGAAGCCCCCACATGCAAGGCAGCCGTGCCAAAAGCAACCATCGACGAAGACGACAACGCGCTTGCGCGGGAAAATGAGGTCAGGCTCGCCTGGCAATCGCGAACCCGATACGGCACGGTAGCCTCGCGCTGTGAGGTAACGAAGTCCCCGACGCCACAGGGCCGACGCAAAGGCCAACTCCGGTTTGGTGCGGCCGCGATTGTGAGCCATCGCGCGATGCCGCTGGTCGGCCGTCACGTTCATGGTCAGGCGAACGTCTTCGCGGCGTCCCTCCGTTGCCGCTCTGCCTCCTCCAGGAACGACTCGTGCATCTTCCGCGTGCGCAAGAGGAACGTTTCCCAGTTGATGTAGGTCAACTTGCCTTCGCGCTGAAGCGCCTCGAATGCCGTCTTATAAACGCCGGTGAGGCGTTCCCCGTCGCACACCAGAGTCAGGTGGTATTCCGGGAAGATCTTGTTAAACTCCGCGTTGTTCGGCTCTTCCAGAAAAGCGTTCATGAGTTCGTGGTAGCGGTTGAGCCGGGTCATTTCATCGTTCTCGAATCGGTGCCCCGGCCTCTTGATCTCGATGATGTGGATAGTCTGGTCCTGGTTCGATAGGACGAAGTCGGACCGCTTCAGCGGTTGAGAGAAGGGGTCGAGGTGGATCTCCTCCCCAGTCCTTTCGCGGTAGTAGTTCTCGAACGCCCTTCTGAGCGTCGAGAACCGCTGGTTCGCAGTGATGGGTGCCCATTGTGGGTCGATCAACCAGGGGGCGTTTTCGATGAGTTCCTGGTACACCTCCTCCTGAAGCGTCGCGTCGCCCTTGAGGACTTCGACGCGCTCGATCACCTTCACGCGATCCTCGGCGATGCGTCCGAACGACGACAATTCGGCGATGCGGGCTGTTTGCAGGACGCCGGTTACTGCCTCAAGGGGTGACTCGTGATCCGCGGCCTCCCGAAGCTTCCTGTCTAACGTCAAGTGCGGGGCAAAAAGCAAACTCAGATTTACGACCGACCGCACGGCCGTCTGGTCCTGGAGTTCCTCGTCTCGCATCGTCTCCGCGACCATCTTGGCGATTTCGATTGCGTTTTCCCGGATTGGCTGTTGGATCTGGCTTGGGAAGGCATCGTCAACCAATCTGGGTAAGTCCGATGTCTCGAGAAACTGTTGCCACGCCTTCTTCTTCATCGGCTGGCGCGACGCCCGCCCAATGCGTACCACGAGGGACTGTCCCCATTTTTCGAACGCCTGGCCGAGCTCGTGGGACCACAGGATGTCGCGACGGTCGGTCTGGATGAGGTCCTCGTCCTCGTCGAGCCAGTCAGCGTGCATCTCGCCGACGAGGTAAGACCGCACGTCGTGTTCGCCGGTGAACCCGGCACGGCGGTTGAAGATGCCGGTTTGCGCTGCGATCTTGCCCCGGCAGTAGATCCGGATGCCAGCCATCAGGTCGTCGCGATAGGGGTTCTTTGAGTAGCCGATCCAGCCCGTTACCGGGTAGAACCGCCCGTCGACCTCGAACCCGGACTTCAGGTCGTCGACCGGTTTATTGTCTGGACCAATGACCTGAGTGCCCTCTAGGCGCAGGACCGTGTTGTCCATCGTGTCGATCGAAAATGCGCCAACAATCCGGGTCCGGTCGGGGTCCGAGGCGCCCCGGTTGACGTCGACCAACTCGATCGCCCAGTCCTCGCGACGAAGCCCGAACCGCTGGGCCAGTTGCCGATCCAACTCCTCGATGTCAGGAACGTACCGGTAACCGAACCCGCTCAGCGTCAGTGTGGTGCCCCGACTTGGTGAGACCGTCCCGTCGAGGGTGCCAGTCTCGGGTGCGTAAAGTTCGTCGGTGTCGGACAGGATCTTTTCGCGACTCAGCACGAGGTGCGCGGTCAAGTAGCCAGATGTCGGATTCCCTTCGCGGTCGAGGCCAGAGACGGGAACGCCTCCTGACGAGAGCAACTCGATGCGTTCGCAGATCCCAAACGGCGCGAGTTTGCCGACGCCCTTTCGCCCCATGACCTTGCGACCAAACACGGGGGATCGGTCTCCTCGCCTGGGGTCGCGCCTCCGCTCGGCACCGACCTTGAGGTAAAACTCATTGACCTGGTCCGGCGTCATGCCGACGCCGTCGTCGCGAACGATGATCTCGTATCCCTTGTCGACGACCCGGTCCGAATCTTTGGTTGCCAAGTACTCGCCCATCGGGGCCACGATCTCTACTCTAGTGGCGTCGGCGTCGTAGCTGTTCGCGACCAATTCGGCCAGAACGGCAGAGACGCGGTCGTACAGCTTGACCCCGAGTTTATCGACGGTGAGCCGGGAAATCGTCATTCTGTACTTGGGGTCGGTGGTCGTATCCAAGTTTCCTACCTCTCTGCCCGACCTCGCAATGCGGCGGGCACCGCTCCGGCCCTGCCTACGCCCTGGAGCGCGTAAAGGTCGGGTAGCCCCTTCGAGGCGTCACGCCGTTGCTCCGGCATAGGTCCGGTAGCCGAGGCAACGAACGTGGCAAAAAGATGGAGACTGTTCGAATAGTTACATCGACGCGCTGCCATTGAGACTCACGCTTATGTGGATCGTCGTGCCGCTGCGGCCCCCGGGAGCGCCGACCATCGCGGCGATGGCCTCGGCGATGTCGGTCGGGTCGTTGACGACCCGCTGTTCGCGCTCAACCACGGGCAGCCCGTCGTCCCCGACCGTCAGGTAATGATGCGTCACCGTGTACATCTGGTGCCTCCACGGACTCCAGAACGCCGTCTCCGGTCATCACCCAAACTGCTTCGCGCCATTTTACCGGTTCGTGACAAGCAGTCCCAGGCTAGGATGCTGCGAGCCGATCATCGCGCACGAGTTTGGCGCGCTGCGGTGGCCGACGGGGCGCGTCGTGGCAGGCCGGTTGGGGCCAGCGGCGGTGGTCGCCCTCACCCGTGCGGTGGGAGTGCTGCGGCGTGCGATCCCGACGCATGACGCGGGAGCACGGTGACGCCGTGGCTTTTCGGCCGACGGCGGAGCGTCCCCGCAGCACAAAATGTCAGCCTATCCCGCTGAGCGGAAACCCGAAGTGTCGCGGGAAAGACTCCTCCCAAGACTCGGCTATCCCGGATTATCCACGCGTCTTGCCGACATAAAGCCGCCCATCTTAACCTTCGAATCTCCATGAAGGGGCTGAGATCGCTATTTGGAACATTGCGGCACGTTCCCGGACGTCTCCGCGAACAACTCGGGTTAGGGCGGCGACCCCGGAAAGGTCGCTCTTCCGCGTTTGGCGACGATTCGCTCTGTCCCCAGGGCATCCCTTCTCGACGGGCGAGGCGATACGGGCCGATCCGGGCGATGTCCGGTCTTCTCCTCGTGAAGAGCCGACAATCAGGATCGCGTTCGGCCCTCTTGACCTTCGCCCGGCGCCTCTGACTCGGATTCCATGAACTCGACGATCGAGCGTCCCATCCCAAGCCGCCGCTTCTCCACCGGAGTGAGTGGGCCGTCCACCCCCCAGATGTCGCTGATGTCCTCGCAGTAGCGAGACGCCACCGCCGCCTCGGCTTCCGGACGCATCAAATTCGTGGTTCGCATGACTTCCAGGACCTGCTCTTCACGGGTTGGTGTCCTTCCCGTCTGCATGCGACGTTGCCCTCCTATCCCAGCTTCAATTCCCCATCTGTCAACCCATACACCCGCCGCGCCACGTCCTCCGTAATCAACTCAGCTCGCAAATCCGCCAAGACCAACTCCCGCGGCCGCTCTTTCGGGTCGCCCCAACCGCCGCCGGAACCGGTGATCAGCCGCGCCACGTCCCCCTTCTTGAGCGGATAGCGGGCCGTCTTGCCGACGGTGACCGGTTCCCGACCGTCCGCGAAGCGGATCTGGACGGCGTTCGGCGAGCCGTTGCGGCCGCCGGCGACGCCCCACGGGGTGTACTTGTGGCGGCCGAACGTACTCGTGATGAAGCCGCCCTGGTCGCTGAGGATACGGTAATCCCGGATCAGCCCCTGCCCGCCGCGGAACTTGCCTTCGCCGCCCTCGGCGGTATTGAACGCGAAGCGGTCGACCTGGATGCCGTAGATCGCCTCGGTCACCTCCAGCGGCAGGATGTAGGTCTCGCCGTCGCCGAGGCAGACGAGCCCCGCCTCCCCGTCCTGATCGATCCCCGCGCCCCAACCGCCCGCGTTCGGTTCGACCAGGATCGCCGGTTGCCCGGTGTCGGGGTGGATCGTGTAGGTGACGTCGGCGCAGACGCTCATGAAGTGCCCGGCGGCGAGCCGGTGCGGCACCGCCGGCGCCATCGCCTTCCAGACGAGGTCGGCGGCGAAGATCATCGAATCCCAGTAGGTCGAGACCGGCGCCGGACGCTTCGCCGTGAAAACCGTCCCGTCCGGGCAGACGAGCTTCATCGGCCGGAAGCACCCCTCGTTCGCCGGGATGTGGGGATCGGTCAATGCCTTGAACACCATGCGGACGGCCGAGTTGAGCCCGGTCCAGGAGCAATTGACCGGACCCGGCACCTGGGGCGAAGTCCCGGTGAAGTCCGCGATGAATTCGCCGTCGCCAACCGTCACTTTGACCTTGCAGTAGATCGGGTCCTGCGAGAGCCCGTCGTCGTCGATCCAATCCTCGGCCTCGTAGACACCCTTCGGCAGCTTCGCCAACTCGCGCAGGACCATCGCCTCGCCGTAGTCGAAGAGGACGCCGATCGCCTCTCGCACCGTCGGCGTCCCATGGCGGCGGCAGAGTTCCTGGAACCGCAGCGCCCCGAGCCGGCACGAGGCGACCTGCGCCCAGACGTCGCCGAGCGTCATGTCGGGCGTGCGGACGTTCGCCTCGATGATGTCGAACACGCTCGGAAGCGGCTGCCCCCGGCTGAAGAGCTTCACACAGGGGAACTGCAACCCCTCCTGCCAGATGTCGACCGAGTCGGTCGTCCAGGAGCCGGGGTCCTTGCCACCCACCTCGGTCCAGTGCGCTTTGTTCGCCGAGAAGGCGACGAGTTCACCGTCCACGAAGATCGGCATCACCAGCGAGACGTCGGAGAGATGCGTCCCACCGCCCCCATACGGGTCGTTGGTGACGATGATGTCGCCGTCTTCCAACCCGCCCGGCCAGAATTTTTCCAGCGTCGATTGGACCGCGAACGCCATCGTCCCCAGGAACCCGCCGACGCCGTTCCCCTGCGCCAGCAACTGGCCGTGTTCGTCGGTGATCCCACAACAGTAGTCGAGTACCTCGTAGATGATCGGGCTCTTACTCGTCCGCTGCAGCGACACAAACATCTCGTCCCCGATCGCGTTGAGCCCTTCCTTAATAATCTCGATCGTGAACGGATCGACGGACGAGGACTGAGTGGCGGTCATGGTTCCCTCCGGTGAGTAGCGAGCTTCGAGCTTCGAGCTTCGAGCTTCGCATGGCTGCGTACTCCACGTGTCGCGGACCGTTCCGAGCTCGAAGCTCGAAGCTCGAAGCTCGTCACCCGTAGTTAGGAGCTCGAAGCTTTCGTCTCGATCAGGATGTTGCCGATCTCGTCGACCCACGCGGTCATGCCGGGGTAGACGACGGTCGTCGCCGCCGGTTCCTCGATCACGGCGGGACCGTGGATCGGGACACCGGGTTGCAGGTTGGTGCGCTCGTAGATCGCGCTGTCGAGGTGGCCCCACTCATCGTAGTCGACGGTGCGGCGCGGCTTCATCGTGCCGTCGCCTCGGTCGGTCGCGAACGACGTCAGTTCCGGTTTGCGCGTCGGCACGGAGCCGACGACGTGGAAGTTGACGATCTCGATCGCCGAGTCGAGGCGGTAGGTGTAGGCGCGCTCGTGCAACCCGTGGAACCGCTCGTTCGTCTCGGCCACGTCGACCGTGCCTGCCACAACGGACGCGACCGGCACGCGTACCGTGTGCTCCTGCCCGTGGTAGCGCATGTCGAGGAAGCGATCGAGCCGCGTGTTCCCCTCGCCGTAACCGGCGGCGAAGAAGCGGCGCGCTTCGTCCTCCATCCCGCCGAAGATCTCCTCGATTCGCGAGTGGTTGTCGCCGGTGCTGGCGACGAGGGTGGTGCGGATGAAGTCCTGGGTCGGATCGGTCATCAGCATGCCCCAGGCCGAGAAGTGACCCGGCGCCTGGGGAATCAGCACCCGCCCGACGTGGAGTTCCTTCGCCAGCGCCGCCGCGTGCATCGCTCCGCCGCCGCCGAAGGCGATCAGGGTAAAGTCCCGCGGGTCGTAGCCGCGGCGGACCGAGACGAGTTTGAGGGCGTTGATCATGTTGGCGTTGGCGATTCGGATCACACCCAACGCGGCGTCTTCGACCGAAACACCGAGCGCGTCGGCGATCTCCTGCATCGCCTGCCTGGCGAGTTCGACACTCACCGCGATCTCGCCACCGAGGAAGTAATCGGGGTTGATCCGGCCGGCGATCAGGTTGGCGTCGGTCACCGTCGGTTCCGTCCCGCCCTGGCCGTAGCAAGCGGGACCGGGCACCGCGCCCGCGCTCTTCGGTCCGACCTTGAGCGCGCCGCCGGCGTCGATCCAGGCGATGCTGCCGCCGCCGGCACCGATCTCGACGATGTCGACCACCGGCACCTTGATCGGGTAGCCCGCGTTGTGCTGGTCGCGCTCGATCCGGTAATCGGTCGTGACCTTGACCTCGCCCTGGTCGATCAGCGAGCACTTTGCCGTCGTCCCGCCGATGTCGAGCGTGATCAGGTTGGACGTGCCGATCGCGTTGCCGATCGCCTGCGCCCCGATCACCCCGCCGACCGGGCCCGATTCGACCATGTGGATCGGCAACCGCTCCGAGATGGCGAACGTCGCCGTTCCCCCGTTCGACTTCATCACGTCGAGTTGCGACCGGATGCCGTAGGTGCGGAGTTCGCCGTCGAGCGCGCGGAGATAGGAACTCGCCGTCGGCTGCACGTAGGCGTTGAGGACGGCGGTGCTCGTCCGCTCGTACTCGCGCCACTCCTTGGTGATCTCGGAGGAGGTCGTCACCCGGCAACCGGGTAACCGCTCCCGCAGGATCTCGGCGCACCGCTCCTCGTGCCCGCTGTTCGCGTACGAATGGAGGAAGGCGACCGCGACCGCATCGACCTGCGCCGCCGCGATCCGCGCCGCCACCGCCGCGACGGACGCCTCGTCGAGCGGCGTCACGACCTCGCCCTTGTAGTTCGTCCGCTCCGTCACCTCAAACCGCAATTCGCGCGGGACGAAGGGCGGTTGCTTGCGGAATTTCAGGTTGTAGATGTCCGGCCGGTTGGCGCGACCGATCTCCAGCACGTCGCGGCACCCCGCGGTCGTCACCAGCGCCGTCTTCGCCCCCGTTCGCTCCGTCAGCGCGTTGATGACGACCGTCGTTCCGTGGACGACGTGCTCGACCGCTCGCGGATCGAGTCCCGACTTCGCGATCGCGTCCATGGTCCCCTTGGCGAACCCCGGTGGGGTCGAGGACGCCTTGGCCAGCCCCAGTTCCCCCGTCTCCTCGTCCAGATAGACGAGGTCGGTGAACGTGCCGCCGATGTCGGTCGCCAACTTCATCTGCTGCTCGCCTCCGCGCGGTGTGGTGCGGGCACGGCCGATCCAACCCGCGATCGGTCGGCGGCGGTGCCGCGTGCCTGGAACGTGACGGGGCGGATTGTAGCGGGAAGGGGAGCCAATTGCTCCTGGCAGATCCGACTTTCTTGGGAGCGATGAAGCGACTTGGATGAAGACAGCTCTGCGTGTCGCGGCGCTCAACCGCAGTCGCTATGACGGCGCCTCGGGCAACTCGGATAGGTCGTCAAGCGTCCCGCCGAGGACGATGCAGAGGCGCTCAAGGGTCTGCAGACCGACAGGGCCTTCCCCGGCTTCAATCTGCTTAATCGATGAAATCGAGAGCCCAGTCGGGCCGACCAAATCGGTAACGTCTAGCTGGCGCGCCTCACGCATCTCCCTGACGCGGCTGCCGATCCGGCGGGCGCGTTCGTGTGCACGGCGTTCCCAATATGCTTCGAACTCGGGATCGGTCATCAACCGCAAGGTCACCCAGGAGATTTCGATCGGCCCGGTCGCGGTGGGCACAGTGATCCAGAATGGCCCCGGAGAGACCGCCGTCCAGTCGGCCGATCGCAGGCGCTCGGTCGAGAGGTCTTCGACCGGAATTCGGGCCCTCGATCCATCTTCGAAGATAACCTGTAGCGCATCGTCGCGATACTCCACCGAGTCGATGTTTCCGTACTCGGCGGTGTCCCAGCGTTGAAGTGTCGAAGTCGGCGCAGTCATAGGATCGGCCTCTCGGGGTTCAGCTGGTTCCAAGCCGCGATGATATCTGACTTGCTCTCACGGACGACGTCCCAGGCGGCTGCCGGCAGCGGGTGGCCCGTCAAGACGCGGAAGCTCGGGAGTTCAAGAACCGTCGTCTTCCCGTGGCTCCAGACGACGTGGCAATGCGGGAGATGGTGCCGTTCACCAACCTCGGGCAACACGTAAATACTGAACCGCCCGCGGCGCACCACTCGTACCACGAGTCAGACACTACTTCTCTTGGGTATGTCCGTCAAGGCGGTTGTCGCCATCATCTACGAGGAGTTCTCGCCTCGTACCTCACCTGGGGAGACGACCTTTCGAGCCCAGCCGACCTTCGCTTGGTCGGCGCCGGTGCCGCGTGTCTGGGACGTGACGGCACCGATTGTAGCGGGAATAGGGCAAAGGTCCGTGCGACGACTGTCCACCGACTCGCGGCATCCACGCTCGTTGAAGTTCCCGATCTCGCCGCGTCGGGATGCCACACTTGCGACCGGGTGGCTTCTCGCTAGACTGTCGCCAGCAGGCGGGTTCACCGTACCCATTCCCCGGAGCCGTCGGCGGGAGGAGGGCCATCGTGACCATGGAACCGCCCGGACTCCCCGCCACCGCCCTCGACCAACCGATCGTCTGCCCCGTCCTCATCGGTCGTGACCCGCACCTCGAAGGGCTGCTTCGCTGCGTCGAGGAGGCAAACGTCGGGCATGGGCGGGTCGTCCTCCTCTCCGGAGAAGCCGGAATCGGGAAAACGCGTCTCGTCGCCGAGGTCATCGCGCGCGTCCGTCGGGCCGGCGCTGCCGTGCTCGAAGGGCACTGTTTCGAACCGGATCGGACGCTCCCCTACGCACCGCTCCAGGATCTCCTGCGCACCGTGCCGATGACCCAATCGCCGTACGCGATCGTCGACGCGCTCGGCGTCGCCGCCTACGATCTGGTTCCGCTCCTACCCGACCTGGCGGGTTGGCTGCCGGCTGCCCGGCGCTCCGTGCCGGTCGATCCCGAGCACGAAAAGCGCCGCCTCTTTCTTGCCCTCTCGCAGCTTCTCGCCCGTCACGCGGCGGTTGGTCCCCTCCTCATCGCGATCGAGGACGTCCATTGGAGCGACGATGCCAGTCTCGACTTCGTCGAGTACCTGGCCCGCCGGATTGGTGGGCAGCGCATCGTCCTCCTGCTCACCTTCCGCACCGACGAGGTCGGCCCGCGGCTCGCGGTCCTCCTCACCGCACTCGACCGCGGCCGGATCGCCTCCGAGGTCAGGTTGACCCGTCTCGGCCGCACCGACGTCGGCGTCATGGTCCGCGCGATCGCGGGCGGCGACCGACCCGTTCCGCCGGTCCTCCTCGACGCCGTCTACCGCCTGACCGACGGCAACCCGTTCTTCGTCGAAGAGATCGTCCGCTCGCTCCTCGCCGGCGGGAACACCCCGTTCCGCGACGCCGAGCCGGAGCGGGAGATGGTCGAGCGGTTGCGCATCCCGCGTTCCGTCGAGGAGGCGGTCCGGCGCAGATTCGACGGGCTGAGCCCTGGTGCGCGCCAGACCGTCACCCTCGCCGCGGTCGCCGGCCGGCGTTTCGATTTGCCGTTGCTGCTGGCCGTGCAGGGCTGCGACGAAGACCAACTGCTCGCCCACCTCAAGGAGCTCCTCGCCGCCCAGCTCGTCGTGGAGGAGTCGGCCGACCGCTTCGCCTTTCGACACGCGCTGACGCGGCAGGCGATCTACTCGCGCCTGCTGGTGCTCGAACGACGGGCGTATCACCACACGATCGCGGCGACGATCGAGCGGCTCTATGCCGGCGCGCTCGCCGCGGACCTTGCCGATCTCGGCTACCACACGTTCGCCGCGGGCGAGTGGCAGAAGGCGCTCGACTACGGTCGCCGCGCCGGCGAGGCCGCGCTCCGCCTGCTGGCCGCCCGTGCCGCGGTAGAGCACTTCGGCCGGGCCATCGCCGCCGCCGAGGAACTCTCCCGCGCGCATTCGTCGGGCCTTTACGGTCGTGGCAACCGCGAAGACCCGATCCCCGCGGACCTCCATCGCCTGCGCGGGAAGGCATACGAGATCCTCGGCGACTTCGAACGCGCGCGATCCGATCTCGAGACGTCGCTCGCCTCGGCGCGCGGCGCCGGCGATCGCCGTGCCGAATGGCAGGCCCTGATCGACCTCGGTTTTCTCTGGGCGGAACGCGACTACGCGCGGACCGGCGACTTCTACCGGTGCGCGAACGATCTGGCATCGGACCTCGCCGATCCGCTCCTGCACGCGCGGAGTCTCAACCGGCTGGGCAACTGGTTGACCAACGTCGGCCGCGCGAAGGAAGCGCTGAGCGCCCACCGCGAGGCGCTGTCCCTCTTCGCCGCGAACGGGGACGACCACGGTGAGGCCGAGACGCTCGACCTGCTCGGCATGACCTGGGGGCTCGCCATCGGCGACACGGTTGCCTCGGCCGCGCACTACGATCGGGCGATCGCGCTGGTCCGCGCCTTCGACGACACCGCGACGCTCGTCTCCAGCCTCACGGCGCGCACGGCGTTCTGTAACCCGAGCGCCACCGAAACGCTGTTCAGCCCGCTCATCCCGCGCGACGAATGCGTCGGCTCGCTCGAAGAGGCGTGTTCGCTGGCGCGGCAGAGCGAGTTGCCGTCCGCGTTGGCATTTGCCGAGTACGTGCTTGGTCAAACCCTTGCCGGGTTCGGCGAATTCGGCGCTGCCCTCGCCCACGCGAACGAAGGGCTGCGCATCGCGACCGAGATCGACCATCAGCAGTGGCAATGTGGCGCTCATACGATGCTCGGCGTGACGTACGTCGCGATGCTCGCGCCGGACCAGGCGTTCCCGCATCTCGACACCGCCCTCTCCCTCGGCCGAGCCCTCGGCGCGGCCTGGTGGATCGGGACGGGAGCGAGCTACCTCGCGCTCGCCCACCTGCTGGCCGGCTCACCGTCCCGCGCGGAATCGATCCTCGCCGGCGTGATGCCGCCGGCCGGTGTGCCCCGCAACGCCGGCGAACGGAGGACGGTCTGGGCGTGGGGCGAACTCGCGCTGGCGCGGGGTCGACCGGAGGAGGCCCTGCGGATCGCGGACGACCTGATCGCCTCGGCTCCCGGCCAGACGAGATCGCAGCCGATCCCAACGCTCCTGCGCTTGAAGGGCGAGGCGCTGCTGGCGCTGCGCCGACTGGACGAAGCCGAGCAGGCGTTGGAAGACGCCAAAATCGGCGCCGGCCAACGCGGCGCCGCGCCGCTCCTCTGGCAGGTCCATCGCGCGCTGGCGCGCCTTCGCCTCGCGCTCCGTCGGCCGGCGGCGGCCTGGCAGGAATGCGCCGCCGCGCACGACGTCATCCTCGCCCTGGCCGGCTCGATCGAGGACGCCGCCGGGCGTGAGCGATTCGCCCAGGCAGCGATCGCCTCGCTGCCGGCCCAGACGAAGCCGCGCCCTGCCTCCGTTCGCCAACGCGACGCCCAGCGATTCGGCGGGCTGACCCGCCGCGAGCGCGAGGTGGCGGCGCAGATCGCCCTCGGCAAATCGAACCGCGAGATCGCCGCCAGCCTCTTCACCGCCGAGCGGACCGTTGCCTCTCAGGTCGGCAGCATCCTCGCCAAACTCGGTTTTTCGTCGCGCGCCCAAATCGCCGTCTGGGCGCGCGAAAACGACCTCACCGGCCCCAGGTAAGCGCCATCCACCCGTGGCGGTCTGCGGCGTCATCACGACGCCATCGAGGTCGTCTCGCCGTGGATTCCGGGCGTGCTCCCCGAAATTTCCGCATGCCGACACGTGGGTCTTCGTCATTTCTGACGATGATCGCCCGGCACGACGCCGCTATCGTTGCTCCACCACGTCGTGGCACAGAGAGAATCGGTCCGGAATACGCCGGGATACACGCATCCGCGTCGGAGGAGACTCGCGATGAGCTACCACCTGGAAGGCAGCCTCCTGGAGGTCTGCAACTGCAACATCCTCTGCCCCTGCTGGGTCGGCGAGGATCCCGACCCCGGCACCTGCGACGCCGCCCAGGCCTGGCGCATCGACCGCGGCACGATCGACGGCCTCGACGTCTCGGGCCGGATCTTTGCGCTGATCAACCACATCCCCGGCAACGTCCTGGCCGGCAACTGGACGGTCGCGTTCTTCGTCGACGATGGCGCAACGTCGGAGCAGCAGGAGGCGCTCGTCGCTGTCTTTACCGGCAAGAAGGGCGGACCGGTCGCCGATCTGGCCGGGCTCTTCGGCGAGGTGAAGTCGGTCCAGCGGGTGCCGATCACCTTCCTCGTCGAGGGCGGCAAGGGCACGCTGCGCATCGGCGGCGGCATGACGCCGGTCGCCGAGGCCGAGCTCGTCCCCTTCCAGGGCGCCACCGGGACGACGACGACCTTGCTGGACACGGTCTTTTCGACGATCCCCGGTTCGCCGGCCTACGTCGGCAAAGCGGCGCTCTACCGTCGCAATTCGTCCCAACTCGGTTTCAAAGACATCGACTTGACCGGGCACAACGCCATCCAGGGGAGTTTCCGCTTCTCGGCCTGATCGCATTCACTCCCGGCCCTCGTCTGCCTCTGAGGCGAGGGTCGGGACTCGCGCCCGCGAGCGGTAGGAGGAGACGACCAGCATCCGGTCGCCGTCGGCCTGCCGCACCTCGCGCCCGCGAGCGGTAGGAGGAGACGCCGATGACCGCACGGATGTACGACGACCGCCGCCCGTTCCTCGCAACCCTCCTCGCCCTGATCGTCCTGGCCTGGCTCGTCCTCTGGTGGTGGGAGCGGTCGCCGTCCGGCACCTTCCTGCGCCACGCCGAGCATCCGGCGGCCGCGATCGCCCGTGTCCCCAGTCACGACGCCAGCGATCCGGTCCACACCCTCGGCGGCCACGTGCACGACGGAGCCACCGGTCACCCGAGCGCGGCCCTCCCGGTCGTCGTCCTCGGATGGACGCTGATGACGACGGCGATGATGCTGCCGACGACGCTGCCGCTGCTCGCGCTGTTCCACGGGATGACCCGGCGGCGGCCGGACCGCCTGCTGCTCGTCGCGCTCGTGATCGCGGGGTACCTCTCCGTCTGGGCCACCTTCGGGGTGGTCGCCCACGCCGGCGACCATCGCCTGCGCGCCCTAGTCGGGCAGACCGGTTGGCTGGCGCATCGCGAATGGCTGATCGGTGCCGCCCTCCCGATCGTCGCCGGTCTCTATCAGTTCACGCCGCTCAAGGATCACTGCCTCGATCGCTGTCGTTCTCCGCTGGGGTTCGT
Organism: Thermomicrobiales bacterium; assembly: GCA_036558305.1. Taxonomy (GTDB): domain Bacteria; phylum Chloroflexota; class Chloroflexia; order Thermomicrobiales; family UBA6265; genus DATBFX01. The sequence goes on along the minus strand of DATBFX010000088.1, from coordinate 4,409 downwards.
CATGGGGCATTGGCGAGGCCGGCGCGAGCGGTGGCAGGCGCTCCACCTCGGTCTCCACCACGGCCTCTTCTGCGTCGGCTGTTGTTGGTCGCTGATGCTGCTGATGTTCGTCGTCGGCGTCGGCAGTCTCGGCTGGATGCTCCTCCTCGGCGCGGTCATGGCGGCCGAGAAGAATCTCCCGTGGGGACGTCGCCTCAGCGCACCGCTCGGCGCCGCCCTGCTAGCGTGGGGCAGCGTACTGCTGACGCGCGGCGTGCTCGCCTGAGACGCGCCCCCAACGCGGCTCTGGTTCGGCAGAGCCGGACAGGGATGACGAGTAGGCGGCGACCCCGAGTCCGGCTCGGAACGAGCATCGTCTCTAGACGCTGAATGCGTTCCTGCCCGAAAGTCGCCGCACGCCGGATCTCCAATCGTGTTCCGCTACCCCCGCCCCTCGATTGCCGCCTCCACCACCGCATCCGATCCCTCCTACCCGGTCCGGTCGTCGACCAGGCCCGAGGCGACGGCGACCACGATTAGGTCGGGATCGGCGGCGCAGAGGGTGATCCCGGGTCTTCGTCGTCGTCGCTTTCGTTCGACTCGTGTTCGCGGAGAAGCGGGAGGAAATCGGCGACCGTAACGATCTTCAATTTGCCGAGGGATGGATCGCCCACAAGCGCATGGAGGTCCTTATCGCCCGTCACCAGATAGTCAACATGGCCGGCGAGGGCCATTCCCAGAATGAGCGCATCTTTGGGGTCACGGAGCGGCACAGAAATCGTCAATTGAGGCTCGACAAACTCGCTTTCCGCATCGAGCCTGCGCAGCAACCTTGTCCGCTCCTCCAGCGTGAGCGAATAGACCTGGGCGATCTTGGGGCGGTTCAAGACCTCCTCGATCTCACCACGCTGAAACAGAGACAAGACGAGCACAAATGCGTTGGCCTGCCAGGCTTTCCGTAGCGCGTACGGATTGCCTCGCCGAAGGATTACGCTACTGACGAAAACGTTGGTGTCAACGACGATTCGCAGTCTGCTGTCTCTGCGCTCGCTCATACAGCTCCTGGCGAACCTCCTCGACGACCTCCGTTACGTGCCGCAGTACCTCATCCGGATCCAGGTGCTTGTTCCGCTCCGCGATCTGGTCGATGATCGCCCAGTCCGCCGCCCGCTGCCGTTCCTTCTCGGCTCGCTCCTGCTCATCGAGGTCTGGCTCTATCTCGACGGCCGTGTTGCCCTGCTTTCTCATGGCGGTGGGCTCCTTTCCATGCGCTTCCTTTCTTGCCAAGTTTCAAGCAATTGAGGCGAACATGTCCACGTCGCCAGGAACCGCTACCCCCGCCCCGCAATCACCGCCTCCACCACCGCGTCCGACCCTTCGTACCCCGTCCGGTCGTCGACCAGACCCGAGGCGACGGCGACGACGATCAGATCGGGATCGGCGGCGCAGAGGGTGATCCCGGTCGGGAACCCGAAGTCGCGGGCGACGCCCTCGAACCGCTTGGCTTCGGCGCACCCGGCCGGCGGCGGCAGCGCGTCCCATAGCCCCATCTGGTCGTAGTCGTAGTCGAGTTGGTAGCCGTAACTGGTGAACAGTTGGGTCGCGTTTTCCCAGCCGCGCCGCACCGCCACCCGCGTGTCCGTCAGCAGCAGGGTGACGGCAACCACTCGCGCGCCGTTCGGTCCGCCGTAGACGCCGACCGCACCCTCGCGGAAGACGTCCGGCGCCACCGTCATCCCCCAACTCAACTGCTCCACCGACAGCGTCTTGACCCGCGTCCACTCGGGACCAAGCGCCGAGGCGTCCGGCAGGAGCAGGACGCTGGCGGACGCGGGGTCCGGCGTCGGCGTCTCTTGAACGCGGGCGAGACTCGCCGTCGCGATCAGGATCGAGATGAGCATCACGCCGATCAGGCGAGGAACCGTCGACATCCGCGTCTCCTTTCGCGTGCGTGGACACGATCGTCCGCCACGCAAACGAACCGAAGCGCGGATCTGTTCCACCTGCCAGGTCCCACCCGTTCGACGCATTCTCCCGACGGGTCACCTGGGCCGACCCTACGAGTCTTCCGCGTCGCTCCTGAGCGGTCGCTCCGCGGATTCGCCGCGCAGGGTGGCGATCTGCTGTTCCCAACCGTGAGAGACTTCCAGGTGTCGGCGCACGGCGACCCTGGCCCGTTCCGGATCGCCGAGACGGATCACGTCGAGGAGTTGCCGGTGGTCTTCGTAGTCGCCGGCGGAGACGTCCGGGAGTGCCAGTTGGACGCGCAAGGCTTCGAGGTAGCTCGATTGGTGCAGCAGTTGGGCGATCGCGTCGAGCATCGAATTGTGCGAGGCCCGGGCCAAGGCGCGGTGGAAGGCGGACGACCCTTCGACGGTCAATTCACCCGCCGCCCGCAATCGCTGGATCGTCTCCAGCGCGGCTTCCATGCGGGCGATGTCCTCCGGCGTGGCACGCAGGGCCGCCAGCGCGGCCAGCTCGACCTCGATCAGCATCCGCACCTCGAGCACTTCGAGCGCCCGCTCGTGCGTGAACCGGTCGAACAGGGATTCGAATACCGTCTCGTGGCGCGGCTGCGCGACGTAGCAGCCGCTCCCGTGGCGGATCTCGATCAGCCCCGCGGCGGCCAGCCGCTGCATCGCCTCGCGCAGCACGGGGCGGCTCACCGATAGCCGACTCGCCAACTCTTGCTGTGACGGCAAGGCATCGCCGGGACGGAACGACCCGTCCTGCACGTAGGCCAGGAGTTGTTCGAATGCCTGCTGGGCGAGGGATCGCTTTTGCAGCGGCCGTAAGAGCGGTGACATCTTCATCCCAATCCGACGCGGGCCGGGTCGATCGGTCAGACCTGTTGATATCATTCGTGTTGACATCATACTCCATGCTCCCCTATGATCCCGGAAGTCTCTCGAAGCCGAAGGCTGTTTGGTGGCGCCGCCGATCGGCGACGGCGGTGCTGTTCGTTGGATCCTGACCGGCGGAAGCGTCCGCCAGAATGATGGTCTGCTCGAGCGTACGGTGCGGTCGTGCCCACGGTGGGCATGGCTGCTCGTCATTAGGCACCGCCTGTCGACGGCGGTGCGTACGAGGAGGTCCGTCGTGGTTGATAACGACCGGCGTCGTGAGGTCAACAAACTCGTGGAGGGGGTGCTGAGCGGTCGGGTCAACCGGCGCCAATTGATGCGGCGCGCGGCGGCCCTCGGCATCGCGGTCCCCGGTGTCCTGATGATGCGCGCCGTCCCCGAGGCGGCGGCACAAGACGCGACGCCCGCGGCGACGCCGAAATCCGGCGGCACCCTGCGCGCCATCGTCGTCGACGATCCGAAATACCTCGACATCCAGGTCACCCAGCTCGCCCAATCGCGCAACATCATGGCTAGCGTCTACGAGACCTTGACCAAACTCGACGGCAAGGACTTCAAAACCAAGGGGCTGCTGGCGAAGGATTGGACCTTCACCACACCGACCCAGCTCGACATGAACCTCCAGGAAGGCGTGAAATTCCACAAGGGGCAGGACTTCACCGCCGACGACGTCAAATTCACGATCGAGTACGTCAAGTCGCCGCAGACCGGTTCCCCGAACGCGACGATCCTCGCCGCCATCGACACCGTCGAGGCCGTCTCGCCGACCCAGGTCCGCTTCAACCTCAAGCAGCCCTGGCCGGCGCTTCTCGACGATCTGACGACGATTCAGATCTATTCGAAGGCGTCGACCATCGCTTCGATCGCCACCAGCCCGAATGGCACCGGCCCCTTCACCTGGACCGAGTGGGCACCCGGGGATCACATTACCCTGTCGAAGAACCCGAACTACTGGCAACAGGGGCTCCCCTACCTCGACCAGTTGGTTTTCCGCCCGATCAAGGAGAAGGCGACCAGTCTCTCGGTCATGGAGGCCGGCGATGCCGAGGTCTTCTTCACGCCGGAACTCAAGGACAAGGCGACGATCGATCAGAATCCGAAGCTGAAGTCGGTCGCCTCGCTCCAGAACGATTCCGGTTACATCCTCTATCTCAACAACAGCCGGGCACCGATGAACGACCAGAATCTGCGGCTGGCAGCGTCCTACGCGCTCGATCGCGACACCTACTTCCAGGCCTTCCTCTCCGGCCAGGGCGCCAAGAACACCAGTCCCTGGTCCAAACAGCACTGGGCCTACAATCCGATCAACGACAACGCCTTCACCTATGACCTCGACAAGGCCAAGAGTTACCTGGAGGCGGCTGGTTATACCGACGGCAAGAAGGACGGCCAGCAACTCAACATCAACCTCGTCTACCCGTCCGGCTACCCCGAGTGGAAACAGGGCTCGGAGATGTTCCAGGCGGCGATGGACGAGTTGAAGGTCGCCGTCAAGGTCGAAGAGTTGCAGCTCTCGACCTGGATCGACCGCATCGTCAACACCCCCGAGTACGACATGTCCTGGGA
>DATBFX010000087.1:0-26347 GCA_036558305.1 Thermomicrobiales bacterium | reverse complement strand
GCGGCGGCGCTGTTGGCGGCGCCGAGTTTGTCGAGGATGCGGGCGCGGTGATTCTCGATCGTCTTCGGACGCAGACCGAGCGCCACCGCGATCTCCTTGCTCGTCCCGCCGTCGGCCAGGAGTTGGAGGACTTCGCGCTCGCGCTCGCTCAACGCCTCGACCGGCGGCGCGGGGCGGCTGGTCGCCCGCGCGATCAACGCCTGCAGGGCCCGCGGGTGCAGCACCCGTTCGCCGGCGTGGATGCGGACGACCGCGCTGCGCAGCTCGTCGCCCGGCGACTGCTTCAGCAGATAGCCGTCGGCGCCCGCTTCCAGCACCCCGAGGATGTACTCCTCTTCGTCGTACATGGTCACGATCAGGATGCGGGTCGACGGCAGACCGGCGCGGATCGCCCGCGTCACGTCGAGACCACTGATGTCCGGCAGCCCGAGGTCGACGACGGCGACGTCCGGCGCCAACTCGCCCGCCAGCCGAATCGCCTCCCGCCCCGTTTCGGCCTCGCCGACGACGGCGACCGCGTCGCCCGCGGTGAGCACCAGGCGCAAGCCGCCCCGGACGACCGGATGATCGTCGACCAGCAGGACCCGAATGGGGGTCGTTTGACTCATGGTCATGGCGTTCCTCCGATCGGCAGAATCGCGCGCACCGTCGTCCCGGCGCCCGGTTGTGTCTGGATCTCCAGCACGCCTTCGACAAGCTCGGCCCGCTCCCGCATCGACCCCAGCCCTTGCCCGTCGTGCTCGTCGGTCCAGCGCTTGTCGAGAGACGTGATGCCGATCCCATCGTCGTTGACTTCGAGCACGACGGCGTCCTCGCCGGTGACGAGCGAGATCGTCAGGTGACCGGCGCAGGCATGCCGAATCGCGTTGGTGGTCGCCTCCTGCGCGATGCGAAAGATCGCCAGCTCGATCTGGTCGCCAAACCGGCGCTCTTCGCCGTAGATGCGGACGTCGACCTCGATCGCCTGGCGGAGGCGGCGCGCGAGACTCCGCAGCGCCGGCGCGACGCCGAGATCGAGCAAGACGCGCGGTTGCAACCGGAAGGCGTTTTCGTGCAGGTGGTCGGCGCACTCGACGAGCGCCTCCTTGGCGACGGCGATCGCCTCCAGGGCGACGGGATCGGTGCCGCCGTTGGCCAGCATGTCGAGACGGAGGATCGCGGCGCTCAGGACGTGGCCCGAACCGTCGTGGAGGTCGCGGGCGATGCGGTGGCGCTCGCGCTCCTGAACGCGGATCGCGCGGCGGCGGAGGTTCTGGATCTCGCCGCGAAGGCGCAGGGTTTCGCGGCGGGAGGGGGCATCGTGCGTCGAAACGTAAAACGCGACGAGCTGACCGAGGGTCTCCAGATCGTGCTCGTCGAACGGCCGGCCGTCATCCCGCTCGGTGACGTTGACCACCGCAGACCCGCCACCCGGCAGCGTCATCGGATAGCAGATGAACGAATCGGTCGCATACCGCCGGCCGGTTGGAGGCCACGCTTCGATGTCGCTCCGGCCGCGGACGAGGAGCGGCCGGCCCTCCTGCGCGACGCGCGCGGCGAATCCGTTGCCGACGACGGCACCGACCACGCTGGAGAGACCGGGCGGGAACCCGACGGCCTCCTCGACGATCAACCGCCCGTCCAGCCCCGCGACCATCAGGGAGCAGCGGCGGCAACGGAGGATCCTGGAGACGACACCGCAAAAGCCGGTACCGGCTGCCCTCCGGTGCGCCTCCGCGTAGAAGACGCGGAGCGCGCCGGGGCGGCGCGCATCGCGAGAGGGATGGGGGAGGGCGCTCATCGCACGGCCTCCCGGACCCCGTTCGGATCGCACCTCTCGATTCTCGGAAGAGCGGTCATGGTTCGACGCTCGATTCGGCGTTCCCGATGCCGCGGCGCCTCGCACGGGTGGTCCCGTCGTCCAATCGGCGGCGGTCCATCGGGCGCAGTGCGACAGAGTCAATCCTAGGCAAAACGAGGATGGCACTTCGTACCCCCAAGCGCAATAGGGGATTTCCCCTAAAGGATGCGCGGGAAAGCTCCCACGACGCTCCGGCGCCTGGCGATTACGATGCAAGCGTTCCATCGCCACGTTGGTCCCGCGGCCGTCCTCGGTCGATCCAGACGGCGGTCCGACGCGGCGAACCGATGCCTCAGAGGAGTAAGGTCCGGATGAATCCGCGTGTAGGTGAGCGGCGACGGAGGAGTCTCGCCGAGGCGCTGCGCATCGTGTCGTGGTCGGCGCTCGCGCTGGCGGCGGTCGCGGCGCTCGCGTTCGGTTCCCCGCTGTCCGCCAAGACGACCAAGACGATTACCCTCGGCGAGAGTCTGAACGACGACCAGAAACGCGAGTTGCTCGAGTACTTCAAGGCCGGCGCCGACGACAAGGTGATCACGATCACCGAAAAGGAAACCAACGACGCCATGGCGGGGGTCCTCGACGGGGTCGGCGAGGGAATGTCCGGCGCCTACTCCTCGACCGCCCTCACCTGCCGCGAGCTCGGCGACGGGCTCGACGTGACGACCCGCAGCATCACACTGGTCACGCCGAGCATGTACGCGATGGCCCTTGTCACCGCCGGCATCGGCGACGCGCGCCTCGTCGTGGCCGCCCCCGAGCTCGCCCCGGCGGGCGGGATGGCGGCACTGACGGGCGTCTTCAAGACGTGGGAGATCGCCCCCTGCGAGAGCGGCAAGACCACCAAGAAGCGACAGAAACTCGCGCTCGAAGAGTTGGCGCTGACGTCGCAGATCGGTCAGGCGCTCGTCGGTCAAGGGATCGCCGACGGGATCCAGCGCGCCAGCGACCTCGTCCTCGACACGCAGAAGACGATCGTGACCGACCGCCTGAGCGAGGAAAGCGCGATTGAGTCGGCACTGGCGGGCCAGGAGCAGGCGCAGGCGGTAACGGTTCCCCCCGATCTGCGACCGAAGCTGGTCGACCTGATGGTCCGGCTGGTCGACGCGAAGATCGACTGGAGCACCTTCTCCGCCGGGTGGGAGATCAAGCGCAACAGCGACAACACGCGGATCACGATGACGGGCGACGGCATCGCCGTCCGCCACGCGCGGCAGACGGCGACCGCCGAGGCCGCGGCGGCGATGACCGCGACGGCCGAGGCTGCCGCCGGCTTGACCGCCACCGCGGCGGCCGAGGTCGCACTGACCGCAACGGCCAACGCCCAGATGACGGCGACCGCGAATGCCCAGGCCACCCAACAGGCGATCGCCGCGCTCACCGCGACCGCCGCCGCCCAACCGACCGTCACCCCGACGCCGCAACCGACGGCGACGCCGTCGCCGTTTTCCGTCAGCGGCACCGTCGACGAAGTCCGACCGGAGGAGATCGTCCTGCGGCCGGCGGGCGGTGGCGACCAGCCCGCCACGTACCGCGTTCGCGCCGGCGCCGCCATCGTTCGCGACGGCAAGCCGACCACGCTCGCCAAGATCGGACGCGGCGACACCGTCACCCTGACGATCGAGGGCTCGTCCCACCTGGTGACCGGAGTCGACGCGCAGGCGGCGCCGGGGCGCGGGTTGGCCGGTTTCTGGTGGGTGCCGATCCTTCCGCTCGTCGTCGGGGTATTCGTCCTGCGGCTCGGCCGGCTCCGTGCCGAAGAACCCTTCATCGTCAAACGCGTGCCCGCCTGACGGCGGATCGACGTTCGAGGGCCGAACAGGGGAGTGACACGATGACCGACAACCGGGGCATCCAGCAGGGTGAGGGCGCGACCGCTCCGTCGATCCCGCCGGAACTCCTGCTGCGGCGGGATCGGCAACTTCGATTCGAGCGCGGGGGAATCGTCTACGCAGTCGACGGTCGGATCGGCGTCCTCAAGCAGGTCGTGGTGGACGAGATTGCCGGGGAGGTCGTCGAGCTGATCGTCAAACTCGACCGCAGCGACCACCTGCTGAATCTGCCCCCCGAACTGGTCGACAAGACGGCCGGGAGCGCCGTCTTCCTGGTGACGAACCGCGAGGCGACGGCGGCGCGGACCGTCCCCACCCCCGCGCACCCGACGCGGCTGGTCAAGGTCGATCACAAGGCGCTGGCTGGAAAAGACAACCGGTTGCGGGATCGCCTCCCACGGCCGCGGCGCGCGATCGCGGAGGCCGGGAAGGACTTCGTGGAAACGCCACCGCTGCCGACACCCGAGCGCGTCGAGCACCGCGTCGGCGCCTTCGCACCGGGGGCGGACTGAGCATTACCGTCCTGTTGGATCGACAAGCGGGGGTCTCCGATGGCCGGAACGGGCGTCGACGCCGATCTGATCCTCTCGACCCTTAGCCTCACGCTCGGCATCGCGACGGCCGCGATGGCCGTCGTGGGTCTGGTCTATCGCTTCGCGCGCCCGATGGCCGAGGCCCAGTTTGGTCCGTCCCGGCACCCGACGCTGGCGCGGCCGCGCCAACTCACCCTGGAGGCGGAGGAGCAGTGGGTGGCGGCCGCCGCCTATCGCCGCGCGGCGGCGGTTGCCGTCGCCCTGACGGCGCTCTTCGTCGCCTCACCCTGGCTGGGTGGGCCGGTCGACCGTCTGGCCGATCGGTGGCGCGCGGCGGCCGAAGGGCAGGATTGGGCCTACGCGGTGCTGGCGGGCGTTCTCTGGTTGGGCTTGCTGCCGCTGGCCGTCTTGCTCTGGGCCCTGCCGCGTCGCGCCTGGGCCCGGCGCGGACTGCGACGGAAGGGCTGGGCGACGCGGCTCGGTACGTCGACGAGCCCGGGGTTGCCGAATTCGGTCGCCCCGGTCGATTTGGCGGATGCGCCGCCGTACTACGCGGCGTTGCGCCGAGCCTCCCGCCTGCGCGGGATCAACGCGGCGCTCGGCGCCGGAGACGGGCGCGGAGAAGGGAAGAGTCCGGCGCCGCTCCGTGCGATGGTCCTGGTGCCCGCCGTCGGGGGGTTAATGCTGGCCGGTTTCGCCCAAATCTGGATCGCCGTCGGGGCGATGATCACGGTCGCGCTGGGGGCCGCCGTCGTCGGCGTGAGCGCCAACCGCCGAGTGCTGTCCGCCCCCGGCACCACGGCGATCGACTACTTGATCCTCGTCGCCGCCGCACGGGACGGCCGGCACGGCGACGCCCGGGCACGGGCCGAGGCGTACCTGACACCGAATCCGGCGACGCTTCAGGACCATGTCGCGCTCATCGCGGCGCTCGCCGGTGCGTGTTGGATCGACGAGCCACGCTGGGACACGGTCCCCGCCGGCTCCTCGTCCGACGTCGTGGTGCCGGCCGCGTTGGAGGTGATCGACCGAGAGGGGCGGGCGGCGCGGCTCCACGTCGCGATCCGGCTCGTTCCCGGTGCAGACGGCCGCTGGCGCGTCGCGCGTGTCTGGACGGAGCAGACCGCGCTGGCGGCCCGCGGTCCCATGCGCGACGCCACGCCCCTTCCGGTCGCCTGGTAGTGCGGGACAACGCGGCCCACCGGGACTCCGGTGGTGCGGGCAAACCTGGGGAGGGGAAGGTGGCAACTCAGACGTACGAGATCGTCGATGCCCGGACCAATACGCTCGTCGCAAGGATGGTCGAAGAAGCGACGGGACGATGGCGGAGTTTCCGTGGGTTGATGCTGACCAAGCACCTTCCCTCCGAGCGAGGACTGCTCATCCGGCCGGCACGCGGCATCCACACCCATTTCATGCGCTTTCCCATCGATCTCATCTTCCTGGACGAGCGGAACCGAGTCGTCAAAATCCGGTCCAGCATGCCTCCGTGGCGAATCGCCCCGGCTCGTGCAGCCGCAGTAATCGAGGTTGCAGCCGGCCTTGCGGATGCCGCTGGTGTCCGGATCGGCGACGAATTCTTGTTTCGCTCCGTCTGAAGATCCGCCGCTGAACCCGCTCCTCTGGCATCTCGATGACGACCCGCTTCGCATCGGTCCCGCCGCACTCGCATGCGGATTGGTGGGAGCAGGGGACGTCGGGTCAAGTACGGGCGACGTGAGCTGGGAGGGCGGCGAATGCGCGGCTAACCGTTGACGTCGCACGATGCGCCGGCCGTCGCGGCCCGCGCGTTCTCCGAATCCGAACCGTTGCCGGAACGGGGTCCCGATGCCGGATTCGCAGCTCAGCATGACAAGGCCACCACACCCGGCGAGGGCCGCGCTCAGTTGCGCGCGGAAGAGGCTTCGCTGACGCGAGCGTCCGACCGGGAGCGGCGGCCCGCTGCCGGGCGTGGTGGAGCGCGTCACATCGCGTCGTCGCACCGGATGCGGCGGACCGGGGCGATCGGGAGTCTCGCCGCAGCGTGCAGCGCACGAGCGCTCTTCGGTGCGAGCAAGGACGCTGAGAGTAGAGCCTGGAAAAGTACGTGCCGGTTTGCCCGTGGACAGGATGCCGGTTGAAACGTGTTGCACCCCCGCTGCCTCTCCACCGGTCTTCGCCCGGGCCCCACGCCCGCGCCTGCGCCGGGATGGTGCTTTCAATTCGAAGACCTGCCCGTGATGCATCAGCCGGTCGACAATCGCCGCGGCCAGGCTGCCCCGCCGACAGACGCGACCTGCCGGGACGTTTCGGCGCCGGAACGGTCAGAATCCGACCGGCTGGCTCGACGTATCCGATATCCCGAGTCGATGCCACAACGTTGCTCGAATGGACGCCCAGGTTCTTGGTCGCCCAGGACCGACCATTGTTTGATTGTGAGACAACCGCACAAGCTCGGGGCCACGCGAAACGGTTGCACGCGGTTCAATCGTCATCGACCGACCAGCCGTCGGGGTTTGGCGTCGACGCGGCATCCGGCGGCGAGGTTGGTGCCGCCGTCGGCTCTTCCACGGGATCGGCAGGCGGGACCGATGTGGGCACCGGCGTGGTCGTTCCGAGCCATGAGTCGCCCCCATCGACCGGCGCCGTCTCGGTCGGGCTCGACGATGCGGTCGGGCTCGACGGTGCAGTCGTGCTCGACGCTGCGGTCGCGGCAGGGGCATCCGGGACGGCGGGGATACGCCCCACGTCGTACCCAAATGGGTCTCCGAGCAAGGCGGCATAGGCGTTGGCCCACCCGAGTACCGCCACCGCATAGCCGTAGGTGCACGTCCCGTAGTCGTCGCAACCGATCCCGAAGTAGTAGGCGGTGGCCGCCTCCCAGCCGCCGCCCGATCGTTGGGCGAGGATCACTGCCCCCGCGAGGACGTTCGTGGCAGGGTCGTGCCAACTCCCCTCCGGAATACCCTGGGCGGCGAGTTCGACCGGCATCACCTGCATCAACCCCTGGGCGCCCTGCGGCGAGACGGTTTTCGGATCGCCGCCCGATTCGACCCGCATGATCCCGGCAATCAGGCTGATCGGGGTACCGGTCGCGCCGGAGGCGGCGGTAATTTCGGGCAACCACCGGAGCACCGGCTCGTCGAGACGCGGCGGACCGGTCTCCTCGGTCGTTTCCAGGGGACGACTGCCGCGGACACCGTCGGAACTTGGCTGGGCTTTGGGGTTGGCATAGGGCCGTGGACTGGGCCGGGCCCGCAGTGAGCCGACCGCCTCTGTCGTGGGCGTCGGCGCGGGTTCCGTCGCGTCGGCGGCCGCCGAAAGGTGTGCGCCGCCGAGGGGCAGCGCCAATGCAAGCACGACGAAGAGGACTCGGGCTCGGTGGGCGGGCATCGGGGCTCCTCCGGCGGGCGCGGCTGCGGTCGGGTCTCTCGCCGGCGAACTGGACCGCACGGCTTATGGCACGGGTGCACGAACAGGCCACATGGCCTCCCCCATCAGGGTGGGTCTGGACCGCGCCAGGATACCACGCGGGACCTGCACGGACATCGTCGCGTGCCCTCAAGGCAATGGGAGTCGCACTCCGATTCGATTGTGGTTCCGATCGGACGGGGACTCGTCTCACGACTCGACCCGCCTCCGTCCTGGGCTGGTCCGGCTCGCTTGGTCTACCGCCTGACAAGGGTTTGGCGAACGACGATCCACCGCGACACGGCACGGACTCACCGCAACATCGTCCGAAACGCACCGGCAGTCGGCGCGACTTGCCGCGGAGTGCGGATCGGGATGGAGGAAGCGCGTCTTGTCGGGACGGTCGGTTCGGCCGTCGCCGGCCCCTCGGATTGGCGAGTCGTTCGCAAGGCAGCGATTCGACGACTCTCAACCCGGTCGCGTCCCTCAGCCGACGCGAAGAGTGTTCCTTCCACCGTCCTGGTGACTTGACGCTGCGGCAAATCTCTGTAATATTGCGGACATGACCATTGTCCTAGCCCGATCGGCCTACCTGATGTGGGCGGCGTCCAATTGCACCTGCTCCTCGAGGCTGTTCGAGCCACTCGAGTCGGGGTAGCGGCTATGCGACGTCTCATGCGGGTTGCACTCATCGCATTTCTCATCGCGCCGCTCTGGGCGACCGCAAGCGAGCGAACCCTGCCCGCGCTCGGTTTCGAGGCAGCGACGGAGGAACCCGACGCGTCGACCGCCGAACCGCCCGCCGAACCGCCCGCCGAACCGTCCGTCGAACCGTCCGAGACGCCGACGTCGACGCCGACCGACGTGCCTGAGCCGCCGACCGAGACGCCGGCGCCTTCCCCCACCGAGGCACCGACCGCCACCGACACGCCGACCCCGTCCCCAACGTTGGCGCCGACGCTCTCTCCAACACCCTCCCCGCGTCCTCCCCGCGTGCCGACGCCGACGCCGACGCCGAAGCCGGCCAAGGCGCAGGCGCAGGATCTGGCCGCGGCAGACGCGGACCTTCCCTTCCAGGACGGGTTCGAGACGGGCGATCTCGGCAATTGGTCGCTCGTCAAGGGGCTCACCGTCCAACAGCAGGAAGTCGCGTCCGGCGCCTATGCGGCGCGGGCGACGAGTACCGGCGCGGCCGCCTACGCGCGGCGAACACTCGCCGGCAGTCAAACCGATCTCTACGTTCGCACCGAGTTCAAGATCGCGAGTCAGGGCGACGGCACGGTCTATCTCCTCCGTCTCCGGACCGGCACCGACGTCTCGCTCCTGGGTCTCTACGTCACCGGTGCCGGCAGGATCGGCTACCGAAACGACGTCGCGGGCGTCACCACGACCAGCCACACCGTCGTCGCCAAGGGCGCCTGGCATGAGGTAGAGATCCACGCACGCATCGACGGTGCGGCCGGGCAGGTTGAGGTTTGGTACGACGGAGCGCCGGTCGCGGGACTGAACAACACCGCGTCGCTCGGCGTCGATCCGCTCGGCATCGTCCAACTCGGCGAGAACGGGACCGGTAAGACGTTCGACGTCGCCTTCGACGACGTCGTCGTCGACCTCGCGTACATCGCCCCCTCCGGCCCTCCTCCGACCGTCGTGCCGACGCCATCGCCGACGCCGCCACCCACCGCGTCCGCGACCCCGGTGCCAACGGAAACGCCAGAGTCGACCGACACGCCGGCACCGACGGCAACGCCCAGTCCGACCCCGAACGCCGTCGCCGACTTTCAGGACGACTTCGAGGGCGGCACCTTGGGCAATTGGACAGTCGTCAACCGGCTGACCGTCCAGGACCAAGCGGTGTTGCACGGCGCGCATGCGGCGAGGGGAACGAGCACGGGCGCCGCGACGTACGCGCGCAAGACGCTCGGCGTGCCGCGGAGCGATCTCTACTACCGGGTCTTCGTGAACGTCCTCAGCCGGAGCACAAACACGATCTACCTGATGCGTTGCCGTACCGCCGCCAACGTCTCGTTCATCGGGATCTACGTCAATGGCTCTGGGAAGCTGGGCTACCGGAACGACGTCACGGGTGCGAGCAGCACCAGCACCGCGATCGTGACGACGGGAACATGGCACGAGATCCAGGTGCACGCGCTCGTCAACGGCGCGGCCGGCGCGGTCGAGGTCTGGTTCGATGGGGCGCGGGTCCTCGCCAAGACCGAAGCGCTCGGCACCGCGCCAACCGGCATCGTCCAACTCGGCGAGAACGGGACCGGCACCCGCAGCTACGACATCGCCTTCGACGACGTGGCCGTCGCGGCGGCATTCATCGGCCCGTCCGGTCCGACCCCGACGCCGACGCCGACGCCGACCGGAACCACAGCGGTGACCGCGACCCCGACCGCCAGTCCAACGCGGACCGCGACGGCAACCTCGACGCCGGACGGGGCAACACCCACACGCACCGCAACAACGACCGCTACGCCCAACGGATCAACCCCAACGCCGGCGCCCGCCGGTGCGGTCCTTGCCGCCGGCGAAACGGTGCCGATGCCTCTGCCCGGGGATTCGGCCGACGATCCGGCGATCTGGATCCATCCGACCGATCCCTCCCTGAGCACCATCATCGGGACCGACAAACTCGGCGGGTTGGTCGTCTTCGACTTGGCCGGCAACCAACTCTACTACTATGCCGATAGTCTGCCGAACAACGTCGATCTCCGCTACAACTTCCCGCTCGGCGGTCAGCGCGTCGCGATCGTGGTCAGCACCGACAAGTCGGTGAAACCGGCCGCACTTCGGATCTATCGCGTCGATGCCCAGACGCGCGGTCTGGAGTACGTCGCCGCACGATCCATTGCGACGAAGATCTCGGCCCGCGGGATGTGCATGTACCACAGCCCCGTGAGCGGCAAGTACTACGTCTTCGTCAACGACAACACCAACGGCAAGACCGAACAGTACGAACTCTTCGACAACGGTGCCGGCAAGGTCGACGCCCGCCTCGTTCGTACCTTCGCCGTGGGCTCGACGACCGAAGGTTGCGCCGCCGACGACGAGACGGCTGCCTTTTACGTTGCCGAGGAAGACATCGCCATCTGGCGCTACGGCGCCGAGCCGGACGCCGGCGCCGGTCGGACGATGGTCGACGCGATCGACGGTACGCACGTCTCGGCCGATGTGGAAGGACTGTCGATCTACTACGGCAGCGGAGGCACCGGCTACCTGCTCGCCTCCGACCAAAGCAAGAGCGAATACGCCGTCTACGAACGAGGCGGGACCAACGCCTTCGTCGGCAAGTTCAAGATCGTCGACGGGACGGTCGACGGGACCTTCTATACGGACGGCATCGATGTGACCAACGCCGATTTGGGTGGCGCCTACGCCTCGGGCTTGTTCATCGCCCAGGACAACACCAACAACGGCGGTGCCAACCAGAATTTCAAGCTCGTGCCCTGGAATCGCGTTGCGGCGGCGTTCAGTCCGCCGTTGATCGTCGACACCGGTTTCGACCCCCGCGCGATCGGTGCGGCATCGCCGTAGCGATGCGCGCTCCTGCCGTCGCCGATCCGGTCAACGGGGCGGACATCCGCAGTCGGTCGTAGGCGTCTGTCCGACAATCCGGCTGCCCCTGCCTCGAGACGTTTTGTGACCGGTCGTCCGATCGTCTGGTGCGGGCGAAAGGACGCATGCTCGGGTACACCAAAGGTCCCGATCAGGCAGGGACGCTCGTCTCATCGACCGATACCCACTCGTTCTGGGTTGTTCGGACTGGTATGCTTCTCCACATCTAACAAGGGTTGGGTGCCCGCCGAAGACGAGACGGTTCGTGACGGTTCCGCGCGATTCGGCGCCACGTCGGACCGGGGTGAGGGCTTGGTTTCGAGGTCGAGTTGTGGGGGCGGCCTCTCGCGCCTGGATGGAATCGATGCAGGCGAGCGCCTGGACGATTGGCGACCTGGTCCGCGCAACCTTCTTGAGCCACGCGTCCCAGGTCATCAACATCGCGATCACCCTCGTACTCACGCCGCTGGTCTACGACAGACTCGGCCCGGTCAACTACGGTTTGTGGATCCTCGTCCTCAGTCAGGTGTCGCTGCTCGAACTGCTCGACCTCGATCTCCACGACAGCGTGGTCCGCAACGTTACCGCCTGCCGCGCGGCGGGCGATTCGCGTCTTGCCCGGCTCATCGTGGCCAACGCCTTGCTCCTGGCCGTGGCGATCGGTCTCCTCGGAGCGGCGATCGTCGCCGTGTTGAGCGGTTACGTCTTGCGCGACCAGGTGCTGTCTCCCGAACAGCGCAATGCGGTGCCGGTGTTGCTCATCTCGGGATTGGCCCTCTTCTGGTGCGATCAGTTAACGGCGATACCGACCGGGGTCATGCTGAGCGCGAAACACTACGTCGCCGACGAGGCGCTCGGAGTGGTCGCGGCCATCGGCAACGGCGTGCTGACCCTGGTCGTGCTTTGGCAGGGTGGGGAACTCGTCGCACTCGCCGTGGCGGCGGCCATCAGCCAATGCTTTTGGATGGCGCTCACGTTCGCCGTCACCCGGCGGGTCGTTCCCGACTTGCCGATCTCATTTCGGCACGTGAGCCGCGACGGGACCGCCTGGCGCCCGCTCTTTTCGTTCTTTGCCTGGTCGACCATCATCAACCTGGCCATGACCGGGATCCACGACACGGACACGATCCTCCTCGGTGCGGTCGCGTCCGTCGGGGCGGTCGCCGCCTATGAGATCGCCCTGAAGGGGCCGATTTTTTTGGGATCGTTCACCGAGTCGACGTTTTGGACGATCTTTCCGTACTCGGCCGATCTTCACGAGCGTGATCGTACCGATCTCCTGCAGCAGACCCTGGTCGTTGGGACCAAACTCGCGGTGGTGATGAACGCGTTCTTTCTCCTCGGGGCGTGGTTCGTCGGACCGCTCCTGCTCGACGTTTGGATCGGACCGATCGCGAACGGAACCTCGCTGCTGCGACTCGGCCTGGTCGTCAACGTGATCTACGCCGGCTTCCTCATCGCCGAGACACTGCTGTACGGCTGCGGTCAGATGAAACCGCTCGCGCTCATCTACGGCGTCGGTCTGCTCGTCTGCGTGCCGGCGACGGCGGGATTGATCCTGTCGTACGGTGCGATCGGGGCGGTTCTCGGTACCGCGCTGACCGGTACGTTTTTCCTCGCCACCACGGTTCATCGCGTCAGCCGCTTTCTGGATTATCCCCTCGGGCGTTTCCTGTGGGAGACAATCGCCTTGCCGACGCTGCCGGCCCTGGCCATCCTGTTGTTGATGGTCGCACTCGACCGAGCCTCGTCCGGCCAACCTGCCGTCGAGATCGGTCTCGGGATCGGAGCCTGTGCGGCGTACGCGGCCGCAACGGCTCGCGTCGCGTTCACCGCCGCGGATCGGTCGGCCGCACGGCGGCGCCTGGCGACGTGGATTGCACGTACCGACGCGGTCTGGAACAGAAGGTTGGGAAAGGAGGCGAGATGACGCGACACCATGCCTGCCTCGCCCGTCCCGCCGGTCTCCGTCCGTTTTCGGATCTCGTCTGAAGGGGTCTCACGCAGAGCCATGGTCGATCTAAGCATCGTCATCCCCTCCTACAACCGCCGGGACTCGATTTGTGCGTTAGTCGAGGCGCTTTTCGCGCAGCACGACCCCGCGATCGAGACCGAAATCGTCGCCGTCCTCGACGGATCGAGCGACGGTTCGGCCGAGGCGCTGGCGCACCTCAAGGTGCCGCCGGGGATGCGTCTCCACGTCCACACCCAGGACAATCGCGGTCGGGCCGGTGCGCGCAACACGGGGATCGGCCTCGCCCACGGCGACGTCGTCCTCTTCCTCGACGACGACGTCGTCCCTCAGACCGGTCTCCTCGCCGCCCACATGCGGGCACAGCGGGAGGCCGACGCGGTGTTGGGCCGCATCGACCACCTCGACGCACCGGGAACGCCGCGGGTGATCTCGGAACAAGAGGTGATCTTCTATCGAGAGCGCCACGCGCTGCTCTCGGTGCCGGGAGCCCCGATTCGGGCGACCGACGTCTTCGCGGGCAACCTGTCGGTCAAGCTCGCCCGCGTCCGCGAAATCGGGGGATTCGACGAGGCCTTCACCGGCTACGGGTGCGAAGACTGGGACCTGGGTCAACGCTTGATCGACGCGGGAGTGGTCTTCGCGTATGCCGGCGACGCGGCCGTCTTCCACAAATCACCCGTGACGGCGACGCGGTGGCGCCGCAATGCCTGGCAAGAAGGCCGGTCGCAACTGACGTTCGTCGCCAAGCACCCGACCCTGACCCCCACACTCGACATCGGCGATTTGCACGAGGCCACGTGGCCGGCACGCTTCACGGCGCAGTTCGCGATTCAGTTTCCGCGCCTCGGGATGGCGGCGAGCGCCGTCGTCTTCCGCCTGACCACGATGACGCGGCCGGCGGCCGGACCCGCGATCGTCCAGCGGATCGCGTTCCACAGTTGGCGGTTGGCCTTCTGGAGCGGCGTCCGGACGACCATCGGTGACAGCTCCGCCACCCGTACGGCCTGCCGATTCTGTGCGCCGATCCTGTGCTACCACCGGATCTGCGACGATCCCAATCCCGCCCTCGCCGACTGGGCGGTTCGTCCCGACGAGTTTCGCCGTCAGATGCGGTTACTCCACCGGCTCGGCTACCGGGCGGTCACGCTCCAACGGCTCATCGAGATCTTCGAATCCGGTCAACCGATCGACAAGGTCGTGGCAATCACGTTCGACGACGGTTACGTCGACACCGTCACCACCGCCGCCCCGATCCTCGACGAATGCGCGTTCCCGGCGACCGTGTTCGTCGTCACCGACTACGTCGGCACGACCGCGGCCTGGGACGCCGAGTACGGCAACGACATGGCCCCGCTGGCGACCTGGGACCAACTCCGCACGTTGCGGGATCGTGGGTGGGAGATCGGCTACCACACGCGGTCGCACCCGGATCTGAAGACGGTGCCGATCGAGGTCGCGACGCGGGAGATCGTCGACGGACGGTGCCGACTCGAACGAGAGATCGGCCAACCGGTGACGAGCTTTGCGTACCCGTACGGCGAATTTACCCTCGCCATCGCCAAGATCGCCCAGGAGGCGGGATACCGCTGTGCCGTGACGTTGGGACAGCGCCTGGCGACGCCGGCCGCCCTGCGCTACGGGATCCAACGGATCCCGATCGTGCGGGACGATTCTACCCTCGACCTGCGCCTCAGCCTCGCGACCGGATTCGGTCTGCGGGGGCTCGCCGGCTTCGTGCTCGCGACGCCGATCCGCGTCTGGCGAGGTCGGCGGGCCCCGACCGTTCAGACGTGATGCGCACCGCCGTGATCGTTCCCACCGCCGGTCGGATGGCGAAACTCGCGCGCTGTCTCGACGGCCTGTACGACATGGACGAGGCGCCAGACGAGGTGATCGTCGTTTTTCAGGGACCCGAAGACCGTGCGATGACCGACGCGGTCCGGGCGCGCCACCCCGACACCGTCGTCGTCTGGGCGTCCAAGCGCGGGGCGGCCGCCGCGCGCAACGCCGGCGCCGCGCGGACCCATGCCGACCTCCTCCTGTTCGTCGACGACGACTGCGTGGTCCATCCGCGGTGGTTGGGGTGCTATCGGTCGGCGTTCGCCGAGGACGAGCGACTGATGTTCGCCAGCGGGCGGGTCAGTCCACTGGACGGTGGTCACGTCGCCTCGGTTGGGGTCGGTCTCCAGCTCGGATCTGTCCCGCGGTTGTTCGACCAACTCGCCAATCCCGTCGGCACCGTCGACCGCAGCGGCAACCTGGCGGTACGGCGTTCGGCATTCGCCGCGCTGGGCGGCTTCGACGAAGGATTGGGAGCCGGCACCGCCTTCCCCAGCGCCGAGGACACCGATTTCGTCTACCGCGCGATGCGGGCCGGATTTCGCCTTCGGTACCTCCCGGACGCCGCCGTCGACCACGACCAATGGCGCTCGGGGTCGGAGGCGAGCGCGCTGGAGCGGGGCTACGCGATCGGCCTCGGCGCGTTCCTGATCACGCACGTACGGCGCGGCGATGCCTACGCCGCCGGTCTCGTCGGCCGCCTCGCCTGGCATCTGGGCGTCCGGCCGCTCGTTGCCGGTACCATCCAGCGTCGACCGGACCGCAGGCGTAGCGGCTGGCACTACCTGGTGGGTATCCCGATGGGCATGGCGCGGGGCATCCGGCGGCCCGCGGAGCACCACGCGGGTCGGGCGGAGGATGTGCCGACGGGGCGGCGGTAGGCCTGACGGCGGGGCAAGGTGTTCACGTCGCGACCGGCACCGGTCCGCCCTCGGGGAAGAGGAACGATCGCGATAGCCGCCGTGCCACCGGTCTGGGTGCGAACGGCATCGCGGCAAACCAACCCGCGTAGAGTAGCCGGAACTTGAGGGACCGGTCGCGACGTCGTACCGACGCCGCGATACCGGCCGCGCCCAGGCGACAGCGCGTATCGCCGGCGACCAGGTGCCCCGCGGGATCGAGTCTGATGGAGATCATGCGCTGCGCGAGCAGCGTCAGCGACTGCTCGCCAATCGACGCGCTACCGAGGGCGAGGAGATCGGAGTCCGCGGCGAACCGATGGATCGCGCGGTGGGTCGCCTCGCTCCAGCCGATCATGCGCCGGATCTGGCGAAGATCGAGGGCGTCGCGATGGTAGGCATTCTTGCCGTGGACGCGGTAGTGGGCCCCGACCGCGTCGAGCGATGCCACGGGACCGAAGAGCGGCGCGACGTTCAGGAGGTAGACGTCGGCGCCGACGTCGGGGAAGGCCGTGGTCGGGATCGGCATGATGCGGCGTAGCACCCATGCTGGGAAGGCGTTGCCGCTCATGGCGGCCCACGCCAGATCGTCCGGATAGCGGAGGACGGCACGCCGCAGATCGCCGTTCGGCAACGCGACGTGGGCCGCCGGGATGAACCGCCCGAGCGATCTGCCCGACTCGTCGACGACCTCCAGGCGGTACTGGACCTTGGCGAGACCATCGTCGGCGACAAACGCCTCGACGATGCGCCGCACGGCGTCGGGAAGCAGGACGTCGTCGGCATCGAGGAAAACGACGATGTCACCGTGGCTGCGAGCGAACCCCGCGTTGAGCGCCGATGCCTGCCCGCCGCGTTCCTTGAACACGGTTACCACGCGGTCTCCGTACGCGGCAATCCGCGCCCGCGAATCGTCGGTCGATCCATCGTCGACGACGATGACCTCGCACCGGTCGTACGACTGACCCAGCGCGCTCTCGATCGCCTCCGGCAGAAACCGAGCGTAGTTGTGATTGTTGACGATGACGCTGACACGTGGTTGGTCGATCGACACCGACGGCGCTCCCCTGCCGTTCGTCAATCCCGTCTGCACCGAACCGGCTTCAGCCCGCGACGCCGGGACTGGCCGACGGCGAAGAGATCGGGGTGGCCGGTATCGGTTGCCCCGTTGCGTCGACCGCGACCACCGAGAGGATGAGTGCGACGAGTTTGTCGCCGCCCCCGTTGCGAACGGTGCCGGTGCTTCCGGCCTTGATGAGCGCCGCGTCGCCCGCCTCGAGCATCGCTTCGCCGGCCGTTGTTCCGGCCGTCGGGGTGCCTCCGCTCGACGTCACCGCCGGTTGCGCGACGTTCAGGCTGCCCGTTACGACCGTCAGGCCCGCGGTCCCGGACTCGACGAACCAGAGTTGTGTTCCCGCGGGTTGCAGATTCGGAACGACGGCACCGGGGTCGAACGTCACGCGGTCGAGTCGAATCTGCGCCGGACCGTCGACCAGACCGGCGGGGACGGCGTAGCCGATGCCGAGTGGCTGAATGGCAACGCCGGCCGGCATGGCCATCGGTGCGACGCCCGCCGGCGGCCAGATTGGTCCACTCGGGTCGGGAGGCAGCGGCGTAATCGCGGCGGCGAGGTAGATCGCGGGCGTTTGACCGCCGTTGGTGATCGTGTGCGGCGTGTCCGGAGGAACGAGCAACCGATCGCCCGGATGGAGGGTGAATTGAAAACGCTCGGGGATCGGGCTCGCGATCGTGACCGGACCGGGGGTGGCCGGAACGAGGAGATCCGCGAATTCCTCGATGTCTCCGGAGTCCTCCGTTTCACCGCGGATGTCGACGGTCAACGAGCCGGATTCGAGGAGGATGATCTCCGGCCCCGGCACCGCCAGGTCTTCGAACACGGCTCCCGGTTGGTAGGTGAAGCGCGCGAGCGCCATGATGTTCGGAGCCGGCGGGAGGTCACCCAGGTCGACCTCGGCGAGTTTGGCGTCGGCAACCCCGGTCGCCGGACCGAGCGGGTTGTCCGGGGAGGCCGGCGTTCGCTGGACGACGATCAGCGGCGCGAACGCGACCACGACGACGGCGATGCGTGCCAGCACCGCCGGGCGGGCCCGGCGCGCGGCGCGGACGGCAGTCCTCCCGCGGCCGGCCACATCCCTGGTACTCCCGCCGCGTGCCGCGGGTTGGGCCCCCGGCAGCGAGCCCCCATGGGCACGGAGTGCGCATGCGAAACGCTGCGTCTGGGCAAGCAGGAGGACGCCCAGCGCGAAGACGATCAACCAGCCGAATCGTTGCCCGTCGCCAATTCCCAGGTTCCTGAGCAGCCCATCGACCGAGTGAATCGATCCCGGCCGGGTCGTCGCCACCGGATGATGGTGGGAAAGGCCCGATGCCACGAGGGCCAGGCCGGCGGACTGCCCGCTACCTGTCTGAGCGCCTCCGCTGTCCGTCCCGAGGATGGCCCCGCCGGTCAAAGTATTCGCGGACCCGCCATGGCACGTCCCACTACCGCTCTCGTTGAACGTGTAGCCGGTAATCGGCACGAATTGCCAGTCGTAGCTGTTCGCGTGGAGCGTCAGCTTCAGTACTCCCGGCACCGTTCCGGTAACTTCGGGCGTGTCCAACGTGCCGAATTTCTGGTTGGGCTGCTTGCCGCCGGTGCCGACGACGAACTCGCGGATACCACGGATCGGGTCGGCGTTCCCATTGGCGTCCCTCGGGCCGTAGCGTTCGTAGTGGTGGTCATGGGCCGCGAGAACGATTTCGGCGTTGTAGTCGTACAAGGCCTGCCACAAGGCGCTCAATCCCACATAGGGCGCAACGGTGCTGTACCGGGGGAAGTGCATGAAGGCCAATGTGCACGCGTTCGGGTGCGTGGCGAGGTCAACTCGAAGCCAGTTCACCTCTGGGGAGTTATTTCCGCAACCGCCGGAGATGTTTCCACAGTTCGAATTAAGTGCGATCAGGTGCCACGTTCCCAACTCAAAGCTGTAGTAACCCTTCGATGGGTCTCCAGCCACCGATCCGAAGTATGCGAAGTAGTCCGCGGCGTCTTTGGGAGAATTGAAGCAAGGATCGTCCGGATCCGTGCTCGTCTTGTACTCGTGGTTGCCGGTCGTGGGATAGATCTTCGATTTGAATCTGCCCCAGGTATTGTCGAAGTAGTTGAGAAAGTCGGCCATTTGTCCGCACTCATACTGCACGTCGCCGAGCGCAAGCACCGCATCCGGGTTCTGGTTCAGGATCACGTTGGAGGTCTGGGTTTGTTTGCACCAACTCTTGATCCAATCGGACTTGGCGCCACAGACGATGTCGCCGGCGGCCATCACGACCGGATCGTGTCCCAGCGGCGTCGGGCTTGGCGTCGGGCTTGGAGACGGCGATGGAGTGTTCGTCGGCGTTGGCGTGTTCGTCGGCGTCGGCGTCGGTAGTGGGCTTGAATCGATGAATTTGGTATCGACGGTGACGTCGTCGAAGGCGATGTCGTAGGTGGCGCCGTTGGAGTTCTCCCCCAACTGGACGATGCCGACCGGGGTCGTGCCCAGCGCCTCGGCACGGCTCAGCCCGGGGGCCAGCGTGCCGTCGAACCAGACGTCGACCCGGCCGGCGGCGGCGATTTGGACGCGCACCTCGACCTCGTGCCAGACCCCCAGGCTCACCGTCTGCGGGCTCGTTCGGCTCAGCCCGGAGACGTCGTCGCGGTAGGCCAGGAAGTTGCCGGCGCCGGTCACGTAGAGTCCGAGTAGGGTGGTGTCGCTTGGCGAGCGGAACCGGAGCAGGTAGACCGGCGTCGTGCCCTTGCTGACGACCTTGAAGCGCACCCGGTAGTAGAGGTCGGTCTGCGGGCTCGACAGCGTCTTGCGGGCGTAGGTGGCGACGCCGGTGCTGATGCCGCGCGCCGCGTAGCTGCCGGCGTAGACCTCCTGCGACTGGACGGTCAGGCCGCCGAGCTTGGTCCAGTTGCCCAGGGTCCCGCTCTCGAAGCCGTCCTGGAACGGGACCCATGGCGCGACGGTCGGCGAGGGCGTGCTGGTCGCCGTCGGTATCGTGGTGCTGGTGGCGGTCGGGAGCGGCGTTGGGGTCCGGGTGGGGAGTGGAGTCGGGGTCTCCGTTGGGAGCGGCGTCGGCGTGTCGGTCGGGATCGGGGTCTCCGTCGGCGGCGGCGGCGTATCGGTCGGGATCGGCGTCGGGGTCTCCGTTGGAGGCGGCAGCGGCGTGTCGGTTGGCACCGCCGTCGCCGTGTCGGTCGGCGTGGTGTCCTGGGCCGAGGCCTGTCGCACCCCGCCGGCCACGAAGAGGACCGCGGCGGCAATGAGGAGCGCGGTGGCCACCGTCGCGGTCGGCCGGACGACTCGGATTAGCGGGTTCGCGCGGCCGTTGTCGCCGGGTCGGTTGGGCGGGGTGAGTACGGACATGAGTCTATCCGTGGTGCGGTTCGCCGCGATCGGATCCGACGGTGGAAGGCATTCGCATCGCCCGCCGATTGCTCGGGGCAACAGGAACTTGGGTGACGCGATGCGATGGCATCCTGGTAGATCTGTTCGATCCGCGGGACGACGGTTGCCTCGCGAAACCGGTCCACGCGCCGCGTCGCCTCTTGCCCCATCCGTCGCCGAAGTTCACAATCGGAGAGCAAGCGGGCGATCGCGTCCCGAAGCGCACGAGGGTCGGCCGGCGGGACGAGCAGACCGGTCTGTTCGTCGTCGACGACGTCTGGAATCCCCCCGATCCGGGAGGCGACGACGGGGCGACCGCTGGCCATCGCCTCGATCAGAACGATGCCGAACGGCTCCGGCCAGATCGACGGGACGATGCCGAAGAGACTGCGCCGCCACGCCGCCATCACTGCCTCGTTCGGCCAATCCGCCAGGACGCGAACGCCGTCGGGAAAAACCGTCGGCGATTCGGGCCAGAGCTTGCCGATCAGCACGAGCGGTGGGGCGTCCTTCAGGCCGGCGTACGCCCTCAGCAGGACCTCGATCCCCTTGTCCCGACGGAGATCGCCGACGAAGAGGAGAAAGCCGTCCGCCGGCAGTTGGCGGAGGTACGGGTCGAGGTCGACCGGAGCAGCGTCGAGTGGTTCGGGCACGAAGTTGGGCACCACCACGAGGTGCGGGCCGGCATCCGTCGTCAGACCGTTCCCCGTCGCGGTCGCCTGGCTGACCGCGATGATCCGATCGGCCGTCTTACGCTCGGCGACGCCGGCGATGTGGTTGCCGACGGCGACGATCGGTCCCTTCGCACGACCGTAGTGGTCGGCCGCGCACCGGACGCACTTCGCCACTCCGGGCCCGTCGCACGGCGCTCCGCTACGGACCAGACTCTTCTTTGCGCAACTCAGCGTGTAGTAGTGGAGACTCAACACGAAAGCCGCTCCGCTCCACCGTTTCAATGGGAGGAACGAGCGGGCCAGCCAGTCGTGACCGTGGACAACGTCTGGGCGCTCCTGGTCGATGATGCGGCGAAGCCCCAGGACGAGTTCCGGGTCCGGCAGCGGCGGCGCCCACGGGCGATGGGGATTGCCAAAGAGGCGAGGCAGGCGCTGGCTGCTGCCGCGGATGCGGTGGATGCGCACACCCTGGTCGTCGTCACCGGGTCCAGCGCCCGCGAATTCGAGGGTAGCGACGCCGACGTGGTGGCCCCGCCGTACGAGGGCACGGCTGAGCCCTTGGACATGACGTTCGACCCCGCCGATCGCGGGCGGATAAAAGTCGGTGACCATCAAGACACGCATCGCGCATCCCGGACCGCGGCGCGGTAGATCGCGTCGTAGGCAGCGACGCAGGAATCCCACGTCGGGTTTCGGGCCGCATCCGCGATGGCCGGACGCCGCAATTGCTCGACGATGGCCCGAGCAATCTGCTCCTTGGTGCTCTGCATCGGAATCTGCTGGACCAGCGGTGATTCGGCCAACTCCGTCAACGCGGAGGTCTGCAAAAGGAGAGCCTGTCTCCGGGCGGCGAGCGCCTCCCGGACAGCGAGACCGGCCGATTCGTACTCGCTCAGGGAGATCACGAGCGAGGCGCGATGCAACAGGTGTGCCATTTCGTCGCGTCGGTCGAGCGGGATGCTTTTGATCTCGACGTCGTCGTCCACGCCAAGCTCCTCGGCGAGTCGCCACAACTCCGATTCGTAGGGACCGTCGCCGACGACGCGCAGGCGGGCATTGGGGACCTGCTCGATCACGAGCGGCATCGCTTCGATCGCGCGGTGATGCCCCTTATAGCGTTCGAGCCGTCCGATGGAAACCAAGAGTGTGGTCCCGTCGGATTCGGGATCCGGGGCGGTCACGACCGGGAGGTGGGCAACCACCGGGACGACGGCGAATTTCTCGCTCGGAAGCCCCAGCTTTTTTTCGAAGTATTGCGCCTCGAACGTCGATCCCCCGACGAGTCGATGCGCCCGTGCCAGGAGGGGACGGAGGGCCCGGCGCTGCATCCCTCGGATAGCCCGCCGAAACGCGGATGAGTGACCGCCGCTGTGAAAGGAAACGACGAACGGGATGCGTGCCCGCCAGGCGGCCAGCATCGTGATTGGAGCGACGAGCGTGTGATACCCCTGGCAATGGACGATGTCCCACCGGCCGCGAGTGACGATGCGAAAGATGCTCGGGGCGAAGTAATAGTCACGGTCGGCCGGCCACGCGCGCACCCTTCGGATGCGAACGCGCGAAGTCCATTCGACCCCCGGGAGTTCGTCCCAAAGATCGGTCGTCAGGACGGTCACGTCGTGGCCGAGCGCCGCCAATCGCTCCGCGAGTTCCTTCGTGTGTACCTCGGTCCCGCCGATATCCGGCAGATACCGCGCGGTCACCATCAGGATGCGCAACGGTTCCGCTGTTGTGGGGGACGCCACGATGGAGGTTGAGATCGCCCGCGCGGCAACATCTTGCGCGCTGTGGCGACGGGTGGACATCGACCGGCGCACGAGCACTTGGCCCAACCTCCCCCCGAGTTCCGTCGCGACCGCAAGCCTCCGAGACAGTATGGGCTCCTCAATCACGGTGTTCGCTCAAACGGCTCCCTATCTCTTGTCGTCGCGCGCTGGCGTTGGCGGAACGTGGCATGATCCAGTTATCCCTCCGTGGGTTGGCGTCAGGATGCGCCATGCCAGGTCTCCTGGTGCCACCCCCCAAGCCCAGGAGGGCTCGAGTTCGGGATGACTACCGGTCAATGCCGCGTGGTGCGGAGTAGGACCGCGACCACCGGGCTAGGAAGAAATGCCCACTTCTGCCATGTCCGGCAGCATATGGGTTACCGACGCGAGTGTCAACAGAACGTACAGGTTTTTTCCGCTTGGCTTTGGCATTGGAACCTGGGAAACGGCACCTGCGGTACACCTCGGTGCCGGCCGAAAGCGGGTGCAAACAGATCTGCCGTCTCGCGTTGGCGGTCAGGCACGTTCGAGACGATCGAACGGTTCCTCCGCCGAAGACAAGCCGAGATGAGCGGCCAGCCGAGCCAGGAGTGGGCTCCGCCGGCCCGAGAGGGCGGCTTCTGGAACGGATCGGTGGACACAATCGTTCTGCTTCGCAATTCACCGACCCATTTGCGACGCAAGCCGAAGACACGGCCGTCTTCAATGACGCCGAGCAGTCGACCACCTCGACTGAGTCGGCAACGAATCCGCGACAACGGCTACTCGCGTCGTCGAGCGGTAGGATCTTCTCTCCCTCGCGGAGACGCGAGTGGACCTGCGCGAGATCGCTCGTTCGGTGGGCGTCCACCAAACAGTCCAGCCCATTCACGCTCATTGCGGATCGCACCAGAGGTAGCATTGGATTCGGTACGCGCGTGGCAGAGATGCGTAACGGCTCGGGGTGATCGGCACCGCTCTTTGTGCATAATTGAGCGGAGAGGCCGTCGCCGCGCATGTCGTTTCGTTAGAGCGGCGATTGCCGGCGCCGGCGGGACACGGGCGATGCGAAAGAAGGTGTCTCTCGCGTGCTGGCTCTGAGTATCGCTGGTCTCGTGGCGTGTGGTTCTTCCGAGCAGCGCGGATTGCGGCAAGAGGAATGGGCGACGATCGGGGGATACCAGAAAGACGTGACTGATATGGAAACGCAGGTTTCAGCCTTGTTCACCCCGATCCCTTCGCCCGCACCGGCGAGGTTGCAGGACGACGAAGTGCGGATCTTCTCGCCGGACCAGGATGCGACCACCTCGTGCGTCGTGGCGGAGACCGACATCGCCGAAAACCGACCAGACGAGTGCCAACCAGGGCTTGGCGACGACGAAGCGGCGGTCTTCGACGACCCGATCGACACCACGACGTTTTCGCTGGCTGCGGCGGACGGATCGCCGAAGGTCCGGTTGCCGGCGCCGCTGCCGGCGTCGCCGGTCCCATGATTGCGCTCGGTGCCGTTCCCGACCGTCCACAGACGAGCAAGCTCATCATCTCGGCCCCATACTCGATGGATGGGTTGTCCGGCCTGTCCACCGCGTTGCGAAGGATTGCCCTCGACGTGACTGGAGGCGGGGTGTGGGCATCAGAGATCTGCGCAGGGATCCATCGCGGAGTCGGGTTGCCCGACTCGACGTCGATCGGCAGAAAGTGAGGTCCGTTGCAATGGTGCAGAAATCGACCAGGCGCCGATTCGTCTCGGCATCTCTCGTCGCCATTCCGGCGATTGAGCTTGCTGCCTATGGGCTGACCGATGCACAGGAACCGGAGATGGTTGGCTCGGCGCAATCCCCCGCCTGGACGTTCACCGTCGTCTCCTTTCAGGATCCATACACGGGTGAGATCACCCGGCCGCAAGAGCCGGATCCGGGCACGCGGTACGTGTCGGCGCAGGTCATCATCGCCAACGGATCGACGGAGCCACTCGAATTCGAGATTGCGGACGTCCACCTCGTCGACGAGAATGGAGACGAGTATCCGGCCGGGGCGGTGCTCGGATCGGAACCCAAGTTGGTGACCCAGAATCTCCCCGACGGCGAACGCACGCGCGGCTGGGTTTGGTACGAGGTCCCGACCGGCGTCAACGTGACGGAGTTGCGGTTCTACGGCCCGCGCCCTGTCTTCAAGGTGGCCGTCGTCGCGGGCGTGGCGACCCCGGTCGCTGGGTAGACCGC
Source organism: Thermomicrobiales bacterium (assembly GCA_036558305.1). Classification (GTDB taxonomy): domain Bacteria; phylum Chloroflexota; class Chloroflexia; order Thermomicrobiales; family UBA6265; genus DATBFX01. Next base: position 1,407 of record DATBFX010000087.1, on the reverse strand, counting down.
TCACGCGACACAGTTTGTGTGCGCACGTCGCGGTGTCGGCGGCTCTTGTTGGTCGGCTCCGTCGCGACGGTGAGGCCCGCTTTTTGCCACGACGATGCGGGAGATGCCGTCCGACATGGCGTGGCGCGCGCTTTGGTGGGGCGACCGCAGCCGTCGATTCGCCGACATCGACGGCGTGATGCGTGGCGTCGATGGCAGGCTCCTGCGGCGGACTCGTGCTCGCATCGACTGCCGCGGGTATGGCGTCCCATGCCCCACCGCGCCGAAGTGTCAGGAGAGATGCGGCCGTGCAACCCTTTGCGGCGGAAGATCGCGCGGCGGTCTTCGCCACGGGAGACCCGAACGAGCAACGAAAAGGATTGCATCGCAGACGTCGCGCGTGTCGTGGCGATACGTTTCTTTCGGTGGAAGAAACCGCGAAACGACGGTCCATTCTTCGTCGGTCAAATCACTCGGTAAGCGCCGCCGCACCGGCAATGTCGCGACCGGGAGGCGCGGTCACCGTCTCCTTTGGCGTGACCGGTCGCTCTGGTAGTGACTTCGAAGGAGGCTGGTTCGCCACAACCGCATCGGCACTGGCTCGGTCCTGCCAATACGCGGTGACCAGTTGGCCGATCGCGCCCGCCAGTGTCAATCCAATCAGGACCGCCAGGATCCCCGAGGGTGACCAAAGTCCGAGGTAAAGGCTGCCGATTGCCACCAAGGCATCGGCGGCCAGGCTTGTCACGATCGCGAGGGTCAGGACGGTCGGTTGATCGTCGAAGCGGAGCAAGCCGATCAGGGCCATGCCGGGACACATCGCGAGGAACCACAACGTCACGAGAGGTCGCCACAAGGGCGGTGCATCGACGAAAACAACCAGGGCGGTCACGACCGCCGAGCACACGAGTACGGGCGGCCAGGGACTGGCTGCCCGCAGGCGCCTGAACACGGGTTGTTTGCCGGGGGGCTTCCCCGCGGTCGGATTGCTGACCTGGAGGGGCAGTTTGGGAGGCTGCGAAACGGTGGCTGCGATCGACGCATCGGCGGTGCCACGACCGCGAAATCCGACGATCGCTCTCACTTGACGGGCCCGTTCGGACCAGCGAGCTTGAAGATCACGGCGTCATCATTGCTGTAGACGACGGTGAACTGGGGAGAAGCGAGCAAAGCCTGTTTCAGGACGCGCAATGGGACGGGAAGGAGACCGAACATGTCGTCGTTGGCGATCTGGCTGCGCGTGATGAAGAGGTACGAGGCCGGGTAGTGCGGATCGCGCATCATACTTTCGATGGCTTCGAGGTCCGGTTCGGACGGGTCGGCCGAGTGCCAGGCGACGTCGTCGGCCAGCGTTCGGTACTTGTACTTCTCGTAGTCCCGGTACTTCCACGGGGCCTTGACCGTGCCGCCCAGCAGCAGCGAGCCGGG
>DATBFX010000086.1:0-2863 GCA_036558305.1 Thermomicrobiales bacterium | reverse complement strand
ACGATGCGTCTATCCGTCCCGTATAATCGTCGGCAGAGGAGGACGAGGACGATGCCGACGATCCAAGAACTGCGCGCGCGCAAGGGGTTGACGCAGCGGGGGCTTGCCGATTGCGTCGGCGTCCACGCCAACACCGTCGCCCGGTGGGAGCGCGGCGAGGTCTCGCCGGACAGCCGGTCGCGGCGGCTGTTGGCGTTCGTCTTTGGGGTTGGCGCCGACGATATCGAGTACGGCAAACCCGACTCCTCCCCCGCCGAACCCCGCGAGGAGGACCGATGAGCGGCATCGACGACTTTTGCGACGGGCCGGCCGGCCCCTTCCGCCTCACCCTGCGCGGCGCCCGCGCGACCGTGGTCGGGACGCGCGCCGACGTGCTCGCGATCCTCGAGGTGATGACCGACGAGGACCGGCAACACGTCCTCGTCGAATCCGGCCTGGGGACGGAGGACGGCGCCTACGTCTACGACGCGCTGCGGACGCAATGCGGGGAGGACCGGTGAGCGCACAAGTCATCCATGTCAGGGAGATGTCCCGCTTCCCCAACGCCGTCTACATCGGACGGCGCAACAACCGCGCCCACCTGCCCGCGTCCCCGTTCGCGAGCCCGTTTGCGATCACCGAGCGGTCGGACTGGGGGCCGGGCATCTCCCGGCACGCGGCGTGCCTGATGTACCGGGACTATCTCCGGTCGTCGGTCGCGGGGCGGAAACTGCTGGCGCTCCTGCCCGCGTTGCGGGGGAAGCCGCTCGCCTGCTGGTGCCGCACGTCGGACGCGACGGGGCGGGCGTGGCGCGAATGCCACGGCGACCAACTCGTTCGGCTGCTCGACGAGCACACCGACGCCGAGCTCCGGGCGATGGCCCAGGTGTAAGGTTGCTGACGTTGGCCTGCCGGAGCGCAAGTTGCCCGCCCCGCCCGCGGGAGGCGACGACCGGTGACCCTCCACCCGCTCGCCCCCGGCTGGTCGTGGATCGTCTGCACCAAGTGCCGAGCCGTCTACGCCGTCCTCAGCGGCCCGCGCCGCCGTCGTCGTGGACGACGGCGGCCGATCCGCCGACGTCGCCGGTCGCGGCCATTTCCCGTCGCCGTCGAGGTCGTCGGCGCGTGTAGTCGTCGAGTAGTTGCACGGTGGCTACTCCCTCCCTTCCTCGATGAGGCGAAGCGCCCACGTCAGGGTATCATGCGCCTCGGCGACCATGTTGCGGATGCTCTGCGGGCCGTAGCATTGGCGCTCCATGCCGCGCCTGAGCTTGGCGAGGGTGTCCCGCGCCGTGGCGCAGACTTGCAACGCCTCGAAGGCGGCGGACGCGAACGCCTCGGTCTCGGCCTCGGTCATCTCGGCGCCGGTCAGCGCCGGCTCTTGCAGCTCGCGCATGCGCGCGACGACGAGCGCGGCGTACTCGGTGGTCACGACCGGGCCTCCTCGGGGATGGCGGCGATGGCGTCGGTAAGCGCGGCGATGGCGTGCTCGATGGCGTGCTTGCCGGAGAGGGACACGGCACCCTGGCCGCGTCCCGTGCGGACGATGCGGACGACGTCGGGGCGGGTGCGGTCCTGGATCAGGATCGTCGTCGCCTCGGGGGTGCTGCTGATGGGGTAGACGATCATGGGCGCGCGCTCCTTCACGGGATGGCCTCGTACGCGGCGACGAGGGCCTCGATCGCCGCCTTGACTTCGCGCTTGCCGATGAACAGGAAGCACGAATAGGAGTTCGGCGCCTGGGAGTTGTGGTGCAGCCAGACGGCGCCGGGGTTTTTCGCCGCGTGGTCGGCGTAAACCGAGAAGGTGTGGCCGCGGGTGATCGGGTAGACGGTCTTGTCGGCGGTGGACTCGGGAATCGGGTGCACGGCGGTTTCTCCTTCGGTTGTGTCACCCGGATGCTCAGGATTTTTGAGCATCCGGGTGACGATGGTCATCGCGCCGAGCGTGCCGTCCGCGAGGATCGGCGCGATCCAGTAGGCGGAGTCGTTGCGGATGCGGCTAGTCCTCGAAAACGTGGAACGGCTCGCCGACGGCGGCGAGTTTCCACCCGCCGGAGTCGCTGGCGTCCCGGTACGCCCGGAAATACCCGCCCTTGCCGCGGTCGCCGGTCGTGCGGCGGGCCGTGGTCCCGTTCCCGTGGAGTTTGTGGGCCGCGCGTTCGGCCGCCTGCTCGTGGGTTTCGGCCTCGACGGTGAACTCGGTTCCGTGGCGCGGGCTGACGGTAAAGGTTTTCACGTCGGTCTCCTCTCGTCCGGTATCTTCGCACGGCGGGCACGTCCCGTCGTCGTGGACGCTGGCGGGTTGGCCGCAGACGTCGCAGGTGGCGGCCATCGCGGTTTCGGCGGAATCGGTCGGGGTGGTCATGGCTTTGGTCCTTTCGGGGGTGGTGGCCCGGAGGGTGTCCGGGCCGTGGGCGGGCGGTTACCGTTGGTAGGTTCCCCCGTCGAAGTAGGCCAGCGTCGTCGTGGTCATGGCGCCGAGCGTGCCGTCTTCGAGGATGGGGGCGATCCAGTAGGCGCTATCGTTGCGGATGTGGCGCTCGGCTTCGCGGATGATGACGACCCTGGTGCCGTAGTCGTCGGCGGTCTTGCCGACGTGCGGCGTCTTGGCCGGTTTGTAGGTGGGTACGGTGCGCTTGACGCTGTAGGACTTCGGGACGTCCATCGGTGCGGTTCCTTTCTGGGCGCCGTGGGAGCGGCGCCCGATGGTGCGAACGGGAAGACGTGCGGGCTATTCCTCCTTTCTAGGCGTTGCGGTCGAACACGTAGACGTTGCCATTTGGGGCGGGCACGTCGTAGATGTCCAGGTCGTTCGCGTAGGATTCCCAGTCGATGTGGTAGCGCAGCGATTCGGGCACGGATTCGAGCAGCCTGCACGATTC
>DATBFX010000085.1:0-2749 GCA_036558305.1 Thermomicrobiales bacterium | reverse complement strand
CCCCCCCCCCCCCCCCCCACCCCTCCGTGCTCGACGGCATCCAGATGCTCATCGATCAGAGTCTGCTGAGGCGGGAGGATCAGGACGGGGAACCACGCTTTTCGATGCTCGACACGATCCGAGAGTTCGCCGCCGAAGGTTTGGAAGGAGCCGCCGACGCAACCGGACTTCGCGACGGTCATGCCGCCATCTTTCTCGAACTCGCCGAGCAGACGGAGCCTCGGTTGCGGGGGGCGGAACGGGAACACCGGCTGGCATCGCTCGATCGGGAGCGGGACAACCTCCGCGCGGCACTCGGCTGGTTGCGGGACCGGGGCGACCCCGAGCGCGGGTTGCGACTGGCGAGTGCGCTCTGGCAATGGTGGTGGTGGCGAACCTCGTTGGGCGAAGGACGGCGCTGGTTGGAGGAGATGCTGGCGCTGCCCGATGCCAACGCCTACCCCCGGCTACGCGCGCGGGCGTTGACGGGTCTGGCGACGCTGGTCGAGACGCAGGGGGAACACGAGGCGTCGGAGGCGCTGTTCGCGCAGGCCGAAACGCTCTGGCAGGAACAGGGCGATCGGCACGGCTTGGCGACGTCGCTGCTCTTCCGGTGGCTCGTGGCGTTCGACAACGAGGACTACCCCCGGATGAACGAGTTGGCGAAGATGAGCCGCGCGACATTCGAGGAACTCGGCGACACGTGGGGGGTGGCCCTCTCGGAAGCCGAACTCGGGATCAGTGCGATGCGGGAGGCCAAACTGGAAGAGGCGGAAACACTCCTCACGACGAGTCTGACCCGATTTGGCGGCATCCAGGATCGTTGGGGCGTCGCCGTCGCGCTGGGGACGCTCGGCAACGTCGCGTTCGGGATGGCCGCGGCGGCGGCGGGAGAGGGCGACGTGGCGGCCGCGATGACGCACTACAGACTGGGGATGTCTCGCCTCGAAGAGAGTTTCGACCTTTTCTTGCAGATGGGCGACGGGTGGGGCTTGGCGACCTTCATGCTTGCGCCCGCCCGCGCCGCGTCCGACCGGCAGCAGTGGGATCGGGCCGCCCGTTTGATGGGTGCCGCGGCGGCGTTCTCCGACGCGATCGGCGCCCCGGTCCGTCTCCCCTTCCGGCAATTGTTCGAGACCAACAAAGCCAAAGCGCGGGCGAGTTTGGGCGAGGAGGCGTTCGCGCGTGCCTGGGCCGAGGGACAGGCGATGTCGCCGAAACAGGCGATCGAGGACGCGTTCTCGGGCTGAGGCGTCACGCGTCAGGCGTCGGGGGCACGATCCGCCTCCCCTGACGCCTCAAACGAGCCCGTGGCGGAACGCGTACGTCGTGGCGGCGACGCGGGAGAAGACGCCGAGCTTGTTGTAGATGCTGGTGACGTGCGTCGTCACCGTGCGCGGTGAGATGCCGAGCGCGGCGCCGATCTCCTTGTCGGTGAGCCCCTCGATCAGCAGCAGCATGATCTCGTGCTCGCGCGGACTGAGCATCGGCCCGCAATGACGGCCCCGGACCGGCGAGGCGATCGCCGGCGGCTGCGGCTGCACCCGCCGGGACGACGGGTGGGGGCGCGTCGCGTCGGGAAGTGATTGCGCCAACATGGAACCCTCCTCCCGTCCCCGCCGGATCGGGGGCGTTCGTCGTGTCCGGGGACACGTCCATGTTGGCGGTGACCCTCATCGGGGGCAGCCGCGAGGGGCACGGTGAAGCTGTGCTCCGCGACACAGGGACGCCGAAGGCGATTCGAACCGACGTTCAAGAATTGGCGCGGAAGCACCCGGCAATATGATCGTTGGTCAAGCCCGCGCTCTGCATGAAGGCGTAACAAATGGTGGTACCGACGAAGGTGAACCCACGGAGGCGCAGATCCTTCGACATCGCGTCCGACTCCGGCGTGCTCGCCGGGACCTCCGCGAGCGAGGCGTAGGTTGGTTTGGCGAGTGGGGCGCCGCCGACGAACGACCAGAGGTAGTCGGCAAAGGAGCCGCACTCTTCGCGGATCGCGAGGTAGCCGCGGGCATTCTTGACCGCGCCCTCGATCTTGAGTCGGTTGCGAACGATACCGGGGTCGGCGAGGAGCCGGGCGAGGTCGTCCGGTCCGTAGGCGGCAATCCGTTCGGGGTCCCAACCGTCGAAGGCGCGGGAGAAGTTGTCGCGTTTGCCGAGGATGGTCCGCCAGGAGAGCCCGGCCTGGAACCCCTCCAGCAGCAGACGCTCGAAGAGGGCGCGTTCGTCGTAGACCGGGACACCCCATTCGTCGTCGTGGTAAGCCATATAGAGCGCATCGCCCGCACCCCAGGCACACCGCGACCGTCCGTCGTCGCCGATCCTGACATCCGTCGAGTCCATGGCGTTCCTTATCCGGCGTGAAGCGTGGGGACGCAGGGAACGGGGAAAGTCTCTCTTCCGCCTCCCACCTCCCGCCCTACGCCATCGTCTCTCACGCCTCACGCACCAGTCGGGCGATCTGCGCCAAGTGGGTCGCGTCGTGCCGGCACATGTGCCGGGTGAGTTGAGTGAGCGTGATCACGCCTTCCTGGGTGTGGCGCCCGGTTCGCTGCCAGCCCGCGGCGTCAACCGGTTCCAGCAGCGCGATCCGTTCGGCGGGCAGTTGCTCGAATCGTTGGAGGACCTCAGAAAGGTCCATCTGCCGGTAGCCACGCCGCTCGGCCAGTTCGACCTGATCGTACCCCTCGATGACCGGTTCGTCTTCACCGGTCATCCGGGCGATCCGATCGGCCGCCTTTTCCTCGGCGTCTGCCAGGTGGGCCGC
>DATBFX010000084.1:0-18247 GCA_036558305.1 Thermomicrobiales bacterium | reverse complement strand
TCCGGCGGGTCGACCGGTAGTTGAGCTCGAGGTGAATTCGTTTGGCGTCGGGATAGTCGCGTTCGAAGTCGAGGATGTTGCGGATGTCGGCCTGCCGCCAGCCGTAGATCGACTGGTCGGGGTCGCCGACGACGAAGAGGTTGCGGTGCTTGTCGGCGAGGGCGGCGACGAGGACGTACTGGACCCGGTTGGTGTCCTGGTACTCGTCGACCAGGAGGTAGCGGAAGCGCTCCTGGTAGCGCTCTAGAAGCCCCGGTGCCTCGTCGAAGAGGCGGATCGGCAGACCGAGCAGATCGTCGAAGTCGACGGCGTTCGCTTTCCTCAGCAACCGCTGGTACTCGCGGTAGACCCGGGCGATCACCTCGTCGTCGTAGGTCTCGGCCGCCGCCTGGAACTCGCCCGGACCGAGCAGCATGCTCTTCGCCGCCGAGATGCGCGAGAGCATCCGCCGCGGCGCCACTTGCTTCGGGTCGAGACCGATCGCCACGATCGCTTGCTTTGCCGTCTCGATCTGATCGGCGTCGTCGTAGATCAGGAAGTTGGGCAGGATGCCGAGGCGATCGGCGACGATGCCGGGGTTCTGCCGCAGGAAGCGGACCCCGAGCGAGTGAAACGTCCCCATCACCAGACCGGCGGCGCCGAGCTCGCCGATCAGCCGGCCGACCCGGTCGCGCATCTCCCGCGCCGCCTTGTTCGTGAAGGTCACGGCCAGGATGCGGTCGGGGTTGACGTTCCTGTCCTCGATCAGGTAGGCGATGCGGTGGGTGAGCACCCGGGTCTTGCCGGAACCCGGTCCGGCGACGACGAGCACCGGGCCTTCGGTCGTGGTCACCGCGAGTTGTTGTTCGGCGTTCAGTCCGTCGAGAAGGTCGTGTTGCTGTTGAATCATCGGCTCGGTATCCGTCGACTGCGCGGGGCGACAGGCATCCGGGTCAAACGCATGGCGAGTCTAGCATTCTTGCCGAACGACACCGAGGGGTTAGTGCAAGGTCAGGTGGCTGCCTTGGGCATGGTGGGGCGGTCGGCATGGTCGGCGCCGAGGGCGCGACAGGCGCGGTCGTCCAATTCGGCGGTCGGCGGGCGCGCCGGTTCGACGACGCGCTGCCTGCCGTGCGTTCACTTGGGCTCGATCGGGTTGAGCCAGGGGCTCTTGACCGGCAGCGGGAAGGCCACGGGCGAGCGCAGGCCGGCCTCCATGGCCCGGCGCTCGGCGTCCGTCGGCGAACGGACCAACAGGGGAGGTTGCATGCCGACAAGGATGGCCACTGACCCAGACGCTTCGCCGAGACGGCACTAGGCGAAGTCGATCAGCGTCGCGATGGACGACGCGGTTGCCCACGACCGCCACGCCGGGTCGTACGGAACCGGCCAACCCCCGTCGTCCTGCTGCTCATCGCCCAATCGGGTGAGCTGCGCCGTGAGCAACGCGCGCGGAAGGCGGCGGGCGATCTCGCCGCCGGCGGCCCCGACGTGTCCGAAGAAGTGCCCCGCATCGGCGTAGCCGCCGGTCTCGGCGCTCCGGCGGACGCGATCGGCAAGCAGGTCGAGAAACTCCGGGCGACGCGGGTGGTCGACCCACGGAAAGTACCCGACGTACGGAAGGATCGCGTAATACTCGCCCTGCTCGATCTCCTCGACCGAGGCGAGACGGTCGACCAGGGACGCGACCCGGTCGAACAGACGATCGGAACCGATGCCGAGTCGCGTCGCGGTCCCGGCGAGGCAGAGCGCCGGGTTCAGACTCGGGAACGTCCAACCGGCAAACCACGGTGCAAGCTCGTGATCGTAGACACCCGGCGCAAACCGCCAGCACCCGTCCTCCCCCTGCTCGCGCTCGAGCCACGCTGCGACGCGCCGGACCATCGGTGCGTCCGACGGGACCCCGAGCGACAACAGCACGAGCATCGCGAGGTGGGTCGCGAAGGGCTGACTGTCCGGGGCTTTGATGTCGACTTCGAGCGCGCGTCCGAAGCCGCCGTCGTCGTTCTGGTAGGCCGCGAGGGCGTCGATCGCCGCCTCGCGCGAACCTTGCCCCGCCAGGGCCCGGGCCCACGCGGTGTCGACGGGGCGACCCTCGCGCCCGAGAAATGCCAACCCCCGTTCGATGGCCGTCATCCATGTCCTCCGTCACTCCATGGGAACAAGAGCACCAGCTTCACACCGATCCTACGGCTGCAAAGGTGACAGCGGTACGTCACCGTCCTCCGAGACCTCGCAGGTGTTGCCAGCGGTTGAGTTGAGCCACGCTCCGATCAAGACGCGCACGAGTCAGACGGCCGGCGTTGCATTCGACTCGGCGCGTGGAGCTTGCTATAATCAATGGACCGTTGGGGTGTAGTCTAACGGTAGGACGCCTGACTCTGGATCAGGTAGTTGGGGTTCGAATCCCTGCACCCCAGCCAACCGAAAACCGCAGAGATATGCGGGAAATGGAGAGCCGGGAGGACCAACTCTCCCGGTTCTTTTCACGTTTGACAGCACTTGAGACCGCAGCCTGCGACCATCAGAAATGGAGGCCGAGAGCACGGTAGAAGATTTGGCCGTGGGCCGCGCCGCGGTCTTCGCGACGGAATTCTTCGTCGTGGGGGAACTCCAGGAGTAGGAACTTCCGGATCAACGACGAGGAGCAGACGGCCGGTATCGGGGCGCTGGTCGGCTTGGTCGTGCTCACTGTCTCAAGCGGACGGTGACTCGTCAGAGACGCCCTCAAGCGGCGATCAAAGGAGATGGCCCGTTCTCCGCAATGGCGGATTGGGTGCCCGCCGGGCGTTGTCTGCCATTACAAAACCACGCGGTCCGACACTGTGGCAACCCGCCCCGTTTCCTGTCTGTGCACCGGACCCCAGGCCGCGACATCGGCATGGGTGCCGCCTCGGCGTCCCAGACGTGGGGCGAGCGCGATTCCCGCCGTCCGCCGAGTGGGAATCAATCGGGTTGGGCCGGCCCGACCGGACGGGGGACCAATTGTCGCCCTTCAAGCATAGGCAAAAATGCCGAAGGGGCGTCGGCGACGCCGTGCTCTCGCCAACGCAACTACGTGACACCACTTAGAACGACATTCGGCGCCGGCGAACAGGAATCCGTGATGCCATACGTAACCCTGCGGATGCGCAGTCAGACGGAAGGGCGCATCATGCAATCGTGCTACCGAGAGAGGTGGCGCGAGGCGAAAACGAAGCCGCGTTCGCCCAGGGTAGGAGCCGGGCAAGTCCCGGTGGGCTGGCAGCCGGTCAGATAGTCCGGCCGGACGCGACGGAGAACTCGCCAGAATGGGACCGAGTCGGTCGGTCTTGACGGCGCTGACGGAGCGCGGGTACGCGGCGCCGCCGGTGGCCCCAGGATCGACCACGGCTCGGGGGGTATTCCATGCGTGGCCCGTGACGGCGGCCGAGCGAGGTTTCGTTCTGAGCCTCGATCACGTCGACGTCTTTTGGACGACGCCATTGCTCACCTCGGCGCGCGGAAGGATGGAAAGCGGTGAGCGATCGATCGTCTCCACATCGGTTGCGGTCACGATGACTTGAGCATCGAGGTCGGTGACCGCCCGCGTCAAGTCGTCGCGCCGGCGCGGATCGAGTTCGGAGAGCACGTCGTCGAGCAGGATTACCGGGCGTTCGCCGGTCTCCTCCCGCATCAGGTCGGTTTCGGCGAGCTTGAGGGCGACGACGGCGAGGCGCTGTTGCCCGCGCGAACCGAAGGCCGCCAGGTCGACACCGTCGAGCGCCAGTGAGAAGTCGTCGCGATGGGGACCGATCAGGCTGATGCCGCGGCGCAACTCGTCGCGGCGAATCTCCTGGATCTGATCGCCGAAGCTGCGGGCGACGACCGCCTGGGTTGCCTCCGCTCCGCCGGTCTCCGCGGCCGACCGGCATGAGGGGTCGTCCACGCTTGGCCGGAATCCGATCGACAGCTCGCGGTTGTCGCCGAAACTCGCGTAGCGCACGGCGGCGTGGGCCGCCAGACGGCGACTCGCGAGAAGCCTGCGGGCGATCACTCGCGACCCGAACGCGACCAATTCCTCGTCCCAATAGGCAAGCTGAGCGTTGACCGCGGCCGAAGCCGCGCTCGCTCCCTCCCGACCCAGCGACCGCAACAGACTGTTGCGCTGCTCCAAGATCCGGTTGTACCGCGCCAGGGCGCGCAGGTACCGCCCGTCGATTTGGGAGATCATCAAGTCGAGGTAGCGCCGGCGCCCCGCTGGGGGCCCGGACACGAGTGCCACGTCCTCCGGGGCGAACAGCACCGTCTTCAGCGAGCCCACCGCGTCCATGGCGCGGACGGTGCGGCCGTTCAGCCGAATCGCCTTTTGCAGCGGGCCGTTGCCGTTGGCGTCGAGTTGCAGCGCGATCTCGACGTCGACCTCGTCCTCCAGCCGCTCGACGTGGCCGCGGACACGCGCAAACGGCGGGAAGCCAAATTCCTGCCCGCTTCGCCAGTTGACGACCTCGCGCTCGCCGCTGCCGCGGGCGGAACGGGTCGTGGCGAGCATGGCGATCGCTTCGAGCAGGGTCGATTTGCCGCTGGCGTTGGCGCCGTGCAGCGCCAACCCGGCGGGTGCGAGTTCGAGTTCGAGATGGTGGTAGAGGCGGAATTCTTCGAGGATGAGGCGGCGGAGGTGCATGGGCGGGGTACGGGCGAGCGCGGCGCGGGGTGCCGCTCCTGGCCTAATGGGCGCCGATGACCATCGGCATGATGACGTGCGTGTAGTCGTCCGATCCGGCCGGACGCACGATACCGGCCTGGTTGGCGCCGTTCATGCCGAGCATGACCTGGCCCTGCTTGACGACGCCGAGAACGTCCGATAAATAGCGCGCGTTGAAGGCGATCTGCAATTCTGGTCCACTAACAGAGGAATCGACGTACGACTGACTGTTGCCCCGCTCGGCGGCGGTGGCGGAGATCTCGACCGTCCCCGGCATCACGTCGTCGTCACCGGGCCGGACGATGACCCGGATCACGTCGTTGTTGTCGCGGGCGAAATAGCTGGCACGGCGGACCGCGTTCATGAACGCCTCGCGTCCGAGTTCGACCCGCGTCGCGAACTCGCGGGGCACGATCTGGCGGAAGTCCGGGAAGGTGCCTTCGATCAACCGCGACAGAAACTCCGTCTCCCCGACGCGGGCGAGCAATTGACTCTGGTTCGGCGTGATCGCGAGTTTCACCGATTCGGTCGAATCGCCGACGATGCGCGCCAGCTCGCGCAGAGCGCGCGCCGGCACGATGACGTCGAGGCGCGATGGCACCGGTTCCGCGAGCGCTCCTTCCCGTACCGCGAGCCGGAAGCCGTCGGCGGCGGCCACGGTCAGCGTTTGCTCTTCGAACCGGCAGAGGACGCCCGCCAGGACCGGTCGGCTGTCGTCGCTGGCGGCGGCGAATTCGACCTGGGCGATCATCTCCCGGAAGATCTGGGGGTCGACCGAGGCAGAGAACGCCTCGCCGCCGACGGTGGGGATGACGGGGAAGTCGTCGGCGTCGATCCCGTTGATCGCGGCCTTGTCGCGTCCGCATTGGACCAGCAACGACGAGCGCACGGGGTCGGTCGAGAGTTGAACCGCATCCGCCGGCAAGGTGTTGACGAATTCGGACAGGAGGCGGGCGTCGACGGTGATCCGCCCCTCCTCTTCGATCGAGGCGCCGATCCAGGTCGTAATGCCGATTTCCAGGTTCGTGGCGGCGATTTTGAGTCGGCCCTCGTCGGTGGCGAGAAGGACGTTGCTGAGGACGGGCAGCGCCGTCTTGGTGGCCACCGCGCGCGAAACCTGGGCCAGCGCCCGTTGCAGATTCTCTTGAAGGCAGGAGACCTTCACCCGTCCATCCCTTCCAGCGGTCAGTGTCCGTACACTTTTCCGAATTATAGCACACGGCAAAACGAAGACGGGAGAGGACTGAGGACTGAGGACTGAGGGACTCATTCGCCTTCCGCTCTTCGTTGCCAGCTTGACACCTGCGAATGGATGTCCTAGAATGCGCTCAGAACATTTGTTCTTTACCATTGAGGAGGAGGTCCTCACCGATGGCCCAGCAGAGCAACTTCGACCCCAGCAAGTACCTGACCAAGGTCGGCTCGTCCGACTACCTCGAAGTCAAATGGCGGCTGGTCTGGTTGCGCGAGGCGCACCCGGACGCGACCGTCGAGACCGAGTTGGTCAGCCACGACCCTTCGGCAAGCTCAGGGCAGGCTTTGGCCGTCTTCCGGGCCAGGGTCACGATTCCCGGCGGCGGTTCGGCGACCGGTTGGGGCAGTGAGGGCTACAACGACTTCCGGGATTATCTGGAAAAGGCGGAGACGAAGGCGCTGGGGCGCGCACTCGCCGCGCTCGGTTTCGGCACCCAATTCTGCCCCGACTTCGACTTCGGAGCGACGCAGGGGGCCGTCGTCGATTCGCCGATCGACTTCGCCTCGACCCGCGGGCGCCGCATGGCCGAGGGACAAAGCGACAACGGCGATCGCCGAGTCGCCAGTCTCAACCAGCCGGTGACCCCGCGCCAGCTCAAGTTCATCCAGGCGATCGCGCGCGAAAAGGGGCTCTCTGACGACGAACTCAACGGCGAGATCGAGCGCGTCTACGGCAAGGCAACCGTCGCCGAATTGGACCGGCGTGACGCCTCGGCTTTCATCGACCGCTTGCAGTCGCGGCGCGCGGTCACCGAACTGGCGTCGTAGCGGAGTGTCTTGCCGAGTGCGAATCGCTCGTGTCGAGCGAGCCATGTCGGCCGAGGGTTGCATGATGTCGGAGTTGAGGCGGATTCCTACCGGTGCGGTCGGATCGGACAAGGAAGCGCATGGTCGCCGGAGTGAGATCCTCGCCCGCCGGCTCGACGACGGGTATCGCCGCATCGATCAAGCGATCGCGACCGGGGCCGACGTTTCGGCCTGGGAGACATTCTGGATCGACCTTCTCCACGAATACGAGGCGGTCTGCGACGAACTGCAAGACGCTGCATGAACCGGACGCATTGTCACGGCGATCGGACGGGCGCCGAATCGAACAATCCGACGCCCGTCCGTTCCTGAGAAGCGAACCTCGTGCCTACGACTCGGTGATCGTCACTTTCTTGAGCGTGATCGGTTCGACCGGCGTCGACCGTTCGCCGCCGCTCGGGCCCGTCGTCGGCGTTCGCGCGATGTCGTCGACGACCTCCATGCCCGCGGTGACCTTGCCGAAAATCGTGTAGTTCTTGGGCAGTTGACGCCCGGATGGGCCCACGATGACGAAGAACTGACTGCCGTTGGTGTTCGGCCCGGCGTTCGCCATCGCCAGCGTCCCGAGTTCGTAGTTGCGATTGATCGGTTCGTCCTCAAAACGATACCCCGGACCACCGCGCCCGGTTCCCGTCGGGTCGCCGCCCTGGATGACGAAACCGCTGATGATCCGGTGAAACGGGGTGTCGTCGTAGTAACCGGCCCGGGCCAGGAAGACGAAGTTGTTGACCGTCTTCGGCGCGTCGTCCGGGTAGAACTCGACGTCGAACGTGCCCTTGTTCGTTTCCAACGACCCCGTGTATCGCTTTGCCGGGTCGATCGCCAATGCCGGCGGTTGCTTCCACTGCTGAGCTGCCATCGTCCCTCCCCACGCGCCAATTCGCGCGCGATGCGCCGCCGTGTCGCGGCAGTTACCGGGTGACTTGCGCGGTCGAGACCGCGCTAAGACTCCGCGATCGTCACGTCTTGCAGCACGACCGGTTCCAACGGAACCGATTTCTCTCCGGATGAGCTCGTCTTCGTCGGCGTCTGCGCGATCGTGTTGACGACGTCCATCCCGGACGTGACCTTACCGAAAATCGTGTACTGCTGCGGCAAGGCTTCACCCTTTGGTCCGACGACGACGAAAAATTGGCTGCCGTTGGTATTGGGACCGGCGTTTGCCATCGCGAGCGTGCCGAGTTCGTAGTTCCGTTTGATCGGCTCGTCCGCGAACTGGTAGCCGGGGCCGCCGCCGCCGGTGCCGGTCGGGTCGCCGCCCTGGATCACGAAGTCTTGCACGATCCGGTGGAACGGCGTATTGACGTAGTACCCCGCTTTGGCGAGGCAGACGAAGTTGTTGACCGTCTGCGGCGCGTCCCCCGGATAGAACTCGACGACGAAGGAGCCCTTGTTGGTCGTCAACGTCGCGGTGTAGTGCTTCGCCGGATCGACGATCATCGCCGGCGGTTTGGTCCATTGCATGGGCTGAGTCGACGACTGCTTGCGGTCGGCCGCCGTCCAACAGCCGCTGGTGACGTCGGCATCGGCGGCATTCGACGTCGGTGCCGCGATCGTTGCGCCGCTGGAACCGGATTCGCTCTTTTTTCCGCAGCCGACGAGAAGCGCCGAAAGGAAAAGAAGCACGACCGCGGATCGCAACCCGTTGCCGGTGGTCGAAGATCGGGTCGAGTCGCGCCGGACCGCATGGTGCATCTGTAACCTCACGTCTGATCCCCGCCGACCGAGCGTCGCCGGCGGCAACCCTACACGATCAACATCGCGTCGCCAAACGAAAAGAAGCGGTATCGGCGCTCGATGGCCTCCCGGTAGGCGGCCAGAATCCGTTCCCGACCCGCCAGGGCGCTGACCATCATCAGCAGCGTCGAGCGCGGCAGGTGAAAGTTGGTCACCATTCCATCGACGAGTCGCCAATCGTACCCGGGCGTGATGAAAACGTCGGTCGGCCCGGAAAGTCCTCGCGGTTCCCCGGCATTCCAATCACGGCCGAGTGTTTCCAGCGTGCGCGCCGCCGTCGTGCCCAGCGCGATGATGCGGCCGCCCGTGTTGCGGGTTCGGGCGATGCGCGTAGCGACCTCGTCCGTCACGGAGCACCACTCGCGATGGATATGGTGGTCCGCGATTCGATCGACCGTCACGGGACGAAAGGTGTCGAGCCCGATGTGCAACGTCACCTCAGCCCAACCGACGCCTCGTCGACAGAGCGATTCTCGCAGAGCCGGCGTAACGTGCAAACCCGCCGTCGGCGCCGCTGCCGATCCCGGCACGGTCGCATACGTCGTCTGGTAACGCTCCGGTTCGTCCAAGCGGGTATGGATGTAGGGCGGCAGCGGGACGGTTCCGAAGGCGTCGAGTCGGTCGTCGCCGCCGTCGACGAACCGGACACACACGAGCCCCTCGTCGCCCTTCGCGACCACTTCGATCGTCGCCGTCGCGTCGTGGTTGGGTTCGTTGCCGATCAGGAGGAGATGCTCGCCGGGACGGAGCCGGCGCGCCGGCCGCGCCAACGCTTCCCAGACGCCGTCGTCACCCCGTTGGAGCAAGAGCAATTCGATGCGCCCGCCGGTACCGCTCCGCCTGGCACGCAATCGGGCCGGGATGACCCGGCTGTTGTTGGCGACGATCAGATCTCCCGGTTGCAGGAGTTGTGGCAAGTCGCGGATGTGGGCGTGCCGGATCGCCGCGGCGGCACGGTCGAGCACGAGCAGGCGCGACCGGTCCCGCTCCGGTAGCGGCGTTTGGGCGATCAACTCCGGTGGGAGGTCGTAGTCGAAGTCCGAGACCAGGAGGTCGGCCGGCGATGTGGTCATCAAACCTCTTCGAGGAACGTTTGCTGGCGCGCCTCGAGGGTGGCGGGCGGCGGCGTCTTGAGGTGCTCGTAGGCGCGTCGCGTCACGATTCGCCCCCGCGGCGTGCGCTGGAGGAAGCCGAGTTGGATGAGATACGGCTCGTAGACGTCCATGATGGTGTCGGTCTCTTCGCTTGTCGCCGCCGCCAGCGTATCGATGCCGACCGGTCCGCCGTCGAATTTCTCGACGATGGCGCGCAAGATCCGGCGGTCGACGTCGTCGAGTCCGAGTTCGTCGACGTCGAGCATGGCGAGCGCCGCGTCGGCCGTCTCCTCGGTGATCGCCCCTTCGCCGTGCACCTCCGCAAAGTCGCGCACGCGCTTCAGCAAGCGGTTGGCCACGCGCGGCGTCCCGCGCGCCCGCAGCGCGATCGCCCGCGCCCCGGATTCGGCGATGGGAACCTGGAGGATCGCGGCAGAGCGCGTGATGATCTCTTCCATCGCCGGCAACTCGTAGAAGTCGAGCCGGAGGACGGAACCGAACCGGTCGCGCAACGGCCCGGTCAGGAGTGCCAACCGCGTGGTGGCGCCGACGAGGGTAAAGCGCGGCAGGTTGATCCGCATCGTCCGCGCGGCCGGTCCTTTGCCGATCACGATGTCGACGGCAAAGTCTTCCATCGCGGGATAGAGGACCTCTTCGACGGCGCGGTTGAGCCGGTGGATCTCGTCGATGAAGAGGACGTCGCCCGCCTTCAGGTTCGTCAGGATCGAGACCAGATCGCCGGCGCGTTCGATCGCCGGACCGGAGGTGACGCGCAGATTGACGCCCATCTCGACCGCGATGATCGAGGCCAACGTCGTCTTGCCGAGACCGGGCGGACCGTAGAAGAGCGTGTGGTCGAGCGTTTCGCTGCGCTGTTTCGCCGCGGCGATGAAGATCGCCAGACTCGACTTCACCCGCTCTTGCCCGATGTACTCGGCCAACCGCCGTGGGCGGAGACTGCGCTCGATCTGGGAGTCTTCGCCGCGCGGGCGCGGCGTCACCACCCGCTGTTGGTCGCGGTTCTCGGTTGGGCCGCGTGGGGCGAGGCGTGCGTCAGTCATGAACCGAGTATACTCCGCATTCCGAACGTCTGTTCGTCAGGCATCCTCGTCGACGAGCATGTTGGGAATGCCGTCCTCGATCGGGTAACTCCGGTTGCAGGCGGTGCAGATCAACCGGTTCCCTTCGAGCCGCAACTCCTGCTTGTCGACCGGGCAGACGAGGATCGCGAGCAATTCGGGACTGATGACGGGTTGCGTACCGGCGTCACTCACGGCGTGGCCTCCGTTTTCGGCGATACCGGCGATGCGGCCGGTTCGGGTGTCGCGTAACCGAGTTCCTTCAGGGCCTGGGCTGCCAATTCGGCGACGTAGGTACCGGGGCCGACCTCGATGGTTCGTCGGTACTCGGCGGCGGCCTCGTCGTTCCGCGGCGGCAACCAGTTCCGGTACAGCTCCGCGAGGTAGTAATGGGCTTCGTAATTTGCCGGTTGACCGGCGACGATCTTTTTGAATTGGAACTCGGCGTCGTTCCGCTTGCCGCCGTCGGCGAGTGACCGGGCGAAGTCGAGTCGAAGCGTCCAGTTTTCCGGATCGAGTTCCAGCGCCTTTTCGTAATAGTCGATCGCCTCGCTCAGGCGCCCGCTCTGGGCCAGGGTGTTCGCCAGGAGCGCCAGCGACGCGGCGTCGCTCGGATTGGCGGCCACCTGGGTGCGGAGCGACGTTTCGTAGGCATCGGGGGCGTCGGGTTCGTTGGGGTCGATGGTCGCCGGTTCCTGGTTCTGGCCGGAGTTCGTCAAACCGTCGACGATCGCCGTCCCGAGCGCGCCGACGACCAGCGTGACGACGACCAGGAGGGCGACGAGCGAAAAAACCAACTGTGCCCGTGGCATTCGCGCCAGCCGACGCCGAAACGAGCGGTTTGGGTTGGTTGCCGGCCTCGTCCGCGGCGGCTGCGGTCTGCGTTGCGCCACGGCGCCTCGACGCCCTCCGGGCTCACCGGTTCACCCAACTGCCGCCGCATCGGGAGCCGGCGGCAGGGTGAGCCCATCCGGAGGGCAACCATACCATAGCCTCCCCGATCGTTGACCCAAAGGATCGGTCGTCTCTGCCCGATTGGGACCGATCGGCCGGTCGGGAAGGAGTCGCGCGCGGCGTGGCGCGATTGCGACAGGGGCGCCCGCGTGGTATAGTTTCCGCGCTCCGGAGCGAGGGGTGCCGGCGTGCCGGCCTAGCTCAGTTGGTAGAGCAGCTGTTTCGTAAACAGCAGGTCCGGGGTTCGAGTCCCCGGGTCGGCTCCCCAACCGGACCCCGACCGGGGCTCCGCGCCGAAGTGGCGGAACCGGCAGACGCGCTACGTTCAGGGCGTAGTGGGTGTAAACCCGTGGGAGTTCAAATCTCCCCTTCGGCACCGGGTGGATAGCCCGTTCAAGTTGCACGCGGCCGCACCGCCGCGTGGAAATTGAAAGACAACCGAGGACGCGAACGGAAGGATGATCGCTGGCCCACCTGGGCTAGAGGAAAGTCCGAGCTGCGCAGAGCGAGGGTGCCCGGCGAAAGCCGGGGCGGCGTGCCAACGTCGACAGTCCAGACCGGCGCGCGGGCAACCGCGCGAGAGCAACAGAGACCAAACCGGGTTCGTCGGCCCAAGGGACGGCGTGGCACCGGGTGAAAAGGGCAATCCTCCCCGCAGCAATCTCCGACCCGGCCGCCATCAGGTTGCTCGCCGAGGCCGAAAGTCGAGAGCAGTCGCCGGGCGAACCGGTGACCGGTCCCGTTGGGACCGAGAGAGATGATCATCGAGAACAGAACTCGGCTTACTCTCCCTTCACGTCCTCGTTGCACGGTGCCTTTAGCTCAATCGGCAGAGCGCCGGTCTGTGGAACCGGAGGTCGCGGGTTCGAGCCCCGCAAGGCACCCCACCCAAGGGTGAGTGCTCCAAACGGATAGATCGGTCGACGGCGGGCGATTCCGTGGGAACCTGGCATACACTCTGCAAATTGCCGGGATGTCCGCCGCGCAGGTAATGACGCGCCTCATCGGGAGTCTGATCGATGCCCGATTCGACGATCGATCACGCCACCGCTCACGACGTCCGCAACGTGCTCGCCGCTACGATCGGTCGAGTCCAACTCAGTCGTCGCCGCATCGACCGGGGCGATGTCGACTGTGCCCGCCTGCTCGACGAGCTGGAAGACGTCGAAGCCCAACTCCGCCGTGCGTTGGTGCTCCTCACCGAAGCGGCAGCCGGCGCCCCGGTCGTGATCGCCGCCGCGACCGACGCGCTTCCTTCTCCCTAACACCGGTGGCGCCCCTACGCACTCAGGGTCGTAAATCCGACCAAAACGGCCAACCGCGTTACCCCCTCAGACTGGTTGGAGTCGCTGGTGCGGCTCCGGGGGCAACTCGACGCGGATCGTGTCGCCCGGACGCACCTCACCGCTGACCAAGACGATGCCCATGATGCCGGCCTTGCGGATCAGATTGCCGGCCTCATCACGGTCGAGTGTCGCCGCCATCAATCCCTGTTGAATACCGTCGAGTTGGGCGCACGGGTTTCGCAACCCGGTCACCTCGACAACCGCCGATTCTCCCAGGTGCAGGCGCGCACCCGTTGGCAATCGGAGCAGATCCAATCCGCGCGTCGTGATGTTCTCTCCCATTTGTCCCGCCACGACGTTGAAACCCGCGGTCTGCAATTCGTCGTGCAACTCCGCGTGAATCAGGTGCACTTGCCGCAGATTCGGCTGCGCCGGATCGCGCGCAACGCGCGACCGGTGCTTGACGGTCTGGCCCTGGTGGGCGTCGTCGTCCACCCCGAGACCGGCCACCAACGTGATCCCTTCGCGATTCGACTTGCTCATCGTGTGCCCGGCACTGCGGCTCACCGCCGTGACGACCGCGTCCATCAGTCATCGCTCCTGCGAAACCCACTCGCTTCCCATACGCCGACGAGCCCGCTCTGAGATATACTACAGCCGGATCGCCGACGCGCCGGGGCGTTCGGGCTCGTGACGCCGAAAGTAAATCTGCCCTCGTAGCTCAATGGAGAGAGCGTCTGGCTTCGAACCAGAAGGTTGGGGGTTCGATCCCCTCCGAGGGTACCGCTTCCGCTGACAGGTTCAAACGGTTCGACGTCGACGCCGCGGGGCCGGCGTGGAAGGGACGGCATGCGCGCCCACATCGTCTCGATCGGCAGCGAACTGATCCTCGGTCACCTGACCGACACGAATGCCACGTTTCTCGCCCAGGAACTCGCCGCACTTGGGATCGAATTGCTTCACGTCACCCAGGTTGGCGACGACCGCGCGCGCATCGCCCGCACGATCACCGCGGCCGCCGCCGATGCCGACGTCGTCGTCTGCTCGGGCGGGGTCGGGCCGACCGACGACGACCTCACCCGCGAGGCGATCGCCGACGTCATGGGCGAAACGCCCGAGCTCGATCCCCAACTCCTGGCAACGCTGGAAGCCTTTTTCGCCGGTCGTGGCCTGGCGATGCCCCTCCGCAACCGCAAGCAAGCCTGGCTCATCCCGTCGTCGGAGGCGTTGCCCAACCCCGTCGGGACGGCGCCGGGATGGTTCGTGCGCCGCGGTACCGGCGTCATCGTCTCGATGCCGGGAGTGCCCCGCGAGATGACCCGGATGTGGCGGGAACAGGTCGTGCCGAGGTTGCGGGAGCGGCTCCCCGCTCGGGCGATTCGCACGATCACGTTTCGAACGATCGGCATCGGCGAGTCGGCCGCCGAACAACTCCTGGACGACCTCGTAAAGAACCCCAATCCGAATGTGGCCACGTACGCGAAGGACGACGGCGTCCACGTTCGGGTGACCGGTGTCGCCGACACCGTCGCCGCGGCGGACGTCCTCCGCGACGGTGCGGCCAGCGAGGTCGCATCTCGCTTGGAGAAATACATCTACGGCACCGACGACACCTCGTTGCCGTCCGCCCTGCTCGCGCTGCTGCGCGACCGCAAACTGACCATCGGCATCGCCGATCACGGCGGCGGCGGGCGCTTTGCCTCCCTCCTGCTCGCCGAACCGGGCGCGGCCTCACTGGTTCGGGGGGCCTTCGCCTGTCCGGACGACGGCGTCGAGGCCGGGATTCTTGCCGCGGAGTCTTGTCGCTCGACCGGTGCGAGCGTCGGCGTCGGCATCGCCGTCCACGCCGATCCGGTCGAGGCCGTATACGAAGGCAGGATCGCGGTCGTGGTCGCCGGCGGCGCTCGCGCCGCCGATTCGTTCCCCATCCGCTCTTCGTTCGAGGAGATCGAACGCCGTGCCGGGTTGAATGCGGCCGACGTCCTCCGTCGCGCCCTGTTGAACGCCCGTTAGCGCGGATCGGTCCCCCGTACAACCCGGAATGCTCCGATGATGTCGGACTGCCTGGCCAGCATTGCGGCGCGATCCGCGGGCGTGTCGTCGTTCCACCCGCGCAGATGCAGCACGCCGTGAACCGCCAGGAACGCGACTTCCTCGCCGGTGCCGTGCCCAAAGTCGGGCGCCTGGTCCGCGGCCCGCTCGACCGAAATCACGATGTCTCCGCCCGAGTCCTCGCCGTGGGGAAACGTCATCACGTCGGTTTCCTGGTCGATCCCCATGAAGTCGCGATGGAGACGTCGCAGCCGTGCGTCGTCGGTCAGCACGACGGCGATCGAAGGATTCCCTGTGCCCCCGGCCGCCGCCCACGCGAAGACGACGAGGTCGGCCAGCAACTCGGGGTCGACGGGCGGCGGACTTTCGCCCTCCACCACGATGTCGAGTTCGACGGCATCTGCGGCCACGCTAAGAACCGATCCGGGTCTACGGCGTTCCGCTCAGCGCCGAGCGAACCGCCCCGCTGACCCGGCGCCCATCCGCCCGACCTGCCGCGCGTTGGAGGACGATGGGGATGACGCGACCCATGTCCCTCGGTCCGGTCGCGCCGGTCTCCGCGATCACCGCGGCGACCAGGGAGCCGAGTTCTTCCTCGCCCATCGCGGCCGGAAGATACCGCTGGAGCACCTCGAGTTGGGCGGTCTCTCGCGCCACGAGGTCCTCGCGCTTGCCGGCGCGGAACTGATCGATCGAATCGGCGCGCCGCTTTGCCTCCCGTTGCAAAAGGGCGATCGCCTCATCCGAGGACAGCGAGCCGCCCTTCTCGATTTCGGCGTTCTTGAGCGCCGCCAGCGTAAACCGGATCGTGTCGCGACCGGTCTGGTCTCCCGCCTTCATCGCAACCTTCAAATCGTCTTCGAGCCGCTGTCGCAAGGGGACGTCCATCGAGCCTCGTCTCCCTGGATACGCCGACCTTCGACTGCCACCTAACCGAGTCCGCCCGACAACCGTCGCCCTCCGAGAACGTGAAAATGGAGGTGAAAGACCGTCTGCCCGGCGTCGGCGCCGTTGTTGGTCAGGACGCGATAGCCGGATTGGACGATCCCCTCTTGGTGGGCAACCTGCGCTGCCAGGGCGAGAAGATTGGACGCCAGATCGCGGTCGCCCGGTCCCAAATCGTCAAGGGACGCGATGTGCCGGCGGGGTACGACTAAGATGTGCGTCGGAGCTTGCGGATGGACGTCGCGGAACGCCACCGCCGACTCGCTTTCGGCGACGAACTCGGTGCCGAAATCTCCTCTGGCGATGCGACAAAAAACGCAATCCGGATCGGTTTGTTCGCCCATCGGTCTCGATTCCCACCCACTCCGTGCTACCATCGGCCGCGGTATGACGTGACCCAACAGGTCCGGGCCCAGTATGCCAGAACTGCCGGAAGTCGAAACAGTCCGCACCAGCCTGGAAGCCGCGATCGTGGGTCGCTCGATCCGCGAGCTCCGCGTCGGCGCCTTCAAAGGCGTCGTCGGCGACGAAGACCCGGACTCGGTGGCGGCGCGTCTCTCCGGCCGCCGCATCGTCGGCCTGCGCCGGCGCGGCAAATACCTGATCGTCCACCTCGAGGACGGCACGTCGTTACTCATCCATCTGCGGATGACCGGCAACCTCGTCCACCTCGATCCGGGGTCCGCACCGGTGCGCTTCGAGCACCTAGCGATTGTTCTGGACGACGGCAGCGAACTCCGCTTCGCCGATCAGCGGAAGTTTGGTCGCGTCCTCCACGTGTCCGACGCCGAGCTCGCCTCGTTGGATGCGCGCCTGGGACCAGAACCGCTCTCCCCGCGGTTCACGGCCGATGAATTGGCGCGGTCGCTCGAGCGCCGGAGCGGCCGGCTGAAGAGCGTCCTCCTCGACCAGTCCCTCGTCGCCGGTCTCGGCAACATCTACGTCGATGAGGCGCTCTTTCGCGCTCGGCTGCACCCGCTCCGCGACGCCAACGGTCTCAGTTCCGACGAGGTGCGCCGCCTCCATCACGCGATCCGCGCCGTCTTGCGCGAGGGACTGACCAATCGCGGCACGTCCTTTTCCAGTTTCCGGGACGGACATGGTGCGTCCGGCAGCAACCAACACAACCTGCGGGTCTACGGTCGCGGCGATTCGGGCGATCCCTGCCCCCGCTGCGGCGGTCCCATCGTCCGCCTGACGGTCGGCGGCCGCGGTAGCCACGTCTGCCCCCGATGCCAGCCTGCCGTCGCATCGTCTGGCCGGGATTTGAGGAAAAGTGAGGGCGGCTGAACGATTCGTTCAGCCGCCCCCCATCACCGATTGCTTTGCATCGTGCTGTTGCGTGCGTCGTCCCAAGTAACTAGTCGGAATTTCGTCCGGGGAAGGACTTGGCGACTCTGGAGACCGTGTCGCGAACGGCGTTCGCATCGGCGAGAACCGCCGGGTTCGGTTCGGTCGCTCGCCAGGCGGGCCAGTAGTACGCGGCGATCGTCAGCGTCACACCCATGGCGATGAAGACCTCGGCGAGGTCGACGAAGATGAAGAACCACTCCTCGCCGGCAATGATCGTCGCCAGCGCGGCGACACCGACGCCGAGACCGCCGTAGGCCAGCTTCCGCTGACCGGCCCCGACGTAGCGCGGCACCAGGAGCGCGATCACCACTCCGGCGACGAGCGGGAAGACTTCGTACATGGCAACCCTCCAATTGGCAACGGGACACCGGATTTGTACCGAAGTATACCGCAATCATCGTCGGAATTTGGTTGACCGGCGGCGTGGAAAACGACAAGGGCTGCGTGATGTTGAATCCGCGCGGCCCTCAAAATTCGTGGATCGGGTGATGGGACTCGAACCCACGACAACCTGCTGAGGAAGCACCAGACGGCCCTGACGTACAATGTCAAATCATGACGAATTGTCGCGTACGTACGCGGAGTTATCTGGGGTCGGGTGGGCTGTTGTTATGCGCAATGATGGCTCGTGATGCATCGTCCGTGACCAAACCGTGGCCAAAACCGCTCGGCCGGTCGCACGGCGCGGGCGGTGGGCGACCGCCGACCAAGGGAAGGGGCGACGCGTGACCACGTTACACCGCGATCCGGGCGACGACGACCGATGCGCCGACGCGGACATCGCCTGGGCGGTCGCGGTCGCGCCCGCGATTGCGCGCCTCGGCGCCGACCCGAGCATTCTGGTACTACCACTCGGAAGCGAAGTGGCGTGTTCCCGTCGTGCGCCTCATCAATCCAATGCTCGCGGAGCAAAGGATCGAACTGGGATGAACCCGATTCGGCGGACCACCCGCAAAGCGGCCCCCTGCCCCTGAGTATCGTCCCAGGGATGCGCCGACCTCACCCAGTGAACGCCGCCGCTAGCTCGCGGAACGCGCGTCGGGG
>DATBFX010000083.1:0-3162 GCA_036558305.1 Thermomicrobiales bacterium | reverse complement strand
GAGCATGATCTCGGCGACCCGCGTCCACGTCGCCGAACGGGGCGAGGATCCGCGCCGCTACCTGCTGGTCGCGTTCGGTGGGGCGGGACCGATCCATGCCCACGCGATCGTCAAGGCGCTCAAGGCGCCGGGTTTCATCTGTCCTCCCTCGGCGGGGGTCGCGTCGGCCCTCGGCTTCCTGACCGCGCCGATCGCGTTCGACTTCGCTCGCTCGTTCATCGGGCGGATGGACCGGGTCGATCTGGGTACCCTCGACGACGTCTACCGCACATTGGAAGACGAGGCGCTCGCCGTTCTGCGCACGGCCGGCGTGTCCCAGGAGGAAACGGAGCTGGAACGGAGCGCGGACTTGCGGCACGTCGGTCAAGGGCACGAGATCACCGTGGCGCTGCCGAAGACGGAGGTGGGCGAAACCGCGCTCGACCTCGTTCGCATCCGGCAGGCCTTCGACGAGGAATACGAGCGACTCTTCGGGCACGCCCACCGCGACGTCCCGATCGAGATCCTGACCTGCCGGGTACGGGCGAGCGGTCCGGCGCCCCGGATCGAACTCGAGACGCCGGCGGCCGATCCGCGGGCGGCCGAGCGCGCGCGGAAGGGATCGCGGCAGGCCTGGTTCGCCGAGGCCGGGGGCTTCGTCGAGACCGCCGTCTTTGACCGGGCCCTCCTGGCACCCGGTGCGACCGTCGAGGGACCGGCGATCGTCGAGGAAGCGGACTGCACCATCGTCGTGCCGCCGGGAATGGGGGTCGAGGTCGACCGCGACGCCAACCTCGTCGTCACCTTCCTGCATGCCGCGGAGGGTGAGGCATGACGGCAACGGTGGAACAGCGGGAGACGGCGATCGATCCGATCACCCTCGAGGTGCAGTGGAACCGTTTGATCAGCATCATGGACGAGACCGACGCCGTCCTAGTTCGGACCTCCTTTTCGTCGATCGTGGGGGAGACGCGCGACTTCGCGGTGATCATGCTCGACGCCGAGGGACGGTCGATCGCCCAATCGAATTTCAGCTCGCCGGCCTTCACCGTCACCCTGCCCTTCACGACCAAGCACTTCCTGGGCGTCTTCGGCCGCGACGGGATCGAGGACGGAGACGTCCTCGTCACCAACGATCCCTGGCTCGCCTCCGGCCACCTGCCCGATCTGACGATCGTCACGCCGGTCTTTTCCCGTCAGGTACTCGTCGGGTTCATCGCCTGCGCCGCCCACGTCGCCGACATCGGCGGCACGCTGGCCTGGTTCGAGGCACGCGACCTCTTCGAGGAGGGGCTGCGCATCCCGCCCAGCAAGCTTTACCGGGCCGGACGGCGCAACGACGACGTCTTCAACTTCATCGCCGCCAACGTCCGCGTCCCCGACCAGGTCATCGGCGACATCGGCGCCATCTGCGGGGCCGAAGCCGTCGGCAAGCGCCGCCTGCTCGAGTTCCTCGACGACTACGGGTTGCCCGACACGACCGGGATCGCCTCCCACATCCTCGACCGCTCCGAAACCGCGATGCGACGGGCGATCGCCGAGTTGCCCGATGGCACCTGGCGCGGCGAGGCCTGGGCCGACGGCTACGTCGATCCGCTCCACATCGTGACGACGGTGACGAAGGACGGCGAGGACGTCTGGGTCGACTTCGCGGGTTCCTCGCAGCAGTACGCGCGCGGGTCGATGAACAACGTCATGAATCTCACCTTCGCCGACACCGTCTACACCCTCAAGTGCGCCTTGACGCCGACGATCCCGGCCAACGAGGGCATCTACCGGCCGATCCATCCGAGCGCACCCCTGGGGAGCGTCTTCAACACCCGATTCCCGAGTGCGGTCAAGTCGCGCTCGAAGACGAGTTTTCACATCCACAACGCGATCTACAACGCGCTGGCCCGCGTCGTCCCGAGGATCGTCCAGGCCGGCAGTGGTTCGTTCTGGTCGATCACGGCGAACGGCGAGTGGGAAGAGGGGCGACGCTTCAACTGCCATTTGTTGCCGAACGGCGGCAAAGGGGCCGTCGACGGCATCGACGGATTGCCGACGATCGCCTTCCCGTACAACGGCACCGTCACCCCGACCGAGGTCTTCGAGAACAGTGCCCCCTTGCTGATGGAAGAAAAGGCGCTCCTACCCGACTCCGGCGGTCCGGGGGAGTCGCGCGGTGGGTTGGCACAGCGCGTCGTGATCTCGAGCGTTTCCGACCGCCCGGTGATCGCCTCCGTTCGGCCGGACAAGCTGCGGTATCCCCCGCCGGGTGCGGCGGGGGGGCAACCCGGCCGCCTCGGTACGGTGCTCGTCAACGGGCGGCCGATGCCGCCTGGCGAGAGCGTGCTGACGATGGCGCACGGGGACAGGATCGCCATGGAATTGCCGGGCGGCGGGGGTTTCGGCGCGCCGTGGCGGCGCGATCCGGCCGCGGTCGCCGCCGACGTCGGTCTCGGATTCGTCTCGCGCGAGGCGGCGGAGCGGGACTACGGCGTGGTCTTCGCCGGCGAAACCGTCGACATGGCGGCGACGGGTGCCCGACGTACCGAAATGGCGCACGCGGCCGCGCTAGTTGGGTTGAACGAGGAGAGGGGAGAGGCGTGAGTCAGCGAACGGGCGGACCGGCAGGAGGGCCAGGGGCCGGGTGGGAGTACACGACGATCCCGGTCGCGACGATGGCGTCCGGACTCGACGTCGCCATCGGCATGCACGTCGGCGGGGGGAAGCGATCCGGACCGCGGGTCGGACTCGTCTCGACCCACCACGGTGACGAGATCTTCACGGCCGATCTGATCCGGCGCTTGCTCGCATCGCTCCAACCCGCGGCGATCGCGGGCACGCTCTACGCCGTGCCCTGTGCCAATCCGCTCGCCTACGAATGGGGAACCCGCCACACGCCGCAGGACATGCAGAACATGAACCGGGTCTTCCCCGGCAACGCCGCCGGTTGGATCACCGAGGCGATGGCGCGGGCGCTGACCGACGCGCTGGTTCCCAATCTCGACGTTTTGATCGACTTCCACTGCGGCGCCACCGACACCTCGATCCACTACACCTACACCGCCGATCCGGGCACCGAGCAGGGGCGCCGGGTCCACGAGTTGGCCCTGATCGCCGGGGCCGAGGTCTTGTGGGAATCGCCGGGTCCCGCCGGCACGCTGGCCGGGGACAGCCTGGCGCGCGGCGTCCGTACCG
>DATBFX010000082.1:0-9870 GCA_036558305.1 Thermomicrobiales bacterium | reverse complement strand
GTGATCGGTGTAGTAACGCTCGAAGGCGAAGACCTTCGCGTTGCGCTTGGCCAGATCCTCTTTCAAATCGCAGCAGGCGATCAACTCGCCGATCGGCTCCTTGAGAGTCGGAGAGCCGTTGACGCCCAGTCGCAGGGCGGGATAGATGTTTTGCGTCGCGTGGCTGCCGCACCCGACGAAACCGATCCGCATCAACCGTGACACCGCCGTCGACTCCCTTCTCCGCGATTTCCTCCGCGCTGCGGCCGCCCGCATCGCGCGCTTTTATCGACCGCTTCCTCAGGCAACCGCTCCGTTGGGTGCCACCGCGATCTTGATCGCGTCGCGGCCGTCGATCCGATAGCCGCCGCCGAGCGCGCCGATCCCCTCGGCGACCCGCTCGATCGGTAGCCGGTGCGAGACCATCGCCTGGTACGGAAAACCGCCCTTCTCGAGCACCCTGAGCGCGAGCGCGTAGTGCTTGACGCCCGTGCCCGCGATCCCGGCCAGGAGCGCACGCTTGCCCAGCAGGTCGCGGTAGGGACTGAACGGAATCTCGCCGCTGTCGGTCGCGTTCCCGATCTCGCAGAGTGCTCCGCCGGGACGCAGGTAGGCGATCCCCTCGGTGACGGTGGCGGCGATGCCCGTCGCGCCGACGACGACGTCGGCGCCGATCCCGCCCGGTGTCTCCTCCCGCACGATGCGGATCCGGTCCTCGACGGCGGGTACGTCGGCGATGTCGAGGCAGACGTCCGCGCCGCACTCCTTGGCCAGTTCGAGTCGTCCCTTCGGCCCGCCGACGACGATGATGCGCAGCGCGCCCGAGAGCTTGGCGACCGCGACCGCCGGCAACCCGATCCCGCCCGACCCCTGGATCACGACCGTTTCGCCGAGGCGGACCGGTGTGCGCTCGAAGCCGTGGATCGAATTCGAGAGCGGTTCCAGCATCACCGCCGCCGCGGGATCGAGGTCCGTCTTGAACATGACGTAGCGATTCGGCCGCAGCCGCAGGAGTTCGGCGTACCCGCCGCCGAAGACGTGGATGCGCTCGCCGTCGACGGCGTCGAGCGACGGCCGCTCCATCACCCGGTTCGGACAGAGACCGGGTTGGTTCAAGACGACGCAGGCGTAGCACTGCCCGCAGGCGCCCCCGGTCGAGATCGTCACCACCCGGTCGCCGACCTGGACCGGTCGCCCCGCGAAATCGGTCGTCACCCCCTCGCCCAGCGCGTGCAGCACACCGACGTTCTCGTGGCCCAGCAAAACGGGGAACGGGTGGTTCGGCCAGTGCCCGCGGAAGACGTGGTAATCGGTCCCGCACATCCCCGCCAGTTCCTGGCGGACGATCACACCGCCCGGCTCGGGCGGCGGCAAATCGAACTCGCGGATCGCGAACGTCCCGTTTGCTTTGTCGAGCACGCTCCCCCGGCTGCGAAAATGCTCCACGTTCCCTTGCTCCTCACACCGAAACCTGGCATCCGATCGACGCGGGCGTGCGGTCGGCCCACACCACTTTGCAAC
This sequence comes from Thermomicrobiales bacterium, assembly GCA_036558305.1. Classification (GTDB taxonomy): domain Bacteria; phylum Chloroflexota; class Chloroflexia; order Thermomicrobiales; family UBA6265; genus DATBFX01. The sequence continues at coordinate 8,370 of DATBFX010000082.1, read as the reverse complement.
GGAGTCGGTCCACGCCCTCTGGAGGGGCGGACCGGGTGCCCTTTGGGCGATGTCCGCCCTCCTGCATGAGCGACGACGTGACCGGGCGGACACGGCGGTCCGCCCCTACGGAGGACGCGGACCATCTCCTCTGCGGTCCGGTCAAGCCTCCGTCCTCCAGTCGATGATGCCGCCGACGATCTCCTTCGGCGCGCGGATCACGAGGTCGTACGCCGATTCCGCCTCGCCGGCGGTGAAACGATGGGTGATCAAGGGTTGGATCGAGAAGCGGGGGATCGCCGCCGCGATCTCGTTCGGGTCGTCGTACCCGGAGGGGCAGAAGATCTGCATCCGGCGGACGTGGGCGTTGTACGAATCGATCCGGAACGAACCGGGGTAATACCCCTGCAGGTTGACGCGGCCTTCCCGCCGGGCCAGCCGTTGGCACGTCTCCCAGACCTCGACCTTTGCGCCCGTGTCGGCGACCACGTCGACGCCCGCGGGATGCGTCGCCAGCACGTGGTCGGCGAACTCCTCCGCCGTGCCCTGGAACACCTCGTCGGCGCTGTGCCGGCCGATCTCCACGCGCCGGGCGTCGCGGTCCGACGCGATCACCCGCGCGCCCCGGAGACGGGCCGCCTGCGCCGCCATCTGACCGATCATCCCGAGACCGATGACCGCGACCACCTCGCCGGCGCGGACGGCCGTCATCCGGGCGCCGTGGAGTCCGACCCCGGCCATCACCCAGAGCGCCGCCGCTTCCGGATCGGCACCGGCCGGGAGTCTGTAGACCTGTTTGGCGTCGAAGACGCCGATCCCGACGTGGCCGGCACCGCCCTTCAACCGCGGATCGGCGAGGCGGGACCGACCCATGATCACGAGGTCACCCACGGCCAGGTCGTCGACCGCACCGCCGACCGACTCGACGACGCCGCTCCGCTGGTAGCCCGTGACGAAGGGGTAGTTGGCGGCCACGTCCTGTCCCATGTCGGCGTAGACGCCGGTGATGTAGTGGCGCTCGGTGCCGACGCTGATCCCCGAGAACAGCGTGCGAACAACCACCTCGTGCGGCTGCGGCGCCGGCAATTCCACCTCGCGTAACTGGACCTTGAACGGCTCGGCGATGACGATGGCTCGCGTTTTCACCCACCAACCCTTCGTGCGCTGGCCCGCTGCTCGTCGTTCACCGTGGTCAGGGCGTCCAGGTATCGTTCGACGTCCCGCGAGTCGTTGAAGGCGTGGGCCGAGGCTCGCACCCGTCCGTCACCCGCCCAGACGTAGACCCCCGTTGCCGCCAATCGCTGGCCGATCTCCGCCGCACGCTCGTGCAGGAAGGTCACGCTCGCCCCGCGTCGAGCCCGAACGGCGGGCGTGGTGACCGTCAAGCCGAGCCCCGAGAGACCGGCGATCAACTCGTCGCCGAGGGCGTGCGCGTGCGCGGCGATCCGGTCCACGCCGATTTCCAGGAGGTAGCCGACCGAGGCATTCAGGGCGTAGATCGCCGGGAAGTTGAGGTAACCGGTCTCGAACCGGCCCGCGTCGGCGCGGAGGCGGTACCGCTCGTAGCGGTCTTCGGTGAACGCGGTCTCCAGCGAAAACCAACCGATCGCCGCCGGTTCGGGTTGCCCGACGGTGTCTCGATTGACGTATAGCACCCCGAGGCCGTGCGTGCCGAGCAACCACTTGTAGGTGCTGCTGACGAGGAAGTCGGCCAGCGCCGCCTGGACGGGCAAGACGCCGACCGTCTGGGTGGCATCGAGCAAGAAGCGCGTCCGGGTTCCCCGGAGGGCAGTCGAGATCGCCTCGACGTCGTGGCGCCAGCCGTTCACGTAGCTGACGTGGCTGAGGGCGACCACCCGCGTGCGGTCGTCGACGGCGGCGAGGAGAAGGTCGGTCGGGATCTCCCAGTTCTGGTGGCGAACGAGGCGGACGTCGATTCCCCGCTCGCGCAGGCGCAACCACGGCAGCACGACCGACGGAAACTCCAGATCGTTGATGACCACGTTGTCGCCCGCTTCGAGGTCGACGGCGGCCGCGACCGCGTTGATGGCCTCCGAGGCCGACCCGAGCAACGCGATCTCGTCGGTACTTGCCCCCAACAGTTGCGCCAAGCGGGTCTTGCAGGAGTCGGTCACCTCGCGGTGGTGCGCCCGGCCCGCTTCCGCCCGCGACTTCCAGGCGGCGTACTCGGTCATCGCCGCGGCGGCAATCCCGAGCATGGGACATTCGGCGGCGGTGTAAAGGTGGGTGACCGCGTCCGCGTCCAATCCGAGGAAATCGGTTCGGGGCACCAGTCCAGCACTCACGCGATTCCTCCCCACCCGCTCACGAAGCGACCGGGACCGCCGGCGGCGCCAGGACGATCTCTCGGTCTTGGCGGGCCGAGTCGATCATCGCCAGCGCCACCGCGAGCGCGGCCCGCCCGTCTTCGGGCGCGATCGCCGTCGGACGGATACCGTCCAGCACACAGGCGGTGAAGTAGGCGAGTTCCTCGCGCAGCGCTCCGGTCGAGACGCCGTTGACCCGCGGTTCGAAACTCACGTCCGGCGCCCGCAGACCGTCGCTCGTGCTGATCCACATCGGCGGTACGTCGAACTGGATGCGCGCCAAACCTTTCGTGCCGATCGCGCTGAACGCGTCGTCCCCTCCCGGCTCGACGCCATCCGGCGTCATCCAGGAACTCTCGATCATCGCGATCGTGCCGGAGGCGAGTCGCATCAGCGCCCAGACACCGCAGTGGTCGCCCGGTAGTGTGCCGAGGCGCTGGAAGGCGCGGACGGAGACGACCGTGCTGCCGGTGATCCAGAGCATGACGTCGATGTCGTGGATCGCCGTCACCAACGCCGGTCCCGCCCGCCCGTAGATCGGCACCTGCCCGCGAAGACGGTTGCGGCGTGCCGAGATCGACGTTAATTCGCCCAACTCGCCGCGCTCGACGGCTTCCTTCAGTGCCGCGTACTTGGGTTCGAAGCGGAGGATGTGGCCGGGCATCAGAAAGGCGGCGGAGCGCCGCGCCGCCTCCAGCATCGCGTCGGCGTCCGCGAGCGTGGACGCCATCGGCTTTTCGACGAGGACCGGTTTGCCGGCGGCCAGGGCGGCCACGACGGGATCGCGATGGTCGTGCTCCCCGGTGGTGACGCTGATCGCCTCGACGCCGGGATCGGCGATCAACGCCCGGAAATCGTCGTAGGAGCGGGGCACCGCGAAACGCGAGGCGATTTCGTTCGCCCGTTCGCGGGAGCGCGACGCGACGGCGACGACCTCGGCATGGCGAATCGAGCGGTACGCATGGAGGTGACTCTCGCCGAATCGCCCAAGCCCGATCACCCCGACCTTTACCCTGGCGCCCGTCACTGATCCCTCCCGGTCACCGCCGACTCCCCTCGGCGGCTATCCCTTGAACCCCGACATCGTGATGCCCTGGACGAAGTAGCGCTGAAAGGCGAGGAAGATGGCCAGCGCGGGCACGAAGGCCACGGTGGCGGCCGCCATCATCAAGCCGTAGCTGGAGCTGTACTGCTGCTTGAAGAGGGCGATCGCGACGGGGAGGGTCTGCTTCTCGTTCTGGCTCGAAGCGATCAACGGCCAGAGGAAGGCGCCCCAGGCGCTCAAGAAGATGATCGTGGCGAGCGCGGCCGTCGCGGGTTTGCAGAGGGGAACGACGATCTGGCGAAAGATGGCGAACTCCGACGCCCCGTCGACGCGCGCGGCGTCGATCAGCTCGCTGGGGATCGAACGGAGGAACTGGCGCATGATGAAGATGCCGAGCGGGGTCGCGCACATCGGCAACACGACGCCCTGGTAGGTGTTCACCCAGCCGATCTTGACGACGATGATGTAGAGGGGAATGATCGTGATCTCCCACGGGATCATCAGTCCGCTCAAGAGGATGCCGAAAACCAGGTTCCGGCCGCGGAACGGGATTTTCGCCACCGCGTAGCCGGCCATCGTGCTGGTAACCACGACGATCACGGTCATCGCCACGGCGACGATGACGGAGTTGGTGAGGTATCGCCAGGCGCCGCGGTGAAAGAAGTCCGTGAAGTTGGCAAACGTCGGGTGGTCCGGCAGGAATTTCGGCGGATAGACGTAGAAGGCGGTCGTCTGCTTGATCGAGGTCGAGAGCATCCACAGCAGCGGCAGGATCGAGCCCGCACCGAGGATCGTCAGCGCAAGGTAGACGCCGGCATGACGCAGCGGTCGTCGCCGGCCGGTCCGCAGCGTCGCGCTCGCCGCCTCCGTGCGGACGCGAGAACGATCGAGTATCGGTTGACTGGTCACTTTCATCGCGGACTCCCCTGGCGCCTAGGTCTCCGCGGCGGGCCGCAGCACTTTCATCTGGAACAGCGTGAGGACGAGCAGGACGACGAAGAGCACGTAGCTCATCGCGGCGGCGTACCCCATGTCGAAGTTGCGGAACGCTTTGGTGTAGATGTAGTAGCTCAGCGTCTGGGTCGCGTAGGCGGGACCGCCTTCCGTCATGATGAAGACGAGGTCGAAGACCTGGAAAGCGCTGATCGCGGCCAGGACCGTGACCAGGACCACGGTCGGACGGAGCAACGGGACGGTGACGTGGAGGAAGGATTGGCGCGACGAGGCGCCGTCGAGCGCGGCCGCCTCCTTCAATTCGACCGGAATGTCCTGCAAGCCGGCCAGGAACAGGATCATGAACCACCCAAACCGCTGCCAGATCGTGACCGCCACCAGGGCCGGCAGCGCCAGTTGCTGACTGCCGAGCCAGAGACTGGTCGGCAGATGCAGGTTGCGCAGCAACTCGTTGAGCAGTCCGAGGTCCGGTTGGTAGACGTAGGTCCAGACCACGCCGACGACGACCGACGGCGTAATCACGGGAATGAAGATCAGTGCCTTGAAAATCCCTTTGGCGCGGATGCCTTGATTGAGCAAGACGGCGGTGCCCAGCGAGATGACCGTCACCAGGGGTACGAACAGCACCGTAAAGACGATCGTGTTGCGCAGCGATCGATAAAAGATGTCGTCGTCGAAGATGCGCCGGTAGTTGTCGAGTCCCAACCAGACGGGATCCTTGAGCATCGACCACTTGTTGAACGAGATGTAGAAGGAATAGACCAGCGGCGCGGCCAGAAAGGCGACGAAGAGCACGATGCTGGGCAGGACGAAGATGCTGCCCGCGATCGCGAGCCGACGCCGTTGGTTGAGGAGTGGCCGGTGGAGGTCGAGTTGGGCCTGAGCCATCGGGCTCCCTGCCTGGCGGCTTCGCGGGCCGCCTTTGCGGTGCTGGCGGAGCGACGGTGGGTGGGGCGGCGGGGCAAAGCCCCGCCGCCCCACGCGGAGAAACCTACTTCGACAGAATGTCGCTGTTGATGTGGTCGGCGGCCGCTTTGACCGCGTCCTCCGGCGACTTCGAACCGGCGAACGCCGCCTCCAGCTCGGGGCTGATGACGTCCCACATGTCCCAGAGCCGAGGGTGCTTCTCGACGCCCGCGTACTGCTGCTCCTGGAGGGCCCGTTGGTAAAGCGGGTCGGCGCTCTTGACATATTCGTCGCGCACGGACTGGCGAGGCGGCACGTACCCGAACCCGTTGTTGTAGTCGAGGTTGCCGTCCTTCGTCAGGAAGTTGATCCAGGCCCAGGTCGCGTCGCGCTTGGTGCTCGGCATCCACATGCCGAAACAGCCGACGCCGCCGTGCGTCCACGGCTTCGCCTTCGAAGTCGTGTTCGCGATGCCGAACTTGAGGTTGGGGAAATCGGTCTGCATCTGCTTGATGACGCCGAGCTCGTTGTTGTTCATGTAGGCGAAGAGACCCTGACCGAAGCGCTCGTTCAGGTCGTCGCCCTTGGAGGCGCGATCGGCCTGGCTGCAATAGGTCTGGAAGAGGTGCGTGGCGTAGACGGCGGCCTGGATGCCGGCATCCGAGTCGTAGCCGGAGGTGCCGTCCGCGTTCACGAGCGAACCGCCGGCCTGGTAGAACCACGGATTGAAGTTGCGGAGGACCGGCGTGGGGCCGGAACCCGAACCTTCCATCGACGTCGCCCAGGCGGAATGGGTACCGGCGTCTTTCGCCGCCTTGACCTTGGCCAGCGCGGCGTCGAGGTCGTCCCACGTCTTCGGCGTGTTCTCCGGATCGAGACCGGATTTCGTCCAGATGTCGGTGTTGACGTAGGCGACGCGGAACGCGTGCAGGACCGGGATCTCGTAGATCTTGTCCTGCCAGGTCATCGCGTCCTTCGGCCCCGGCAAGAAATCGGCGACGCTGTCGGGGGTGATGTAGTCGTCGAGCGCGACCAGCGCGCCCTGGTCGGCGTAGGTCGTGAACTCGTCGACGTTCAGATACGAGGTGTCGGGCGAGGTACCGGCCGCGACCGCGGACATGTTGCGCTCGATCCGGCCGTCCCACGGCGTCAACTCGATCTTGACGTCGACGTTGTTGCCGGCGTCCTGGAATTTCTGGATCAGGGGATTAAAGACCTTCGTGTCGTCGGAGGTCAGCGGGTGCGACCAGTGGAGGATCTGGACGCGATCCTGGAATCGCGATGCGGCCAGGAGCGCCGACGAGTGGGCCGGCGCGGCCGAAACCTGCTGCTGGACCCCGAGAGCCGCTACGGCAGTCGCCCCGATCGCCGACTGCTTGAGCAGTTGGCGGCGAGAGAGGCGGCGGGCGCCTTCGGTCTGTTCCATTGTCATTGTTCCTCCTCGTGGCGACGGAGACCTATGGTCGTGAGACGCACGGTTGCACATCGCTGTTTGACCCGACCACTCTTCCCAGGACGCTCCTCCTTCCTCGGCCCGCGCGGCTAGAAGCTGCGACGTAGCGGTGCGACCCACTGCCGCAACAACCGCAGGTTGTCTTCGCGGGCACGACTGAACAGGTCGCGCGCGAGTTCCTCGGCACGGTCCCCGTCACGCGCCAGGATCGCGTCGCCCAGCGCCCGATGCCGGCTCATCGCGATCTCGAGCCGGTTGGGTTCGAGACCGTCGAGGAGATACATGTTGCGCACGCGCTCGATCGTCGGATAGACGATGTGGGCCACCTGGTCGAGTTTGGAGTTGTTGGCGCAGCGCCGGATCTCGTCGTGCAGTTCGGCGTCGACCCCCGCCCAGGCGGTCAGATTTCCCGATTGGGCGGCCTGGTCCAGGCGTTCGACGCAGGCGTGGATGCCTGCCGCCCCATCGTCGGTCAGCCGCTCGGCCGCCAGCCGGCTGGCCAGACCCTCGATCACCTCGATCACGTGGTAGGCGTTGTCGACGTCGTCGATCGAGACCTGGGCGACCATCGCGCCGCGCGAGGACATCCCCTCGATCAGACCTTCGGCCTGGAGTCGTTTGAGGGCTTCGCGGACCGGTGTGCGGCTGGTGCCCAACCGCTGCGCCAGGAACACCTCTTGCACCTGCTGTCCGGGTTGGAAGGAGAGGTCGATAATCGCCTGACGAATCTCGCGATAGGCGCGGCTCGCGAGGTCCTCGTTCCCCCGACGTTCGGTTGCGGTCGGACCGCCGTCAAAGACCGATGGCGGTTTCATGCGTTCCCTTCGCTCAACCGGGTCGTGCCTGTTGTGAGGTGGCACGGTGTGAGGACGAGATCGATCGCTTGGTTGCCGGGTGCGCCGCGCCATGGAATGGCATCGAGGCGTGAAGTGGGTCACTCCGAAAAGGTTGTCCCTGCGATGCGCGAGCCCAGTCTGCGACCCGCACGGGACAGTGTGGACAGGATTGTATGCAGACTCGCATGCAGGAAACATTGTGTCAATGGTTTGCGCACGCGTTTACAGCCGCTCGGGGCCGTGTCGCCGGTCTCGGCGGCGGCCAGCCCCCCGCCGAGCTGCGCGATCCGGCCGTCGCGGATACCGATGTCGGCCGCCGCCTGGCCGGAGGCCGTGACGATCGCTCCACCGCGGATGGCCAAGTCGACGTCCACTGCCACCCTCCGTTTCGCCGCGCGCTCGTGAGTCGAACCCGTTCTTAGGCAACGAGATCGGCGATGTGGCGGGCCGTCAACGAACCCGCGGCGGGCGGGCATCGCAGCGACGCCGCGAACCGGCGGGCGCGATCGCCGAGACATGGCTGGGCCATGCCTAGGAACTTCGCTTCCAGGTCCCGGCCGTCGGGGCTGTCGTCCGGACCCCACGGGGCGTCGGCGACCGTGCCACGAAGCAGCCGCCCGTCGTCCATCCGAACGCAGACCTCGGCGGGGAGGCGACCGGTGCCGTCGACGACCTCGTCGATCTTCGGGTCGGCATCGATGGAGACGCGCCGCGCCAGCGCCAGAACGTCCGGGTCGGCGAGCGTCCGGGGTGCGATCCATTCCGGGCCGGCCGGTACTCGCCGGAGCACCAACGCGAGGACGAACGGCAGCGAGAAGGGAACGGCTTCGGCGGGGGCCGGCACCGGGTCGGCCAGTTGGAGCATGCGCG
>DATBFX010000081.1:0-20162 GCA_036558305.1 Thermomicrobiales bacterium | reverse complement strand
CCCGGCCCGTGGACGATGTACCCGGACGGCCGGGTCGAGCGGCAGCTTGGCGGCACGGAACGGCTCGATGCTGACGACACGCCGCCGGATCCGGCTGAGTGACCTGTTCCTCGCCGCGTTCACCGCGGCGGCAGCCGTTCTGGCCGGAGTCATGCTGGCCTATGTGGCGTACGTCCTGTGGATGCTGCTCGTTGAACTCTGACACCCGGTAGGGGTATCCGCAGGTCATACATGGCTGTACATGGCGTACGGCTGCCATACAGGAAGCATCACCCCACCAGCCCAGTTGCGGTAAACCCTACACGGTGCTATACTGTATTCATGACCAAGACCAAGACAACCTACGCGATCATCCGCTTCCGTTTCCAGGGCGAGAACGAGGTTCTCGTCCGCGGTCTCACCTTGGAGCAGGCCCAGGCCCATTGCCAGCGGGACGACACCCGCGGCGGCTCCACCGACGACGGCACCGCCTGGTTTGACGGCTACGAGGCCGAGGGGGACGCATGACCGCTGACCCGCTCGACCTCAAAGCGCAGGCCGAGAACCCGGCCGACCTGCTCCCCATCCTCGCCGCCTCCATCGTGGAGTACGACTCCGGCATGGTGTTCATCAAGCACCCGTTCGTCAACGAGTTGTACTTCGGCCCGGCGCTGCACGCCCGCTACAACGCTCAGTTCGAGTACAAGCAGAAGGCGACCGCGAAGGCCCGCGCCGACCGGCAGTGGCACGCCGTGGTGTTCATCACCGAACGGCCGTGGCGATTCGAGCGGCTACTGGACATCGCGGACGAGATGACCGACGCCGAGTTCTGGACGCTCGTCTCTGACGTATGGCAGGACTCCGAGAACATCCGCGAGAACCAGGACGAGTGGGACGAACTGCTGCGCACCGACCGGCCCGGCCGGGAACACATGATGACCGACGAGGAACGCGCCGCGCTCGCTGCGCTGCCGGACCGGATCACCGTCTACCAAGGGCATACCGACGAACGGGACGACGGCTGGTCGTGGACGACCGACGAGGCCACGGCGAGGTTCTTCGCCCGCCGTTTCGCTGACTTCGAGTCGGCCACCGGCATCGTCACCGAAGCCGTCATCAACAAGTCCGACGTGACCGCCTACCTGCTGGGCCGCAACGAGTTCGAGATCCTCATCGACCCCGACCTCGTCGGAGATTTCGTGCAGGCCCACGTGTTGTAGCCCGGCGTATACTGGAATCGCCATCCAGACTCACTCGTGAGTGGACACCGCCCCGAGGATCCGCCGCCTTGGGGCGGTGCCGCGTAACCTCCCCCGCCGTGGGTCTGCTGTGCGTGACCCCGGTCATCGCGCCGCCCCGGCCCGGACTGGTTGAATCGTGGGACCATCCCGCCCACCTCGTCATCGTCAACGGTGCCCGCCGCACGTGGCAGGACATCGGCGGTGACCGGCCGTGGCTGATGTACGCCGCCGAATCCGGCCGCAACCTGGGCTGTCCGAAGTCATGGAACCTGGGGTTCCGGCTCGCCGTCGAGAACCGGATCAGCCACGTGGCGATCCTGTCGCAAGGACTGGTGATCGAGGACGGCACCGCCGCGCTCGCCGCCGAAGTCGAGGCTCACCCGGACGTGTCGTGGATCACCGGGCCGTGGATGTGCTTCCACGGGGTCGTGTGGCCCGTTGACGTGTGGGAACGGCTCGACGGGTTCGATGAGACCCTGCCGATCTGGGCTGACGTGGACTTCGTGCGCCGACTCCATCTCGCCGGGGAATGGGAGCGGGGACGGCACCAGGCCCGGCAGGTGGCATTGCGAGCGACCGATGTCGAGGGCACCGCCGTCCAAGCCGGTCTGCATCCTGCGGTATACGAGACCGACAAACGGCGGTACGCCGCCAAGTGGGGCGGCGAGTACGGCCACGAGTGGTTCGCCCGGCCGTGGGATCCGTTGTCGGCGGCGGACGGCATGGCGACTCCGCAGCCCGACGGCATCATTTCGAGGCTGCGTTTCCCCAGGTCACCGCACCGCACCGGTCTACGCTGACCGCCTGTGACGACGGCGCTGGACGACCTGTACGCAGACGTTGCGCCCATCCGAACCGCCGAAGACTGGCGTGAAGCGTGGGCGAACCCGGAAACCCGCTGGTACGCCCGGCGGCGGCTGCCCGCCCTGGTCGCCGCGGGGATCGTGTCGGCGTTGTCGTTCGACGTGTTGCATCCACGTGGCCGAGACGGGAAGTTCATCGAGAAGTTCGGACTCGTCCGCTGGTTCGGGGACGACATGATCTGGCATCAAGGCCAGGTCCGTTCCGTCGGGATCGACCAGGTCAAGGGCACGCCGCTGATCCAGGTGGTCGATGGGCACGGCGACAACCACATCTTCACCAACCCGAAGGAGTTGCAGACCCGGCCCCGACCGAAGGCCCGAATGAATCTGCCGCCGGTCACGAGCACCGCGCCGCCGGGCAACGGCTTCACGAAGTACAAAGGGCAGGGCGGCTCGAACCCGGGCGGGTTCTACGAGATCACCGACGTGACGCAAGCCGTGCCGAACAAGCTCGGCGGCGAACCGATGTCGCCGGACATCGCCGCCGGTCACGAAATCCAGAAATCGCTGCGGTTCATCGCGGCCCCCGGCAGCGCCGTCAAATACAACGTGCCGAAGTCGGATGCCGTCACCCAGATATCCGCCGACATGGGTGACACCGTCGTCGTGCCCCGTATCGACGGCACCCCGAACCGGTACGACGTGTTCGCCAGGATGGCCGGACAGTGGTATCGAGTCCCGGCCACCGGCTCGATGTTCGACGCCAACAGCAACGCCCGCGCCGACCTGCTCACCCCGGCGGTGCTGATCTTCGGCAACCCTGACTCGCCGCGCCGTGAAGCACTGATGAACGACCCCGGCTACGGCGTCATCTCACTGCATCGCAAGCCGGACGCCACCGCCGACACGCTCGCCCAGACCGTGCAACATGCGGCGTCCCCACCCCCCTTACAGGGCGACAAGTTCTACATCAAGCAGTACCAGGATCCCGGCCGGGCACGCAACGAGGCGCTCGCCAACGACCTGTACGAACTGGCCGGTGTCGCCGTCCCCGAGGTCACCGTCGGGGAGGACGGCAAGACGGTGTCCTCGAAGCTGATCGGGGACCACGTGGCGTTCGACCCGGGCAACCCGGACCATGTGAAAGCGGCCCGGGACGGGTTCGTGATGGACGCCTGGCTCGCCAACTGGGACGCCGTCGGCATGGAGTACGACAACATGCAGGTCACGTCGGACGGCACCGTGTTCCGGGTCGATGCCGGTGGCGCGCTGCTGTACCGGGCGATGGAGAAGTCCGGCCCGAAGGGGGCGATGTTCGGCAACGACGTGGGCGAACTGAAGTCGCTCACGGACCCGAAGATCAACCCGCAGGCCGCATCGGTATACGGCGGTATCACGAAGGCCGAACTCGACAAGCAGGCCGAAATGCTGCGGGCCATCTCCCCGGCCCAGATCAGCGAGTTGGCCGAGTCGTGGGATCTGCCCCAGGTCGGCCCGATCCTGATCGCCCGCCGCAAGTCGATCCTCGACCAGATCAACCCGCCGGAGTCGCCGCTGTTCGCGGAAGCCGAGAAGGCGGACCTTCCGACGCCGAACACCGTGTTCAACCCGGCTGAGCAGGCCACCCAGCCGGGGCAACCCCCGAAGAACGCCGTCCACAACTTCCAGGTGGCGATCAACGACATGCCGTCGGTGGCGCTCACCGCCGAAGACCTGGACGACGACGCGCTGATGAACAACGCGATTCTCATCCGCCAAGGGGAACTGTGGGGGGTGACCGGCGGCTACAACAACACGGGCAAGTTCGCCAACGTCAACACGCAGAACCTTGTCACGGGCGAAGTCGCCACGGCGAGCGTGTGGCCCGGCGATCAGATGCTCACCGCCTACTCGATGGACACCGCCGGTCTGGAAGACCTCACCGACGACTTGAAAGTGAAGTACGACCTCGCCGTCGCGGAGGTCGTGGCCGACTCGTCCCAGTTCTCGTCCATCACAGAGATGACCAACGACCAGGGCTGGAAGGACCAGTACCCGTACTTCCTGCAACCCCAGGACGCCGCGGTCGCCCACCTCGACTTCGTTGACCAGTGGATCAAGGATGGACGGCTGCCTGCCGACGGCCCGCTCTACAACGCCGACAACGGCAAGGTATACGAGATCCTCAACGTCGCTCATCTCAGCGACGGCACGCCGACCATCGAACTGCGCGAGTCCGGGCAGGCCGACTCCATCACCTACACCAACGACGCCTTCCAGACGGCCGGATGGTGGGAGATGCCGATCAACCCGACGGCAGTCGCGGTCTACAAGTCCCGGCTCGTCCCGCCGGTCACCGAACCGCCCACACCGACAGCGTTGAAGGCGAAGATCGAGGACGCCAAACCGTCGGGTGAATGGGGCGGCAACCTCGACACCCAGTCCCCGTATACCGGCCCGCCCGCGGGCGGGGATCCGCTGTCGGTGCTGGACGACAAGCTCGAAGCAGCGTTGAAGAACTGGACGGCTCAACCCGAACCGAAGTCGCAGGCCGACAAGGACGCCGCCGTCGCGGAGTACGTCTCTGCCGTCAACGCGATCAACAGCGGGCACGGCGACTCCCCCGCCGCTACCACCACCCCGACACTGGACAAGTTGTCCGGCACGCCGCCGCTGCCCAGCCAGCCGGACACCGCCGTCGTCGTCAACCCGCCGCAAGGCCCGCACGTCGAGAAGGTCAACGCCGCCGTCGATGCTGCCGAACCGACGACCTCCAAGAGCATCGACCCCGACTCGACGCTGCTCACGTCGCTTGGTCCGGGCACCCCGATCCACACCAAAGACCCGAACAACAAACCGAAGGCGGCGGACTGGGAGTGGCTGCAAGGCAAGAACATCGTTCTGCTGCCCCAAACCAAGTACGACAACCCGGATGACACGTCGGACCCGTTGAACGACGATTCCGGTCTGATGACGGTCACCGCCGTCCACCAGTATTACGGCGGGAACGTGTGGGTGTCCGCGACGAAGGGGAACAACGACTCCACCGGGTTCTACATCAACCAGAAGTCGGCGTACGGCCTGCCCAGCGTCGTGGTCCCAGTCGAGACCGCCCCGATCCCGGCGATGCACATCACGCTGAAACAGAACGGTGATCTGCTGCTCAACGGGAAACAGAAGATCGGGAAGTGGTTCGAGCCGTACCAGGCCGGTGCCCCGAAACAGTCGGCGTGGTATCACCAGGCGGTCATCGACGCCGACTGGTCAATCACCGGCAAACCGATAGCGGTATACGGCAACAAGAATCAGGTGCGGTCGGCGGTGCTCGGCATGACGATCCCGACCGCGCCGCCACCGAAGAAGCCGAAGACGACCCAAGCCACGACCACCGAGGCGCAGGTCATGAAGATGAAGGCGGCGTATACCGCCGTGTTCACGCCGGAGGTGCTGCAACAGGTCACCGCCGAACACGGCACGACGGTCGCCCACCCCGAAGGGCAGCAGCCGTTGGCGGACGGCACCCAGCCGAAGGTCGGCCAGTGGGTGTACGCCCCGAAGGACAACACGTGGTGGCAGGTCCAGCAGACCGACCCGAAGCTGACCGGCAAGCAGCCGGGCACCAACATCCGGGTCCGCCGTCAGGTCACCCAGCCCGACGGCTCCACGAAGACAGTCGAGTCGTTCCGGGGCCGTTCCACGATGTACGCCGTGTCGGGGAGCGGGGCGTACCCTGACCAGTACCTCGCCACGAACGTCGTGACGATTGCGGACGGCAAGAAGGCCGGGCCGGGCATGGAGGTCTGGTCGGACGCGGTCGGGAACGGCGGGCGGATCGCGGAGATCAAAGGCGGCAAAGTCAAGGTTCGCCAACCGGACGGCAAACAGTTCTGGGTCGAGGCGTCCACCGTCAAGTTCGCCGGTCCCCCCGATTCCCCGTCAGCGAAGATCGCCCAGTCCGAAACGACCGCCGAGGCGCAGGCGGCGATCCAGGCCCAGGTCGAGCAGACCGTGTCGGAGATGGTGGCGAAACAGGTCGCCGCCGATCTCGCCGCAGCCGGGATCAAGAAGATCAAGAAGGGGCCGGTCACCTACCCCGGTCCCGGCGGCACCTTGATCAAGCAGGGGCCGCAGTGGGCTGAGATCCGGTCGAAGAAGGGGTTGCAGAACCTTGCCGACGGCTATTCGCCCGCGATTGGGATGGTGTTGCGCCACAAGGACGGCTCCCGCTGGATCGTGATCGGGATCGGCGCAGAGTCGAACCCGAACCAGCAGAACAAGGTGAAAGTGATCCCGCAGGGGGCGGATCAGTACGCCAACGGCACGTGGCGGGCGATGTCGGTGATGGTGGTGGATCACGAAGCGATGCTCACCGACAAGGACGGCAAAGCGTTGCCGCGCATCAAGACGGTGGCATCGACAGCGGATGCGGACTACTCGGGGCTGATCCCCGACGGGGCGACGCTCTACAAGACGGTCTCCAAGATCAACCTGGGATACAACAAGGAGACCAAGAGCTACCGGTACAAGAACGTCGCCCGCTACTACGCGATCCAGTCGGATCCGGGCACCAACTACACCACCGCCATCGAACTGGCGTCGGGCAACAAGATGTGGCAGTGGCAGGGGATCCTGACCGGCGGCTCCCGGGTCGGAGTGATCGACAAGACCGGCGGCGACCAGAACTTGACGATGACCATCGACACGACCGGTGGCCCAAGCCACGGGTACGGCAACGAGATCACGGCGTTCACGATTCACAACCCGGACACCGACCCCACCGCCCTGGCGGCAGGCTCCGTCGTCCCGGCGGTGAAGACCCCTCCGGCGCAGCCGGTCCCGACCCCGCAGCCCACCGCCGTCAAGGTCGGGGATCAGGTTTCGATCCCCACCGCGACGAGTGGGGTGCAGCAAGGCACGGTCACCGCCGTCGAACCGAACGCGGTGACGGTCATGTGGGGTTCGCAGGTGGTGAAGGTTCCGCCGGGTGTGGTCACCCCGATGCCGGGGGCCGGGCAGACGTTCACGCTGCCCGACGGCAACATGGCGGTCGTCGGTCAACAGGTCACGTGGGGCGGCGGCACCGGCCCCACCGACGACTACATCCTCATCGGCACTGTCCCCGGCGGCGACATGGTGCAGATCCAGGCGACCGACGGTCAAGTTCTCACGGTCCCGTATACCTCGCTGAAGGGGATCACACCGCCGAACCCCAACCTCCCCAAGCCCAGTCACACCACGTGGACGCTGAAAGACGGCACACAGATCAACGTCGGGGACCAGATCACCGTCAACGGGCATAGCGCAACCGTTCTCGACCTGTCCCCGACCGGGGTGATGCAGGTTCAGTACACCCTGTCCGGCAACAAAGCCATTGTGGACGCCCACAAGGATCAGATCGGGTCCGGCGGGTCCGTCCTCGTCACCCCGGCACCAGCCCCGGCCGCGGCTCCGACCGCGGCTCCCGCCCCGCCGCCGCTGCCGCCGGTCATCTCCCCGACCGGAGTCAACCTCACCGGCCCGCTCCCCGAGTTTCCCGGCACCGAGGAACAGCGAGGCAAGCCGGTCGGCCCCGAACTTCCGCATCCGCCGTCGGTCACCACCACGCCGGGCGGGGTTCAGGCACCGAAGATTTCCGGGGTCGGAGCCGACCTCACCACCGAACCGCCGTCACTGGCGGGCATGGCCGGGGTGTTCTCCCCGATGGAAGCGTTCACCGCGGCGAACGCCCGCATCGAGCACAACAAGCAGACCGGGCACGCCTCGTGGCCCGTCACCTACGGGATGGGCGACAGCGACCTGGTCGAGGACATGATGTTCCACACCCAGGTCGTCAACCAGGGCGGCAAGAACCGGACCGAAACCACGTTCCGGCTCACCCGTAACCAGGCGCTCGCCCTGCGCGCCCAGTTGTACACGAAGGGATCCACGACAACGACCGGTGAGTGGGCGTCGGACCCGGTCGATCCGATGAACCTCGTCGTCGGAGATCAGATCTCGGTGAAGGTGTCCTCCCAGAACCCGAACGTGCTGAAACCGAACGCCGACGGCAGCCCCGTCCCGAATGGGGTGATCACCGCCGGGCCGGTCCTGATCGGCAAGTCCCAGAACCCGGCGTTCGCCCAGTACAACGTGTACCGGGTCGAGGTGGCGTTCCAGAACGGCCAGTCCGGTGTGCTCGAACTGCTCTCCGGCTACAAACCGTTCTACCGGTATACGTGGGATCCGCAGAAGACGAAGACGACGAACGGGGCCAGCCAACTCAACCCGGACGCCGCCAACGATGGCTGGGGTGTGGCGTACACCAACCTGAACTATCCGAAGGGGCCGGGCAAGGTCACACTCAACGCCCAAGGCGTGAAGGAGCCGCCGACGACGAACCTGGTTGTGGACGGCAACGGGCAGGTGCTCACCCGCAACATTGGCGGCACCACCGACATCACCTACTGGACGACATCGGACACCCGGAACTCGCTCGACGGTCAGGTGCAGATCACCATCGACGCCGACGACCCCGACGCTCAGCGACGACTGTCCGAAGCGCTCGAAGCGGTCGGTATACCGCCGGAGCGGCAAGGCCCGCCGTCGAAGGAACAGTTGGTGCAGTTGGCGTTGAACAAGGTCTACAAGCAGTTCGCCCCCACCTACGTCCCGGGGGAGCGGCCGACCGGGACGACGCCGACGAATCCGTCGCAGGTGCTCGGCATGATCGACAAGGAACTCGGCCCGCAGCTAGGCCGACCGGCGACGCTGCACGACATCTCGCTGCAAGTCGATCCCGAAGACGGCCGGGTCCAAGTGCTGCTGTCGCCGGACATCGCCAAAGCGGTCATGGAACGCAACGGGGCCACGTCGTACGGGCACGAGTTCATCAAGGGCGGCGCGGACGCCATGTTCTCGGTGCTGTCCGGCGAGTCCCCCGGGCTGCTGTCCTCGAACGAACGGTTCAACTCGGGCCTGTTCTACATCGGCTACTCGTCGCAGCCGGACCATGCCTACGACTCCGCGAACCGGGTGTACTTCCGGGCCAACAAGAAGAACTACATCGGCGGCGGGTCGTGGGGCGTGGCGGTCGCCGCTGACACGATGCACCGGCACATGGATCTGTACTGGCGGGACTCGGACTCGATGGGCGCACGTGACAAGGCGGTGGACGCCGACAACCGGTGGCTCGACCTGCCGTTGAACGGCGGCAACCAAGAGTTGATGGTGAAACGGTCGTTCGAGCAGAACTTGTTCGCCGGGGTGATCGCCCCCGACGACTACGACAAGCAGCAGATGATCGACCGGTTGAAGAAGTGGGGGCTGCCGAAGGCTCCGAACGGTCAGGAGTGGGACGACTTCATTCGGGTCGGCACGATCAAGGTGAAGGACATGCAACCGGCCCACTTCGGTCCCGAGATCCCGTTGGATCAACTCGTCGCCCCGGCGGTCCCAGCATGATCGAGGACTTCCCGTGGTGTCCGGTGACGTTGGAACGGGCCGGTGAATCGCCGGTCATCAAATACTGGGCCGGGTTCGACGCCAGTGAGGACATCGGCCCCGGCGGCGGCGTCATGTACGGCGGCGCGGACGGCGACGCCCGCTGGTACTCGGTCGCCACCGTCGTCAACCGGTCCGACCAAGAGTTCCGGTTCACCAACAACGACGGCACCGAAGTCGTGGCCCGCCCCACCGTCGCCGCCGACGCGATGCGCGGCGGACAGTTCCCCACCCTGCCGTTCGACCTGCCCGTCGATCTGATCGGAGCCATCGTGTCCATGACCGTCGAACCGAACGACGTGAACCTCACCGCCGGGATCGATGACGAAGGCGACGTTCACACCATGCTGCTGGAAACCCCGCTCGGCATCTACGCCCGTTACGGGATGCAGTGGATCCTGCTCACCGACGTGGGGGTCATCTCCCATCTCAACGTGGTCAACGTGTCACCCGAGGATCTCGACTTGTACGACGAAGCGGACACGAACGGGCAGATGGTCAACATCACGGCGATGGCAGCCACCCCGGAGTCCCTCGTCACGATCCAAGAACCCGCCCCGCCGCCGACAACGGTCACGGCGTCACTGCCGACCCACGCCGTCGTGGTCGCCAGCCTCGAAGACCTTCCGAACGCGATCCGCTACGCCGAATCCGAGGAAGGCAAAGGGTCGAGGTGGTACGTCGCCCGGCGGGCGAAAGCACTCGGGTATACGGAAACTCTGCCCTGGGAGGTGAACCGCAATGGCTGACCGCTGCTACCCAGTGCCGATCACCTTCCAGTTCGGGGTGCTCGGCTCCGCGGCCACTTTGGACCGGATCGATCTCGCCGCGACGCTCGGCAACGGCTGGGCGGCACGGCTGCGGGCCAAGGAGAACGCCCAGACCCTCGAACGGGTGCTCGAAGGCGACGTACGGCTGCCACGTGGGGCGACCGACGGCGACGAGTTCGTGTTGGGCCTGGTTCGTGACGGGCACGCCTGGACCCGGCACGGCTGGGAACCTGCGCCGACACCGCCGGGCACCTGCGACCTCGACGCCGACGACGTGGCGTTCGTCGCCCGGGCCGTCCTCGCCGGTAGCCCAGTTCGGCTCGTCCCGTATACCCCTGTCGCGGTGATACGGCGAGAATGGGCGTCTAACGGTGGTATGACTGCCGCCGATACACCCGTATCACCCGGCGGGGGTGCTGCTCTCCCGCCGGGCACCAAGGTGATCGCCGTCGTGGACGAGTACGACCGGGACGCCGTGCTCGACACCGTGGCGGTGCTGCCCGGCCCGAAGATCAAGCGGCGGCACGACGGACAGTGGATGGACGACCCGGGCTGGGTGTCGGTGCTGCGCTCGGTGCGACCGCCGCCGGTCGTGGTGCTGTCCGCGGCGCAGATCCCTGACGTGCTGTCACAGATCGATCAAGCGACGGCCGGGGAGCCGTTCCAGCCGACCAAACCGCAGGCCCGGCGGGCGTCGGCGTATACCGACCGGGCCGACGACATGATCATCGAGTGGTCGCTGTCGGGACTGTTGGCGGTCGGGGACGGACGGATGCCCGGCAAGCTCGCCCGGTACTGGCGGTTCGGGCCGGGGGCGGCGAAGATCCGGTGGGGGACACCGGGGGCGTGGACCCGCTGCCATCGGAACCTGTCGAAGTACATCGGCCCGGAACGGGCACGCGGCGCATGTACAAATCTCGCTAAACCCCTAGGGGGTCATGGGGTGGCAACTCACGTCGGAGACTGACGTTTACGGTACGGCCCTCGCTTGATCCCGACCTTCGGGGCACCGGTCCAGGGGACACCTGCTGCGGCGCGCAGGTCGTGCATGTGCTGGGCGTTCGAGGACTTTGTGCCGACGGTGACGTGCGCGGGGTTCACGCACCGGTTTGGCTCGCCGTAACGCTCACAGAGATGTTGGCGCAGAAGGCCCGGAGGGGCCGGACCGAGTAGCCGGTTCAGCCACGTCCACGTGGCTTTCCTCGTCGGCACGACGTGGCAGGGGGTTCCGAAGCCTCTGTCCACGACCGTGTACTCGGAACGGGGGTAGACCACGCAGTCATGCTACTATCCCGTTTACCGGGCGCGGAGGTAGCTAGCGAACGGTCACGGCCGGGGGGCAGGCGTCAGCGTGAGCTTGCCTGCCCGGCCGTCCAACTCGTGATGCGGCGGGCACGGCACGCTGGCCTGGGCGGTCCAGATGCGGACTCCGCACCAGTCGCAGCGAGGTGTGTCACCGTCAGGTGTGCTCGCGTGAGGCGCTTTGATCGTCATTGGCGTCACCTCCCGTCGTCCAGAAAGTCACGAAGGTCGAGATCGCAGATCTCGCACACACATTCGCCGGTCGAGACCGTCACCCACGTGTGGTCAACGGTCTCGTGGCCGGTGTCCTGCATGTAGGCGAGCACGTCGTCGTAGCCGTCCTGGTTGCGGATCGGGAACGGACGCTCGTAGACACGATCACGCGGCATTGGACATCGCCTCGATCCACCAGTCATCGCCCACAGGGGTGAGCAGGTCAGTGAGGGTGCGGGTCGTGACGACCGCCGGGGCGGTCACACCGGAAGCGAACACCCGGTCAAGCTCCCGAATCTGGTCTCTGGTCAATCTCTCTGTCACGCCTAATACAACATACCGTATACGGGAATGATTCCGTTGATTTCCCAGGTCAGACCCCTCTGCGGACGTAAAGTCCGCGGCGGTGATCATCGACACGGGGCTGATCGCAGTGCTGCGGGCGAAGCGCCGCCGGATGCGGGTCCGGGCCGGACTCACCACCGACCTGACCGAACGGGCAGTGCTGCAAGCATCCGCCGCCCAGATGGACCGCGAGATCGAAGAAGCCCGCGTCGGTATACGGCCGGTGCGCGCCTCCGGCAACGGGTTCGACGGGGCGGTGATCGTCCTGCTCTGCGACCACGGCGAAGTCGAGTACGCCGACGGGGAGACCGCCCCGATGCACTGCACGATCTGCTACCTGGGCAAATCCAAGGATCTCGACGGCTACCAACGCAACGCCGCCCGCAACGTGATGGAGCGCATCGCCGCCAACCTGAAACCGTTCGAGGCGACCGCCCTGTCCCCGGCCCGGTTCGGGGACGAGGACGTGATGCTCGTGGAAGCGCCGGAGATCCAGCAGGCCCGGGACATCGCGATGAGCGACAAGCTCGTCGGCCGCACCGTGGACGACTACCCGGACAAACACCCGCACTTCATCCCGCACGTGGCCGGAACCGACCAAGCCCCCTACTTCGACCGGGTTGCGCTGTGGCTCGGAGACGAAGGCCGCGAAGAACTGCCGCTCGGCGGCATGTCCGCCGCCATCTTCGACCCCCGCCTGCACCCACGTGGCCGCGACGGCCAATTCATCGAGATCGGCGGGCTGCTCAAACTGTTCGGGTTCGGCACCGACGAGAACGGTCAGCGAGTCAACGTCCAGAACCGGCGGGCACGGGTCGAGAAGATCGACGGGCCGGACGACATCTGGGTGCGGGAACCGGACGGCGGACCCCGCTACAAGGTGCGGTCCTCCCAGGTGGAAAGCCTGCCCGAACCCAAGGCGTACCTCCAAGACGTACCCGGCACGAACCGCAAGGTGGCGATCTGGGGGGCCGACAAGGAACCGCTCACCGTCGGCGGCGAAGTCGAGGTATCAGGGTTGCACGGCTTCCAGCACGGCCAACGCGGCGACCCGGCCGTGAAGGGCGAGGTCGTCGCCATCGCCCCCGCCGACGGCACCCATCTCGGGGACTCGGTGGTCACCGTCAAGGTGACCGACTCGCGGTGGGATCCCGCCAAGTTCGGGGCCACCATCGACGTGCGGCCGTCCCAGGTCGCCAAACCCGGGTTCTCCAAAGAGGGCGGCACCCCGCCGATCTCGAAGCCGCCGAAAGCGCCGAAGGCGACCGCACCGGACTACGTGGACACCGGCATCGCCCCGCCCCGCCAGCCGTTGCCCGAACTCGTCGCTGATCCCGACGGCCCGAACTTCGCCCCGTTGCAGACCCCGGCCGAATGGGAGCAGATGACGCCGGACGCCCGCAAACAGTGGGTTCAGGACAAGATGGAAGCCGACCTGTCGGCGTGGCGCGGCAAGCCGGTCATCTTCGACGTGAAGCAGTACGACTCCGGTATCGCGCTCAACCTGGCGAACACGTGGCGGGAACTCGCCAACTGGGATCCGGCCACGGCCCGACGGATCGACAACTTCGTGCCCGAAGGCATGTGGGGCGGCAGAATCGCCGTCGCCCACCCCGGCACCGACCATTCCGGCGGCATCGGACCGGTCACGAAGGAGATCGAGATCGCGTTCAACCCGATGTACTTCCGGTCGATGAAACCGTCGAACGAGGAATTCGCCACCGACCAGAAGAAGATCTCGCACGGCGCGATGACCTGGTCGATGTCCTCGAAGTACAACGACCCGACGCTCACCCTCGTCCACGAGTTCTCCCATCAACGCCAGTTCCGCTACCTCAACGAGTCGATGACCGACGTGGGATCGGCGTGGTCGCCGGTCGTGATGGACGACGGGTTCGGCATGTTCCCCGACTCGTCCAACTGGCCCCGCACCCAAGAACTGCGGTACGCGATCCCCAAGCTCACCCCCACCAAGTACGGCCACTCGAAGACCTCTGAGGGGTACGCCGAAGCGTGGACGGCCCGGCTCACCGGGGACTCGTCCGATGCGCTCGACTCGGCGCTGGACGAGTGGGGCAACTACATGGGTCTGTCGGAGCATCTCCCGGCGGATCGGTATACGAGCACGATCAGGTACATCGATCTCACCCCGGACCAACGCAACGAGTTCTGGGCACACAACGGTCCGTACCTGGATCTGCCCGGGATGCGGGACCACTACCCGGAGTCCGCCCAGATGTACGACCAGTGGCGGGGTCAGCAGCAAGCCGAGATCCCCGAAGGTGTCACTCCGGGGGTGGCCCGGTGATCGCGGCCCTGACCGCCCAAGGAGACGACATGACCAGCTTCGCGATCCCGATGTGCTACTCGTGCAGCCATCTCCATGACACCGTCGAAATGCAGTGCGACGCCTACCCGGCGGGGATCCCCGACGAGATCCTCGAATCCCGTGTCGATCACCGTCAGCCGTATACCGGCGACCAGGACATCCAGTTCGAGCAGAACCCGGGGATGCCCGAACCCAACTTCGTTCGGCTCGGCTTCGATGAGGAAGCACCGACGAGGTCGGCTCCGGCGGGCACAGTTCCCTACTGATTCCCGTACACGCGACTATTCTCGACGCCCAGACCAGACGCCTTACCAGACCCCAGATCGCAGCCCATGAGTTCTGAAAGGAGTCTGAGATGACGTTGCTGGACGAGCCGATTGACCTTGCCGACGGCGTCTACGAGGGCGAAGCACTGTCGCTGCACCTCGTGAAGTTCCCCGAAGTGCTGGTCGCCGCGGGGTTCCCGGTGAACCCGCCCGCCGACTGGTTCGACCCGCCGACGCTCGACAAGGTCACGCCGCTCGTGATCGAGGCCGACGGCCGGGTATACGGGCATATCGCCGGATGGAAACAGGATCACATCGGCATGAACGGCCGCATCCGGGCACCCCACTCGAAGTCGAACTACGCGTTCTTCGCCACCGGGCTGATCCACACCGCCGAAGGCCGGGAGGTCAACGTCGGCCAGATCTCGCTGGTCGGTGGGCACGCCCCGCTCGAAGCGTCGGTCGCGGAGGCGGTCGCCCACTACGACAACACCGACTCCGCGATGATGGATGTGGCGGTCGGGGAGGACAAGCACGGCATCTGGGTCGCCGGAGCGTTGCGGCCCGACGTGGACGAACTGAAGCTGCGCAAGCTGCGGGCGTCGGGCGTCTCGGGTGACTGGCGTCCGATCAACGGCAACCTCGAACTGGTCGCCGTCTGCTCAGTGAACGTGCCGGGCTTCCCCATTCCCCGGGCACGGGTCGCTGCCGGTCAACCGATGGCGCTCGTCGCCGCAGGCTCCACCGAAGTGGTCGAGGCGATGATCGACCAGTTCGCTTCCCACGAAGCCAACGGGTCGATCACCGCGGCGATGTCCAGCTTCGATGAACGGCTGCGCATGGTCGAAGCCGCTCTGCTCGGCCGGATCCTCGAACGGCGCGAAGCGCTCACGTCAGCCGTCGAGATGGCCCGCGAGATGGTGGCGTTGGGACAGGTGCCGGTCGCGGAGTCCATCGAAGATCTGCCCGACGAGGAAGGCGGCAAGGGCGACGACGACGAGGTCGGCCTGCCCGACGAGGACGAAGGCCGCGAAGACGACCGGCTACAAGCGTTGCGAGATCGGGTATACGCGTCGGCGTGGGGGGACGGGATGCCGTTCCATTTGACCTCCGGCGAGTGTCTCCAAGCGGCGCTGCGGGCACGGGTCCGCGGTCACCGGCCGGGGATCGTGGCCCGCGGCGACTGGAACGCCAAGGCCCGCAAGACGGCGGCGAAGAAGGGGTTGGCGATGCCCGACGGCTCCTACCCCATCGCGGATCTCACCGACCTCAACAACGCCATCCAGTCGCTCGGCCGGGCCAGTGATCGGGCCAAGACGTTGGCCCACATCCGCAAGCGGGCACGGGCGTTGCGGGCACCCAAGGATGTGATGGACCGGCTCGCCGCGTTGAAGGCTTAGCGGCCCAACTCCCGGCGAACCTTCGGGTTCGTCAGGTATTGCTCCAACGCCCACAACCCGGCTTCCTCGATCACGTCACGTGGCGCGCCACCCTTCCAGGCCGTGATCCGGGCGGTCCGCTCGACGCCGATCTCGTCGTGAAGCTCGCAGTACGAATCGGTGTTGATCGTGATGACACCGGGCTGGCCGCACAGACAGCACTGCTGCACGACAGTCGAGTATACGGAAACCCCGAGAATCCCAGGGTGACCCAGTCGGGCCTGCTACGGTCCCCGACCTAGAGCGACCAGGACTCCTGTGCAGGAGCGGTGTACCTCTGCCCTAGACGCCGAGACGTACCGAATCCAACCCTGCAACGAAGGAGTCCGCATGGACGAGTTCGCGGAACGGTTGGCACGGCTCGATGAGTTGTCCGCCGATGAACTGGAATCGTTGGAGACCGAGATGGTCGCCGCGTTCGACGCCGCCGACGCAGCCGGTGACGTGGAGACGATGCAGACATTGGCCGACGCGCTCGACCAGGTCCGTGAGAAGCGGTCGAACGCCGCACCCGCTGAGGAACCGGCCCCAGAGGCCGCTCCGATGGAGGGTGAGACCGTCGCCGCCAGCGCCGAGACCGACGAACCCGGCACGGAAGAAACCCCCGACGGTGAGCCGGAAGGCGCACCCGCGGAAGATGAACCCGCCGAGTCTGAGCCTGCCACCCCGGAGTCCCCGGACGCGCCGGAGCAGCCCGCCGAAGCCCCCGCTGAGGGGGAGCCGGGCGATGCCGAACCGGAGGCTTCCGCACAGTCAGCCGAAGGGGAGCCGGTCGCTCCCGTAACCACCTCGGAGGTAGAGAACGTGGCCGAAGAAGTCACGAACGCCGACGTGCCCGACGCGCACAAGCCCGCGGCGGTGGCATCCTCGGCCCACTACGCCATCACTGCCGGGGGTGACATCCCTGGCCTGACCGCCGGTCAGCAACTCAGCGACATGGACGAGGTCATCGAGGCGTTGACCCGCAAGATCAATGGGATGCGCGGCGTCCGCGGCGACGGCGAGCATGTCATCGTCGCCAGCTTCCGCCGCGACCTCGAAGCGGAGTACGGCGAGGACCGGATCCTGCGCCGGGGAGACCCGGAAGGCAACTCGGTCAAGATCCGCCGGTACGCCGCTGAACACCAGTCCGTCGAGTCGCTCACCGCGGCCGGATGGTGCGCACCGCGCACCCCGCTGTACGACATCCCCGGGATCGGCACCACCGACACCCCGGTAGCCGACAGCCTGTCCAGCTTCGGTGTGGACCGCGGCGGCATCATCTGGCAGGAGCCGCCGACTCTCGCCCAGTTCACCGCGGTGATGGACGGCAACTTCGGGTTCTGGAAGAACACCGCCGCCGCCGGGCAGCCACCGAACTTCCAGTTCGTGTCAGGCTCCACGATGGACGGCACGCCCGAAGAACTGAAGCCCTGCGTGGACATCCCGTGCGGCGCAGAGCACACCGTCGAACTGATGGCCGTGCCGCTGTGCCTGTGCTTCGACAACCTGATGACCCGGGCCAACCCGGAACTCGTCAGGGCGTCAACGGACCTCGTGATGGTCGCCCAGGCCCGGTTCCGTGAGCAGTGGTTGCTCGCCTCGATCTTCGGATCGCCCGGCGTCACCAACGCCTGCTCCGGGGGGACCGGGGTCGTCGGCACGCCGGACACGCCGCTCGGCGTCGCACGTGACTTCCTGATCACCGTGCGTCTCGCCGCCGCCCAGTTCCGGTGGGCCAACCGGATCTCGCTCACCACTCAGCTTCGCCTCTACGCCCCGGCGTGGCTGCGCGACGCGATGGCGGCGGACCTGTCGGTCCAGATCCCCGGCGACGACACGCTGAGCACGTCGTGGGCTGAGATCAACGGCTACCTGTCGGACATCAACGTGGACCCGGTGTGGTACATCGATGACATCCCCGTCGGTGTCGGCACCGCCGCCACGGCGGCTACGTCGAACTTCGACTCGAACTGCGGATACCCGACCCCGGCCGAGTGGCTGCTGACCCTGCCTGGTGTGTTCACCCGGCTCGACGGCGGCTCCCTCGACCTTGGTGTGGTCCGCACCAAGGAAGACGTGCAGAAGAACAAGTTCTGCGAGTTCTCCGAGACGTTCGAGCAGGTCGCCTACATGGGGCCGACCGTCGCCGGAACGGCCTGGGCATTTCGTGGCACCACGCCAGTCACCATCCGCGGTGGGTTCACGCCCGCGATCGCGACGGTGCCTGCGGGTGGCGTGATTGTCGAGTGATCCCAACCGTCCTCCCCGGCCCGGACCGCACCATTGCGACCTCTCCGGGTCGGGGAACCAACACCTGATGAAGGAGGTGTGAGATGGCAGCGAGAGACGGAGCGGCAAGCATCCAGGGTGACGCGATCCGCATCACCCCGTTGAACGTTGACGGGAGCATCGACACGAACAAGCCGATCCTGACGACGAACGGGTTCATCTCGGCGTCGTTCGGCACGGAGTTCGAGGACGGCGACGAGATCACCGAGAAGGCGGCGGACGGCTCGATCTGCATCCAGTTCAAGGCCGACGACTCGATGAAGGGCATCACCTTCAACCTGTCGTTGTGCTCACCGGACCCGGAAGCGTCGGCGCTGATCGCCGGAGGCAAGATCATCTGCGCGGCCACCGACATCCTGACTGACCCCACTGCGCCGCCCGGCCCGGACAACCCGATCTGCCAGTCCGCTGGCACCGTGATCGGGTATACGAGTCCGTCGGTCGGGGCCACGGTCGGGAACCCGGTAGCCATCGAGATCTGGTCGAAGGCCATCGTCCGCGGCAAGCCCGCCGCCTGCACCCCGTACTACCACTGGGTGTTCCCGTACGTCCGGGTGCGCTACGAAGGTGACCGCGAGTTCACCAACGGGGCGCTCGCCAACGAGTTCACCGGCACCGGGGTCGGCAACGACGGCCTCACCGCCAACGGACTCAACCCGGCGATGGGAGCGAACGAAGACTTCGTCACCTACCGGGCGGCGCTGTCCAACCCGTTCAGCTACGTCCGGTCGCAGTCCAAGCCGACCCTTGGCTGGACCGGGGCGTGGACGTACACCCCGGACAACTCGCTGGGGTGCGGTGCCGATCTGGCAACTGGCGCAACGGCTGGTACTCCGGGCTTCTGGACGCCGGTTGGGGCGGTAGCCCCCGAGACGTTCACGGATCTGACGAACTCGACCATCGAGGCCGAACCGCCAGCCCCGTGGGCCAACGGTCAGAACGTCGTGCTGGGCGATACCACCACGGCGTACTGGGATGGGAGCCAGTGGCAGGTCGGGACAGCCCCGGCCGGTCCGGCAACCGGCGCGACCGAAGTGGCCGGTGCCGCAGGCACGTGGACCCCGACGGGTTCGACCCCGCCCGCGAGCGTGGCGAACCTGCAAGCCGGGAACCCCGTCACGGTTGTCGCCTCTCCGGCTACGGCATGGCAGGCCGGGTCGTACATGCAGACCGGTACCGCCGGGGCTGCTGGCGAGGCGTACTGGGACGACGGTACGTCCGCCTGGGTCGCTGGTCGTCACCCGTAGTTCTGGGGAGCGGATTGAGAGTGGTGAGGGAACTTATGGACCCCTCACCACTCTTGGTCCGTGTGTGAAACGGAGGAATCTCGATGAGCAACCCCGGAGGATGGGGCAAGGACTTTCGCGACGGTGGCGCGTCAGGGCCGACAGGTCCGCCGCCGACGGCGACCGGTGCAGTGGCGGGCGCGCCGGGCACGTGGACGCCGGTCGGTGCGACCGCGCCCGCTGATCTGGCCGCGATGTCCGGTGTCACCGCGGTCCCGGCGACGGCGTGGACAACCGGGCAGCACATGGTGCTCGGTGACGCATCGCACGCCCACTGGAACGGCACCGCCTGGGTGGCTGGCGACGCCCCGTGACGTTTCCCGCCGACGACCCGCGGCACGCCGCGTTCGAGTCGGCATGGTGGGGGGACTGCACCCTCACGTGGTCGGAGGAATGGAAACAGCAGGTTTACATGCACCGCATGGGGGTGGTGCAGACCAGTCTCGGTGAGCAGTGGCCC
>DATBFX010000080.1:0-25047 GCA_036558305.1 Thermomicrobiales bacterium | reverse complement strand
CAGGTCCACGAAACGCAGGTTGGGGTCGTCCCAGGCGATGGTGGGAAGGGAGGCGAAAGGAGTGAACGGAGACCAGCCGGCGTCGTCGGTGCGCTCGGAGAAACCCGGCGTGGGCCCGGCGAAGTCGACCAGATCGAGACGACCATCGCCGGCGAGGTCGAGGAGTTGCTGCCGACCGTTCGCCAGCGCGGCGTGCGACGGTTTGGCGGACACCGTTTGCAGCGGACCGAACCGCCCGTCGCCCTCGTTCGGTTTGTAGAACCAGGCACCCGCTTGCTCGGTCAGGATACCGGGGGCGCCCTCGCCGTCGAGATCGGCCCATTGGTAGGCGGTGCCGTCGAGTCCGATCGGGAGATTTTCCAGACTTTC
Organism: Thermomicrobiales bacterium; assembly: GCA_036558305.1. GTDB lineage: Bacteria > Chloroflexota > Chloroflexia > Thermomicrobiales > UBA6265 > DATBFX01. Next base: position 24,678 of record DATBFX010000080.1, on the reverse strand, counting down.
GGCGTCCAGTTCGCGGACGTCGTCCTGGATCGTTGGCTGGCTGTAGGTGAACTCAAGCGCCGGCAAGGACTTCTGGCGGTAGGTGAGGTAGGTCGTGCCGTCGCGGTCAAGCGGCGGCGTGTCGTCGTCGCGGGCGTATCCGGACTGGGTGACGGCGCGGATGAACGAGGCGATGCGGGTGCTGCCGGGATGGGCCAGCTCGGTCTCGATCGCCGGCGGCGGCGTCTGGTCGAGGTCGTCGAAGTCGAACTCGGTGGATCGGACCAGGTACGGGTGCTCGCTCAATTCGGCGAAACGGTGGAACGTCAGGACGCGATGGCAGCGGCGATAGGTGCGGACTTCAAAACCGGACCGGTACGAGGAGAACGGGTCCGGCCGCACGCGCCACGGCGACGGCCCTGGCGCCGCCGCCCGCACCAGCCGGTGCTGCGCGGCTTGCGGTTGCGCCGGATCGGGCGGGACGGTTTCGTAGTGACCCTCGTCGTAGTCGAAGACGACCTCGAAGTGCCACTGGGCGGCGGTGAGATCGGGTTGGCTCAGGCGCGAGACCGCGTTCCCGTAGCGGACGCGCTTGAGGTACCGGTTGGCCGAGCGTGCGCGGTTGCGCTCGTTCGCCTGCGAGCGGTCGACGCCCGCGTCGTTTTCCCCAACGTAGTCGTATACGGTGGCGTTGCCTTTGTCGTCGTAGGTCTCGCAGATGAGCCAGGAAAAGATGCGCCGGTCGGCCGGGTCCGCCGAGGCGTCCGAGTCGTGGATCTGGCTCGCCTCGTCCTTTCCGTAGATGGTGGTCACGTTCTCTTTGGAGATGGAGCGCCAGTGGACGGCGCCGCTCGCCTTCTCTCGCCAGCGCTCGATGCGGGCGAAGAGTCCCTCGACGCGGGGTCGGTAGCGGACGATGTGGTGGGCGCCGTCGGGGCTGTCGGTTTCGTCGGGAACGGAATCGCCCGCAGCGTTTCGGGTGTAGGCGCGCACCAGATCCTCGGTGCCGGAGAGGATGAAGGTGTCGGATTCCGCGGCGTCGTCGTAGGTGGGCAGCCCTTTATCGGTCTTACGGCTGATGGCGGGCAGCGACAGACTCCACCCGAACCCGAACGGTCCGTTGCCGGCGCCCGAGTCGTAGCTGAGTGCAAGTTGCGGTGTGAAGCCGGATCGTCCGGGCGAGGTCGCGATCGGCACGGTCATCGAGGCGGTGCCGGTGACCGGGTTGGCGCCGAACTTCTCCCCGATGCCGCGGATGGCGCCGCCGCCCTTGGGCACCGTCACCGGCGGGACGGTGGGACCGTTGGCGGCGGCACCGTTCCCGGTTTGTCCCGGCCGGTCACGCGCATCGTCGGACTGCATAGGCGGCATCCATCACTTGAGTTGCGACGTGCCTCGGATCGGGGCGCCGATCGACCCACCGGCGTCACCGGCCGGCGCCGCGTGGTCGGTCGGGTTCGGCCGTGGACATCGTCGGTGCCGCAGCTCCGGAGGCGAAGACCGTTCCTCGCCGTTGGCGCTGCTCGAGAAGCCGGCAGCCGAACGCAGAGCGCATGCACATGGTTTCATGGAATGTCACAAATGGCGTCGTGAGAATGAAGGACAAAACGCCATCGGCGTGGATGTCGTCTTGATCGGGATCCTGGCCAGGAGCGGCGGCGTGAGCGAGCTCGAGAAGGTCGGCTGGCTCTAGAGTGTCCGAGGCGAGTGTCGGCATCGACGAGTGCCGAGTTGGACACACGGGCCGGGTTCCTGGACAGGTCGGACCATAGGCGCGCCCAATGCTCCGGGTTAGCGGTGCGACGTCACGCCGACCTGCCGGCACATATCCAGCACCGGGCACGTCGAGCACCTGGGGCGGACGCCGGTGCAGAAATGCTTGCCGAACGGCACCAAAAGCTTGTTGATCTCGAGCCGGTAGCGCTCCGGCAAAACCTGCTCCAGCGCCTCCATCGTCTGCTCGGGCGTCTTCGTCGCCACGTAACCCCACCGGTTCGTGACGCGGTGAACGTGGATGTCGACCGAGATGACCGGGGCGCCGCAGGCGACGCCGAGGGCAAGGTGGGCGCACTTGGGGCCGATGCCGGCGAAGGACTGCATGACGTCGGCGTCGCAGGGAAGTTCACCGCCGAATTCGTCGCGGACGCGGCGGGCGATGTCGCGGATCTGGACGGCCTTGCGGTCGTGGAAGGTGGCGGGGTGGATGCGGGCGTCGATCTCCGCGGACGGTAGGCTCGCGATCGCCTCCGGGGTGCGACCGAGTTCGAAGAGACGCTCGGCGGCGGGGAGACTGACCTCGTCGTAGGTGCGGACCGAGATCAGGCAGGCGATCAGTTGCTCGAACGGCGACGCGTAGCCCCGATCGGCCAGCTCGAACATCGCCGCCTTCGGGAAGGGGCGGACGGCCTCGCGGATGCGGGCCATCGCCGCGTCGATGTCGAACGGACGCTTCCCACTGCCCTCCCCCATCTCGCCTCCCCCAGCCCAATGCTGTATTTTATGACAAGTAGGACGCCGTGACGGCGATCGCCGGCCGTGCGTCTTCCTCTGGATAGCATGCCCCATGCCCGGTACCGGCGGCGACGGCCGATTTCGCGTTGGTACCATGCGTGCAAGAATGCGGGAACGGGAGGCCCGCGCATGGATCATCGGCAATCGGTCCAACCGAACGACGAGGCGACCGCGCGGCAGCCGCGGGGAGAGGTCGCGATCGGGTCCGTGCCCGCTCTCGATGGTGCTCCATCTGCCATCGCGACGGTGGAGACCGCGCCGCGGGCAATCGTGCCGACCGCACCTCACCGCGGACCGCTCATGCTGGTCGCCCACGGCGGGGCCGTCGGGCTCGCCTGGGTCGGCCGCAAGGTGCTGCCGATCGATCACCCGCTGATGCGCCAGGAGGCGTTCCGGACCTACTGGTTGTCGCGCCTGATCGGCCAGGCCGCCCAGGGGATGGTCCTCTACGCGCTCCTCGTCGTCATCGTCGATCGAACCGACGATCCCTTTTACGGTTCGCTTTTCGTCGCCTGCTCGATCGTCCCGTCGTTGCTCCTGGGACTCCCCGCCGGGCTCGTCGTCGATGCCCTGCCGCGCCGGCTCCTGCTGGTCTGGTTGAACGTGATCCGCGCGGCGATCGTGCTGCTGCTGGTGTCGCCGCAACCGCCGCTCGGACTCATCTTCGCCGTCACCCTCGGTCTCTGGACGGTCCACCAGTTCTACAACCCGGCCGAAGGAACGACGGGCGCGCTCCTCGTGCCCGAGGATGACTACGCCGATGCCCAGGCCCTCGCCAACCTCGCCCTGGCCCTCGCCCAACTCGCCGGAATGGTCGTCGCCGGTCCGCTGTTCCTGCGGTTCGCCTCGCCGTCCGCGCTCTTCGCGTTTGCCGCCGCCCTCTTCCTGGCGGCTGGTCTGCTGACGGCGGTGCTGCCTTCGCTGGGAGGGAGGAGGCAACTGGCGGGACCGGTCGCCGGCGAGTCGCGGTTCGCCGAGGCGCGCCGCCTCGTGTTGGCCGGTTGGCGGACGATCAAGGGGGACCGGGTGGTGCTGAAAGCGATGACCGACGATGTCCTGGTCGGCGTCGGGCTGAGCGCGCTGGTCGTGATCGCGCCGTTCTATCTCGTCCGTGTGCTCGGGACGTCGTCGGCGAACACGGTCTTCGTCTTCGCGCCGGCGGCGCTCGGTCTGGTGATCGGTCTGCGGCTGGCGCCGGCGATCGGGCGGGCGATCGGTTTGCAACCGGCCGTGTCGGTGTCGCTGGTCGTCTTCGCCCTCTGCGTCGGCGCGCTCGGGTTCGTCGAGCGCATCGAGGCGGGCTTGAACAACGCCGGCATTCCGATCGATCGGGTCGCCGACTGGTTGCGAGTACCGCCGCTCGTCCTGATCGTGATGCTGCTCTCCGTCCCCGCCGGCTTCGCGTCGGCAGTCGTCGGGGTGTCTGCCCGCGCGGTGCTGCTGGCGCGGACGCCGGAGCCGGCCCGGGGTCAGGTCGTCGCCACGCAAAACGTGTTCGGGAATCTCGGGGCGCTGGTACCGACGCTGCTCGCCGGTATCACCGCCGATTGGCTCGGCGTCCGCGCGATCGCCGTCGCCATCGGTCTCGTCATCCTCGGCGGTGCCTTCGCCGTGACGTGGGCGACGCGGGAGCGCCCCGCGGCCGAAGCGATCGCGACGTAGCCGGCAGCGCGACCGGCAAGCACCCGTCGGTCGCTCAGCAGAAAGGGGACCGCCACGGCCTCGTGACCGCCGACACCCCACCGTCCGTTGCCAGGGCCGACCGCGAGCAGCAGGCGGTCGCGTCCAGTCTTCTCGCGGAGTTGCCCCCGTCGCTGCGTGCCCGGGTGTTGACCGGTGCCCTCCCCATCGACGTCCCGGCCGGGGGGACGATCTACCGCGATGAGGACGACCCCCGCTGCATCCTCGTCGTCGCCGGTCTGGTCCGCGTCGTCATGTCCGCGCCCGACGGGCGCACCGTCACCGTCCGCTACGCACGGCCCGGCGAACTCCTCGGTGTCCCGACCATCGTCGCCGGGCCGGTCCCGGTCAGCGCCCAGATGGTCACCGACACCCGGCTGCTGATGCTCAACGGGCGGACGCTGGCGCACCTGGGCCAGACCGAGCCGGTCGTCGGCTGGCTGCTCGCGCGCGAGATCGCGGAACGACTCTACGACACCCTCGATGCCGTCGCCGATACCGCCTTTGGCTCGCTCCGCCAGCGCGTGGCGCGCCACCTCCTCGACCTCGCCGTCTGGCAGGGCGATGGCCGTCTCGTCGCGCCTGTCACCCAGCAGGACCTGGCCGATGCGATCGGTTCCGCCCGCCCGGCCGTCGCCCGCATGGTGGCCGAACTCCGGGAACTCGGACTCGTCGCGACCGCGTCTCCCGGTATCGCGATCCTCGACGCGGAGGGTTTGCACGCCCAAACCTGGTCGCGACACGCGTCACCGAAGTGACAGACCCCTGATCGCGGTGGACGCGACCGAGTCACCGTCGAGACTGCGCCCCCACCTAACCTCCCCCAGACTCGATCCGGGAGCGGCGCTGTCGTTTGCCACTCCGGACGTCATCGAGCGGAGGACACCATGGCAACCAACCTGGACACCGGCGGGGCGATCGCAACGGCACCCGCCTCGAACGGCATCACGATCCACGCGATCCAAACGGGCACCGTCCGCATCCGGACCAACCAGATCCGGGGTAAGGGTCACGGGCGGATGCGCCTGCTGCGCACCTACACCGGCGTCGCCTGGAGCGATTGGTTACCGATCTACGCCTGGGCCATCGAGCACCCGGAAGGTCTCATCGTCGTCGACACCGGGGAGACGGCCCGCGTCGCCGAACCCGGCTATTTCCCTTCCTGGCACCCATACTTTCGCCGTGGCCTGGAGGAGCGGGTGACGCCGGACCAGGAGATCGGCCCCCAACTCGAAAATCGCTGGCTCGACCCCCGCCGCGCGCGGTGGGTGGTCCTGACCCACCTCCACACCGACCACGCGGGCGGCCTCCACCACTTCCCCAACAGCGAGATCCTGATCGAACCCGGTGACTACGCCGCGGCATCGGGTCTGCGCGGGGAGTTGCGCGGCTTCCTCCCCAAGCGGTTGCCCGCCTGGCTGCGACCGACGTTCATCGACTTCTCGCCGGTCCCGTTCGGCCCGTTCGCGCGCAGCCTGCCGCTCACTGCCGCCGGCGACGTCGCGATCGTGCCGACACCCGGCCACACGGCGGGCCACGTCTCGGTCGTCGTGCGGCGGGACGACGCAACGTTCTTCCTCGCCGGCGACGCCTCCTACACCGAGGACCTCATGCTGGCCGGCCATGTCGACGGCGTCGCACCCGACGAGGAAGCGGCACGCGACACGCTGCGCCGCATCCGGGAACTCGCCGCACTCGAACCGCTGGTTTACCTCCCCTCTCACGACCCAGCCTCGGCCGATCGCCTGCGCGCCGGGCAAACCGTCCCCGTCGCCGGTGCCGGTCGGGGTTAACCGCCACCGGCGGGCGGTGGCACGGTCGATGCGAACCACCCTACGGACGAGAGGCGGTCTCTCGGTGCGGTAGTTCGCGCACGGCGCCAAGGAGCAGCCCGATGACCGACCGCATCGCCGACCCCTGGGGCGCCCGCACCCCGTACGCCGCTGGCTCCGCATGGCCCGCGCGCGTCGATCAGTTCTTGTCAGCCGACGTTTCGCCGCTGGACGTCGATGCCTGGGTTCAGTCCGCCTGCGTCCTCTGCTCCAACGGCTGCGCCCTCGACGTCGCCGTCAAGGACGGCCGCATCGTCGGCGTCCGCGGCCGCGCCATCGATCGCGTCAACCGCGGCCGGCTGGGGCCGAAGGGACTTTTCGGTTGGCAGGCCAACAACGCGAGCGACCGCCTCACCCGCCCGCTCGTCCGCCGCGACGGCCGCCTCGTCGAGACGGACTGGGAGACCGCAATGGGTGCCGTCGTCGACCGTTCGCGGCGCCAACTCGCCGACAAGGGACCGCTCTCGATCGGCTTCTACACCTCGGGCCAACTCTTCATCGAGGAGTACTGCACCCTCGCCGTCATCGGCAAGGCCGGTCTCGGCACGCCGCACATGGACGGCAACACCCGCCTCTGCACCGCCACCGCCGCCGCCCTCAAGGAGTCGTTCGGCACCGACGGGCAACCCGGCTCCTACGCCGACATCGACCACGCCGACACGATCTTCCTCGTCGGCCACAACGTCGCCGAGCAACAGACCGTCCTTTGGATGCGTTTGGTCGACCGACTCCGCGGCCCGAACCGGCCCGGGTTGGTCGTCGTCGATCCCCGCCCGTCGCCCCCCGCCCGCGAGGCCGACGTCCACCTGGCCATCCGCACCGGGACCAACGTCGCCCTCTTGAATGCCCTCCTCCACGAGATCATCGCCAACGGCTGGATCGACCTCAACTACATCCAGGCCCACACCATCGGCTTCGACGCCCTCAAGCAGACCGTCGCGGCCTACCCGCCCGAGCGCGCCGCCGAGATCTGCGACGTCACCGCCGACCGAATCCGCGCGGCGGCCCGCATGCTCGGCACGGCCGAACGACTCCTCTCGACCGCGCTCCAGGGCGTCTACCAGTCAAACCAGGCGACCGCCGCCGCCGTCCAGATCAACAACCTCCACCTGCTGCGTGGCATGCTCGGCCGCCCCGGCTGCGGTCTCTACCAGATGAACGGCCAACCGACCTCCCAGAACACCCGCGAGACCGGGGCCGACGGCGACCTTCCCGGTTTCCGCAACTGGAGCAACCAGGAGCACATCCGGCAACTCGCCGAGCTCTGGAACGTCGATCCAATCGTCATCCCCCACTGGTCGCCGCCGACCCACGCCATGCAGATCTGGCGCTACGCCGAGCAGGGTTCGATCGGTCTGCTCTGGATCGCCGCGACCAACCCCGCCGTCTCCCTGCCGCAGTTGCCGCGCATCCGCGACATCCTCGCCAGGGACGACCTCTTCATCGTCGTCCAGGACGCCTTCCTCACCGAGACCGCGCGCTTCGCCGACGTCGTCCTCCCCGCCGCCCTCTGGGGCGAGAAAACCGGGACCTTCACCAACGTCGATCGCACCATGCACCTCTCCGACAAAGCGGTGAAGCCCCCCGGCGAGGCCCGCGCCGATCCCGACATCTTCCTCGACTACGCCGATCGCATCGGGTTCAAAGACAAGGACGGCGCCCCCCTCATCATGTGGCACGACCCCGAGTCGGCGTTCGAGGGCTGGAAGGCGTGCAGCAAGGGCCGCCCCTGCGACTACTCCGGTCTCACCTACGACCGCCTGCGCGGCGGTAGCGGCATCCAGTGGCCCTGCACCGCGGACGCCCCGAACGGCAGCGAGCGCCTCTACACCGACGGCCGCTTCAACACCGACGCGGATGCCTGCGAAGACTACGGGCACGACTTCCTCACCGGTGCCGCCTACGAGGAGTCCGACCGCCGCGCCCTCGACCCGCACGGCCGCGCCATCCTCCGTGCCGCCGACTACCAGCCCCCGCGCGAGGAACCGACCGCCGATTATCCGCTCGCCTATTCCACGGGACGCACCCTCTACCACTTCCACACCCGGACCAAGACCGCCCGCGCCCGCCAGCTCGACTGCGCCGCCCCGGAGCCCTGGATCGAGCTCTCCCCAACCGACGCCGCCTCGCTCGGCTTCAGCGAGGGAGACTTCGTCCGCGCCGAGTCGCCGCGCGGCTGGATCGAGGCTCCCGCCCGCATCACCGCCATCCGCCGCGGTCTCGTCTTCGCCCCGTTCCATTACGGCTACTTCGACGAACCGACCGGCAGCGGTCCGGACGGCTCGCCCCGCGCCGCCAACGAGTTGACCCTCACCGGTTGGGACCCGGTCTCCAAACAGCCGGAATTCAAGATCGGGTCTGTCCGCGTCACCAGGATCGCCAGCGGAGCGGGTCCCGCTCCCGCCCCGACGATCACTGCCACTGCCCCGATCGACGCGCCCGCCGGCCCAATCTCGGTGCCGCTGACTCGCGGCGGTCCCGCGGCCGAGGCCGTGTCGCTGCCTGAGGAGGGATGAGCCGATGCACCTCGCCAACTACCTCGGTCTCGTCCACCGCTCCGAGACGATCCTCGCGGACTCCTTCCGTCAGGTCGCCGCTGCCCACGGCGACGAGCCCGACGTCTCCTCCCTCTGCCGCAAACTCGCCGAGCAGTGCGACCGCCACGCCGAACAACTGGCTCCCTTCGTCGCCCGCTACGGCGAGGACGCGCCGGACGAGCCCGAGCGCCTCCACAACGACCTCTTCGGCGGCACGCGCACGGGCGGACTCGGTCTGCTGCGCGATCTGCACGATCTCTGCCTGATGGCGACCGAAGTCGACATCGCCTGGACGGTGATCAAGCAGGCGGCCCAGGGCGCCCGCGACAAGGACCTTTTCGAAACCGTCAAGACCTGCGACGGCGAAACCGCGATCCAGATCAAGTGGCTCCGCACCCGCATCAAAGAAGCCGCCCCGCAAGCCCTCCTGGTCGCGTCCTGACCGGCGACAACGAACGCCACTGCGTTCGCGCCGAGCTCCACGACCGGTTCGGCGCCGCCGCCGATGCGCACCGCGCCCTGGTTACCGCTTTGTCGCGTGACCCCAGAACTCGTCGGCCAGTCTGCGCGACACCCTTCGTGTGCCCGTAAGACTGTGGGCCGATGTCCGGCGCGTCCCCTTTGGACGACCTCTAGCGCGCCCACGACAAGGCGGCGCGTTCGCGCCTATGCCGGTCGCGCCCCGGCTGTCGACCCGTCCCGGTCGCAACCGATACCTCGCGCCGTGCTGCTGGCGCGGACGCCGGAGGCGGCGAGGAGTCGTCGGGCGCGCCGAGCGCGCCCGATCCGCCGCTGTGCGTGCGGGTCCTCGCCCGGTTGGCGGTCGACCTGACCAATCGCACGACCGGTACGAGTCAACGGGCTCGTCTGCTTGCCGACGGGGCGATTGCCTTCGCCGGGCGACTGGCCGATCCCGCCCAACTCGCCATCGCCCACTGGGCGCGCTTCAACGCGCGTGCGGGCGTCGAGGAACTGCCGCAGCGATTGGACGACGCGAACCGCCTGATCGAGTGGGCCGAACGGTGCGGCGATCCCCTCTTTGCCGCCTGGGGGTACATCCATCACCTGCTCTCGCTACTCGAAGCCGGCAACGTCGCCGGCGCCGATCGCTCCCTGGCATCGCTCGAACGGCTGCGCGACCGCGCGCACCTGCCCTACGTCGCGCAGCGGGCCGCCGCCTGTCGGGGTATGCTCGACCTCGCGCTGGGTCGCTACGCGAGCGCCGCGGGACCGATTCTTCGCGCCCGAGAATTCTGGCAAAGCGGGGCCCCTCCCCAACACCGCGCCCAGGAGTACGTGCTCTTGCGCGATCTCGGTCGGCTCAAGGAGTTCGGCGACGAGTTCGTCGTTCCGGACGATTTCCATGTCTGGCGCCAGGCCGCGCAGGCCCACCGCATGGCCCTTGCCCTGGACCGGGGCGAGCGCGATGCGGCACACCTCGACTACCAGGCACTCCTGGTCACCAATACCTTCCGGCGCGCGACGATCGATACCTGGTCCAGCGTCGTCACCCGCCTGGCCGAGGCGGCGATCGCGTTCCACGACGCGGCGTCGGCGTCGCGCCTCTACGAAAGCATGCTGCCGGCGGCAGACCGCACCGCGGTCGATGGACGGCTCGTCCTTTGCCACGGTCCGGTCGCCCTCTACCTCGGACAACTCGCCGCCGCAATCGGCCGGCCGGACGACGCCGAAGGTCATCTCGACCGCTCATTGGCCATCAGCGAGCGGCTCGGTCTGCGCCCGTTTTTCGCGCGAACCCTCCTGGCGCAGGCCCGCCTGCGTGCCGGACGAAACCGACCGGGCGACCGGCGGGCCGCCCGCGGGCTGGCGCAACGCGCCCTCGACGAGGCGATCGACATCGGGATGCGCGGTCTCGAACTCGCCTGTCGCGATCTGCTCGCGACCCTGACCCCGCGACCGGACGGACGGTTCGGCCTGACCGCGCGCGAGCTCGACGTGCTGCGCTTGCTCGCCGATGGGCTCACCGACGCCGCGATCGCCGACCGGTTCTCGCTCTCGCCGCGGACCGTCAACACGCACCTGACCTCGATCTGCGGCAAACTCGACGTCTCCTCTCGCCTCGCCGCTGCACAAGTCGCCGGCGCCCTCGACCTGATCTGAGCCGATCACTCCGCCTCCTACGTCGCCGACCGCGGCGATCTACGTTGTCCGAATTGCGTTGTTCGCCCGATGCGCTGCCTCCGGGACTGGTCCAGAGTGTCCGCATCGACCCGCATTCCTCAACCGCGTGGTCGCTCGGCTACCCATCTCGAACGGGAGGTACCCGATGACAGGACCGGACTTTGAACGGCTGCAATCCGTCATGCGCGGCGAACTCGTCCGACCCGACCACCCGGACTACGACGTGGCGCGTCGGGTCTACAACGGGGCGATCGACCGGCGACCGGCAGCCGTCGCCCGCCCCGCCGACGTCGCCGACGTCATCCACGCCGTCGACTTCGCGCGCACCAACGACCTCCTCGTCGCCGTCCGCGGTGGCGGACACAGCGCCGCCGGCAAGGGGACGTGCGACGACGGGCTGGTCATCGATCTCTCGCGGCTGGGGGGAACCCGCGTCGATCCGCGCCGAGCCACGGCCCGCGTCGGGGGCGGTGCCACCTGGGGCGACTTCGACCACGCCACCCACGCGTTCGGTCTGGCGACCCCCGGCGGCATCTTCTCGACCACCGGCGTCGGCGGCCTCACCCTCGGCGGTGGCTTCGGCTACCTCTCCCGCACCTACGGACTCAGTTCCGACAACCTGCTCTCGGCCGACGTCGTGACCGCCGACGGCCGCTTCCTGACCGCCAGCGCCGACGACCACCCCGACCTCTTCTGGGCGCTCCGCGGCGGCGGCGGCAACTTCGGCGTCGTCACTTCGCTCGAGTTCCAAATCCATCCGGTGAGCACCGTCTATGCCGGACCGGTCCTCTACCCGCTGGACCGGGCGGCCGAGGTCCTTCGCTTCTACCGCGACTACATGCTCGACGCGCCCGAAGACCTGAGTGCCTTTTTCGCCTACCTGATCTCCCCGCCCGCACCGTTCATCCCCGAGGACCTCCAGGGCGTGACCGTCTGCGGTCTGGTCGTCTGCCACCTCGGCCCGCTCGAAGCCGCCGAGCGCGACCTGAGACCCATTCGCGAGGTCGTGCCGCCGGTGCTCGATCTGGCGGGCCCCCTGCCCTACCCCGCGCTCAATGCGATGTTCGACGCCCTCGTCCCGCCGGGGATGCACCACTATTGGCGGTCCGACTTCATGACCGAACTCTCGGACGAGGCGATCGCCGTTCACCTCGACTTTGGCCCGTGCCTGCAAAACATCCAGTCGGGAATGCACATCTATCCGCTCACCGGCGCCCCGCGGCGGGTCGGCAAGACCGATACCGCGTTCAGCTACCGCGATGCCAACTTCGTCCACGTCATCTTCGGGATTTCGCCCGACGGCACCGGCATGACCGAACAGACCGCCTGGGTCCGCTCCTACTGGGAAGCCCTGCACCCGCACTCCGCCGGCGGAACCTACGTCAACTTCCTGATGGACGAGGGCGACGACCGCGTCGCCACCAGCTACCGCGAAAACTACGCGCGCCTCGCCGCGCTCAAGACCAACTACGACCCCGGCAACCTCTTCCGGCTCAACCAGAACATCCGACCGCTCGTACCGACGGCGTGAACGGTGCCCACCACGCCGGACGAGCGTGGGCGATCCACCCGGGACACTCGAACACCGCCCTTAGAGCCGATGCCGGCTAATCGACAAGATCATAAGTTCTGATAGACCGCCGGCAAGCGGTCGCCTCCCGGCATGGGTGGGCGGGCCTGGGCAGGCAGCGGGAACCCTCTGGGTGCCGCCCAGGCTGGGCCACCGGCGCACCGGCAGCCAACGGCCCCGGTACGATGGGCCGACCACCGCGTTCGCCACTAAGCCCGATTCGATCGACTCACGCGCCCTCGGGACGGCGGGCTGTGCGGTGCGTCCCCTTTGGACGACCTCAGCCGTGCCCACTACAATGCGGCGCGTTCGAGCCTATGCCCGTCGCGCCCCGGCCGCCGACCCGGTCGCGGTCGCGACCGATACCTCGCGCCGGTCGGCGCCGGGAGCAACGATGAGCAAGCCCACCAAATTCCTCCTCGCCGAGGACCAGATCCCGACCGCCTGGTACAACGTCCTGGCGGACCTGCCGTCACCCCTGCCGCCGGTGCTTCACCCCGGCACCGGTCAGCCGATCGGCCCGCAGGATTTGCTACCGCTGTTTCCGTTGGAGGTGATCAAGCAGGAGGTCAGCACCGAGCGGTACATTCCGATTCCCGGCGAGGTCCTCGATGTCTACCGCCTTTGGCGGCCGACGCCGCTCTACCGCGCCCACCGTCTCGAACGGGCCCTGGATCTGCCGAACGATGTCCGTATCTTCTACAAGTACGAGGGGATTAGCCCCGCCGGCAGCCACAAACCGAACACTGCCGTCCCCCAGGCCTTCTACAACAAACAGGAAGGCGTCAAGCGGTTGACGACCGAGACGGGAGCCGGCCAGTGGGGAAGCTCGCTGGCGATGGCGTGCGCGTTCTTCGGGCTCGAACTCAAGGTCTACATGGTCAAGATCAGCTTCGCCCAGAAACCCTACCGGCGGGCACTGATGGAGACCTGGGGCGCCACCTGCGTCCCCTCGCCGAGCCCGGATACGAACGCCGGCCGCGCGATCCTCGCCAAAGACCCCGATTCCACCGGCTCCCTCGGTATCGCCATCTCGGAGGCGGTCGAGGACGCGGCGATGCGCGAGGACACCAAGTATTCGCTCGGGTCCGTCCTCAACCACGTCCTGTTGCACCAGACGGTGATCGGCCAGGAAGCGATGGAGCAATTGAAGCTGGCCGACGCCTGGCCGGACGTCGTCGTCGGTTGCGTCGGCGGCGGATCGAACTTCGGCGGGCTCGTGCTGCCGTTCCTCCGCGAGAAATTTGCCGGCAAAGACCTGCGGATCGTCGCCGCCGAACCGGCCGCCTGCCCCTCGCTGACGAAGGGAGTCTACGCCTACGACTTCGGCGACACGGCCGGGATGACGCCGCTCGTCAAGATGCACACGCTCGGGCACACCTTCATCCCGGCGGGGATCCACGCCGGCGGACTCCGCTACCACGGCGCGGCACCGCTCGTCAGCCACCTCCTGGAACTCGGCGCGATCGAGGCGACCGCCGTCAAGCAGCGCGCGGCGTTCGAATCGGCGGTCCTCTTCGCCCGCAACGAGGGGATCCTACCGGCGCCGGAACCGACGCACGCCATCAAGGTGACGATCGACGAGGCACTGGCCGCCAAAGCGGCCGGTCAGCCGAAAACCATCCTCTTCGGTCTCTGCGGGCACGGCCACTTCGACCTCTCCGCCTACGACAGCTTCCTCTCCGGTTCCCTCCAGGACTACGAGCACCCGGCGGCGGCGATCGAGGCGGCTCTGGCGGAACTGCCGGCCGTGCCGGCGTAAGTGACACGTGGCGAGTGGCAGGTGGCGAGTGGCAAGTGGCAAGACGTAGCCGCTACGTGCCACTTGCCACTTGCCACCTGCCACTTGTCACTCGTTGCGGGGCGATGCCGGAGGAGGGCTCAACGGCCCGATGGCCCGATTCCCGTTAGGACACGACGATCGTGCCGTGCATGTTCGGATGGTTGTTGCAGTGGTAGGTGATCGTGCCTGCGGTGGTGAAGGTAAAGGTGAACTTTTGGTCCTTGGCGAGTTGGCCGGAATCGAACTCGTTGTTGTCGCCCGTGACGGTGTGGGGCGCGTCGTCGTAGTTCTCCCAGGTCACCGTGTCGCCAACGGACACTTGAATCGTCGCCGGACTGAACGCGAAGTTTTCGATCCTGACTTCGCAGCCTTCCTCGGCACTAGGCGAGGCCATCGATGCCTCGGCTGTGGGCGACACCATCGCTTCTTCCGTCTCCGCGGCCGAGGGCGAGGCGCTCGGGGTCGCGGCGGCACAGGCGTTTTCCTCTTCCCCGCCGGGGGGGGTGGCGTCCTGGGCGAGCGCGAAGGTTCCGAGACCGAAGACGAGCACGAACGCGGCGATCAACGGCACCAGCAAACGGCGCATGCTCTCTCCTCCTGTTGAGTGCAACGACGAAACTCCTCCGGCGCTCCGGCGGCGTTCAGCCTGCAAGAAGCATGCCCGTCCGCCCCGGTACACGGCGCGGACCGAGACGGCGGAGGCGCGTCGTTGCGTGGGGGAGGTTACCCTACGGCGTCGGGCAGCCCTTGGTGTTGAAGGAACCGCAGACCGGATCGCTGAGCGCGGGGCAGCCGTTTTTCCCTTGCTGGAAGCAATAGGTGTAGCTGCCGGAAGTCTTGTGCGGCAAACCGGTCTTGGTCAGGGTCGTCGCCGTCGTCGGCGGTTCGGCAACGCCGTCGATCGAAATCACGTAGAAGTCGGTGCCCGGCCGGGTCGACCAGGTGAACTTGATCGCCTCGCACGGGATACCCGCCGTCGTCAATCCGGGTCCGTAGCCGCCGGGCGGTGTGCACGCGGGGGCCGGAGGGTCGCAGGCGCCGTTGACGCAGGAGCTGCCGGCCGGGCAGTGGTGGTTGCAGCCACCGCAGTTGTGGGGATCGGTTTTGAAGCTGCTCTTGGCGACGCAGGCGCCGTTGCAGAGGGAACTTCCCGGCGGACAGAGGCAGCGCTTGATCGATGAGCAGTACCCGGTGCAACAATCCGCGTGGGCGAGGCACGACTGGAGGTAGCCCTTGCAGGCCGCTACCGCGTCGCGGACACCGAGGGTGCCGGCGACCGCGAGGACGCCGCCGATGGCGCTGCCGAGCATCGCCCTGGCAACGTCGCGGCGAGACGAACCGGACGCAATCGTCCTGGCCAAGCGATCGAACGATCGGTCGTCCACGTGCCCACCTCCCCGTCACGTTGTCGTCATCGGCACCGTTGGCGGAATGGTAGTCAACTGTCCACTGTCGTCAACTGAGCGACCGCGACGGAGATGTCTCGGCTTCCGGGGCCGGCCCGAGCAGGGCGACCCAGAGCCAGCGGGCTGCCCAGGCGCGATGGGGCGACCAACCCGCCGCCAGCGCGTTCAACCCGGCGTGGTCGAGGTCCGGCCGGTCGTAGGCGAGGCGGGCGGCGCGCAGCAAGGCGGCATCGCCGGGGGGATAGGCGTCCCCCTCACCCAGTCCCCAGAGCAGCGCCGATTCGGCGGTCCAGGGTCCGACGAGGGGCAAGGCCCGCAGCGCCGCGCGGGCCGCGTCGGGGTCGGCGCGGGCCTCGTCGTCCGTCGGCAGGTGCCCGCCCAGGAACGCCTGAGCCCCGTGCACCAGCGCCTCGGCCCGGCGCCAGGTCACCCCCGATTGGCGGACGAGGGCCGGTTCGACCGTCGCCAGCTGGTCTGCCCGCGGTTGCGGGCGGAATCGGCGGCCGGCGAGATCGATTCCCTCGTGAAAAAGGGCCGCCAGGCGATTTTCGGTGACCGCCGCCGCCGCGACCGAGATACTCTGGCCGACGATCGAACCGACCAATCCCTCGAACAGCGATCCGTTGGCCCAGGGACGGAGACCCGGAAACCGGGCACGCACTGCCTCGACGGTGGCATCGATCCCGATTGGTGGGACGCGACCGAGACCGAGCGTCGCCCGAGCCCAGGCGGCGTCGAACTCCGGTGCCGCGGAGCCCGTGATCTCAAGCGACGGCAAGTCATCGCGGGAATGGCGAACGAGGCGATGGACGAGGCGATCGGCTTCCCACCCGACCCAGACCAGGGTACCGTCGAGCCAATCGACGTTGGGCCAGCGACCGCGCGCCCAGGCGACCGGTCCACAGGTAACCGCCAGGGAAAAGGTGGCATCGACGTCGAGGTGGCGAGCCGCGTGGTTGACCATCCGTCCCCAACGCGCCGGTGAACCGAGAGCCGGCCGTTAGCCGCGAGCGAAGTCGTGGCCGCCGAAGGTGGCCGGAAACGCGGGGCCGATCTCGGCGGCATCGGTGAGACCGCGGAGGAGCGCGGCGGTCCGCGGGGCGGCGGTCGGCGTGGTCGCGATCGCCTCACGCACCTGATCGGGTGTCGCATCGTCGGGCAAGCGAGAACGGCGTTCGAGACCGCGGACGATCGCGTCCCGACTGCCGGCCGCGGCGGTGAGCGCGGTCAGCGTCAACCCGTCGAAGCCGGTCGCCGCGCCGGCGGCGACGGCGACGCCGAGACCGACGTCGTCGCGGATGCCGAGCAGATAGAGTCCGGAACCGGTCGTCGGACCGACGACGACGTCGGCGGTGGCGAGACTGCTCAAGGCGGTGGCGACCGTTCGCGTCGGCAGGGCAGGGAGATCGGACGGGACTGCCACGACGGCGGTGAAAGCGCGCCGGAGGAGGTGTTCGATGGCCCAGACGAAGCGACCGCCGCGTTCGGCCGCGTCGACCGGAGGTGTGATGAGGTCGATGCCCGGCGGGATCGTGGCGGCGATCGTGCGTGCCTGGGCCACACCGGAGGCGACGACGGAGATGGTGGCGCCGTTCACGCCGACGAGGGAGCCGAGGAGATCGAGCAGGACGGCCCGGCGTACTTCGACCGACAAGGCAACGGGCGCGCGATCGGCGCGGGGACTGCACGGGACGTGGAAGTCACCGGCGTCGACCAGGATCGCCTGGCGCGGACTGGTCCGGGTCGGTGTCCCGGAACGACCGGTGCCGATCATTGGCCGGCGGCGGTGGTGTCCGCCATGTCGGGGCTGACCCGGTAACTGGGGCCCTGCGGTTCGTAGTTGGAGACGAAGCTGTCGGTCGAGATCTCGCTGCCGCTGGCGTCGTAGACGTGGCGGACGACGGTCGTCGTCATCCCATCCCGCGCCGGTTGGACGAGGTCGACCGTCCCCGCCGGGAGGGTCGGATCGACGGACTCCTGGCTGGGCGATCCGGCCGCGGAGACCTCGTCCGTATCGATCGGGTCGCCGATCTCGACCCGGTAGCCGGTCGGGGCGCCGTAGAGCTCGACGCTCAATTTCGTCTCGTCGGTGATGTCGGCGCGCACCAGCAACCAGTGATCGGTCGGGTTGGCGAAGACGAAGTCGCTGCCGTTGAAGGGATCGTCGTCCGGTTGTTGGACGGAGGCGTCGAAGCCCGGCGCCCAACCGCCCTGTTCGTAGTAGATGTTGCGGTAGGCGTGCGGCCACCATTCGGTGATCGGCAGTCCGGCTTTCAGGGCGGCGCGGAAGACCGTCGTCGTCACCTGGCAGACGCCGCCGCCGACGGCGGTGCCGGCGATGCCGTTCTCGCTGGCGCCGGCCGGCACGAAACCGGGCGTCGCGTTGATCTCGCCGATCGCGTGGTTGAACGAGAACGTGCCGTGGGGCGGAATCATCACGCCGTCGACCAGCTTCGCCGCGACGACGACGTTGGTCGCCCGCCCCGGTTCGGAACCGGCGAAGTCCGACGTCCCGGTGGCCAGCCGGTCGGTGATCCCGAGACCGGTCAGGAACGTCTCGGTCGTCGAGGTTGGCGTCGTCTGGTCGATTGGGATCGCGACCTCGTGCTGCCCGGTGGCGAAGGCCGACTGTACCGCGGCCACGAAGTCGTCGATGCGGACCGTCTTGCCGGGCGAGGCGGCAATCAAGCGCGGTACGTCGCCGCTCTGGTCGATGCTCGCCTCGACCGACCCGCGATCGATGTCGCCGGCGAGGCGTTCGCCGAGGGCACGAACGGCCGCGGGATCGAGGGTCGCCGTCGCGGGTTGGCCGTCGTGCGGCGGGGTGATCCGGATCAGGCCGGCCAGATCGGCGACCGCCAGCGACCACCGGCGATCGCCGTCGGCGAAGATGAGGGGTTCGGTCAGCGCCTGCGCGAGGTTCGGTACGAGCGGGGCCAGATCGGCGGCACGGACCGCCGGTGATTGCGGGAGGGCGGTCAATGTCAGCGTCGGTGCCGTCGCCGTTTCGATCTGCCCGAGGAGTTCCCGTTGGGCACTCGATGCGTCGAACACCCGGCCGTCGCGCCCCTCCGTCAACCTCGGCGCAGCGGCGTCGAAGGTGATCGCGGCGTCCACGGGCGCGAGGTCGATCTCCCGCGCGAAGTCGAGCAGCGTCTGCTCGAAGGTGGGTCGATCGAAGCGGATCGCGGGTGGCACCTCGACCGGACCGGCCGCGACGCCGAGGGGGCGGAGCAGGGACGAGACGACGTGGTCGCGCCGCCCGTAGCCGATCGCGCCGCGGACCGAGGCATCGAGGTCGAACGTGAGGCCCAATTCGGCGAGTGACCGCGTCGAGGTGTGGCCGTCGTACGAGAGGGTGACCCTGGTCTGTTCGAGCGCGGTGATGCGGTCGCCAAGCCGCTGGCGGGCCTCGATCGCGGTCAACCCACCGAGCGGTACGCCGGAGATACCGACACCCGGATAGACCTCACCGCGGACGGATAACCGGCCGATCGAGAAGAACCCGAGCGCCAGGACGAAGGCGAGGATGACGTAGAATCCGCGCCGGCCGATCGGAAGCGGCCGGGTCTGCGCGCCCGTGCGTGGCACGCGGGTACGGGGCGTCGCGGCGGTCGCTTCGCCGCCGGTTTGGGCGGTTTGTGCCTGGTCGACGCGGTTGGGCGGTCGGGCCGCGAGACGGCGGGACAGCCTGACACCGGGGCGGGAGCGGGTGGCCGACCAGAGCGCGCGAGTGGTCTTTGCGTGCACGCGGTCCCCCACGACGTCAGAACTCGAGGCAGGAATTTCCGAGACGGGCCGGTCCCGGCGAAATCCCTGCTGCCATCGCCGATTGCCCTTGTACGTACGGTAGCGTACCATCCGCCATCCGCACGGACAAGCGATCCGCGGCGTGGACCCTGGGCCGAATTGTCTCATGTGCGGGCATGAGACGCGCAAGGAGAAGGCATGGTCGCGGCTGGCGGGGGCCGCCGGTGGGGGGTGTCGCGTTGAGCGCGCCGGTGAAGGAGGCGGAGCGGCAAGGCGGCGAGCAGGCGGGATCGATTCGTTCCCTCCCGCCCGTCGAGAAGGCGGAGACGGGACAGGCGGTTGGGGCGTTCGCTGCATTCCGGTCGCGGCCGTTTCTCCTCTTCTGGTCGACCATCTGCCTCTCCCTGACCGGGGTCTGGGTGCGGATCACTGCCCAGGGGTGGTTGGTCTACGACCTGACCGAGGACCGCTTTCTGCTCGGTCTGGTCAGTTTCTGCCAGGCGGCGCCGGTGCTGGTGTTCTCCCCCGTTGCCGGCGCCGTGCTGGATCGGGTCGATCGCCGCCGGGTCTTGATCGGGGTGCAGGTCGTCGTCTGCGCGGCGATGCTACTCCTTGCAACGCTCGTGGCGACCGATCGGATTCGCGTCTGGCAGATCATGGTCATCGCCGCCGTCGCCGGGGCCGCCTCCGCCTTCGATTGGCCGGCCCGCCTCTCGTTGGTGCCGTCGCTGGTGCCGCGGCGGGAGTTGCAGAGCGCGGTGGCGCTCAACGCGGCCGCGTTCAACGGTTCGCGGATCGTCGGACCGGTCGTCGGCGGTGTCCTGATCGGCACGGTCGGGGTCGCCGCCTGCTTCTACCTCAACGCCCTGACCTATCTCCCGTTCGTGGTGGTCCTGGCGACGCTGACGATCGACATCGCCCAACCGGTGGCGCGGGCGGCGGAGCGACCGCTCCAGAACCTGCTCGACGGCTACCGCTACATCTGGCGCACGCCGACCATCCGCGGACTCCTCTCGATCGACATCGTCCCGCTCATGTTCGGGATTTCCTACTTTACGCTGGCGCCGGCGGTTGCCAAGGACGTGCTCGGGTTGGGCGGGCGCGGACTCGGGGTGCTGCTAGCGGCGAATGGCGTGGGATCGCTCCTCGGGACGACGTTGGTGGCATTTCTGGCGCGCATGCGGCACCGCGGCCGTCTGGTGATCGCGGGTGTCGGCGGGTTCGGGTTGGCGGTCGTCTGTTTCGCGCTCTCGCGCAACGTCTACCTGTCGTTGGCGATCATCTTCTGCCTCGGCTTCGTCGTCGCCTTCTACGGCACGATGAACGACACGCTGCTCCAGACCAACGTCGACGAGAACTATCGCGGTCGGGTGCTCGCGGTCTACTCGATGTTCTGGGGATTGACGCCGATCGGCGCGCTGGAAGCCGGGTTGCTTGCCAATCGCTACGGCGTTGCGACGGCGCTGGCGATCAACGGTTGCCTGGTGATGGCGTACGTGCCGGTACTGTGGCGGTTCACGCCGGTGAGGAAGATCGACTGAGAACGCCTGAGAAGCGGTGAGAAGCGGGCGGGGCGGCGTCCGAACGACATATCCCTATGTAGCCAATCTCCGGGTCAGCTCGTAGCGAGAATGCCTTGAAGGCAGTAGGATTGCCGACACCTTGGTGGCACGTGAGCCACGTTCGCCGGACCCGGAAAGTCGATACAGAGCTCTTGGGTACGATGTCGGTCTCGGACACGTCGGCGGTCGACGAAATGGCCGCGGAGGGGATGAGATGGATCGGAAGCGGTGGCCCCGTCTTCTCGCGTCTGTGCTGTCGTTCTTCCTCGTCGCGATGGCGGCGAGCGGGCTGTCGACGGCGCGGGCACAAGACGATCTGAAGGGCGAGCTGACCCTCTGGCACGGTTGGACCGGGGCCGAGGCCGACACGCTCAACAACGACGTGTTGCCGGCCTGGCAGGCCGCCCACCCCAACGTCAAGATCACGACCCTCGCCGTCCCGTTCGACCAACTCAAGAACAAGTACCAGACCGAAGCGGCCACCGGCGGCGGCCCCGACCTCCTGATCGGTCCGGCCGACTGGGTCGGCGAGTTGGCGACCGCCGAACTGATCCGCCCGCTCGACGATCTGGTCGATGCGACGGCGCTCGGCGGCTACATCCCGGCCACCGTCGACGGTCTCCGCTACGACGGCAAGCTCTACGGTCTGCCCGAGAGTTTCGAGACCGTTGCCCTGTTCTACAACAAGACGATGGTCCCCGAACCGCCGAAGACGACCGCCGAGATGGATCAGGTGGCGGCACAGATCGCGCAGGGCAAACCGGACACGTACGGTCTGGCGCTCCGCGCCGGGTTCTACCACAGCGCCGGCTTCCTCTTCGGGTTCGGCGCCAAGTTGTTCGACGATCAGAACAAGAGCGCGCTGAACTCGCCGGAGACGGTCGCGTTCCTGAACTGGATCAAGAATCTGGCCGGCAAACCGGGTTATTGGGCCAAGGACGACGACAACGCGATGACGTCGCTGTTCAAAACCGGCAAGGCGGCGATGGTCGTCAACGGTCCCTGGTTCACCGCTGACGCCGCCAAGGCGATCGGCGCCGACAACCTCGGGGTCGCCCCGTTGCCGACGATCAGCGAGGCGAACGACGCGACGCCCAAACCGTTCCTCGGTCTCAAGCACATCATGGTCAGCGCCAACGCCGACGACGACCAGGCGAAGCTGGCCGTCGAATTCGCCAAGTGGTTCACCGGTCCCGACTCCGAGAAATTCCTCGCCGAAAAGGCCGGTCACCTGCCGGCCCACACCGGCGTCGACGTGTCCGCCGACCCGATCGCGGCGGCATTCGTCCAGCAGGGCCAAAACGCGACGCCGACGCCGACGATCCCGGAGATGGGTCAGGTCTGGACCCCGGCCGGCGACATGATCACCAAGGTGCTGACGGGCAGCTCGACGCCTGAACAGGCCGCCGCCGAAGCCCAGGACAAGATCAACAAGGCGATCGAATCGTCGGGAGCGTGACGAAGGCGCTAGGCGTTAGGTGTTAGGGATTCGCTCCGTGCCCCTAACGCCTAACGCCTAACGCCTCGTGGCGGGGCGTCGGTATGGCGACGGGTGCGAAGCGGCTGACGGGGGAGGGGCCGGTCGAGGCGACCGCGGTCGGTGCCGGCAAGTCGTGGTTTGCCCGCTACCGGCTGCCCTATCTGTACATCGCGCCGGCGGCGGTGATCCTGGCGGTCATCACCGTCTACCCGATTCTCTACGAGCTCTACCTCAGCTTCACCAACTACGGTCTGAAGAACCTGCGGGGGAAGCCGCCCGACTGGATCTGGTTCCGCAACTACGAGCGGATTCTCCGCGGCGACCTGCCGCTGACGGACTTCAACTTCTGGCGGATCCTCGGGTTCAACATTACCTGGACGATCACCAACGTGGTCTGCCACGTCGTGATCGGGGTGGCGATTGCCCTCTTGCTCAACCGCCGGCGCGTCGTCGGGCGCCGTCTGTTCCGGGCGATCTACGTGATTCCCTGGGCGATGCCACCGCTGGTCGTCTCGACGATCTGGCGCAACATGTTCGACACCCAGTTCGGGGCGATCAACCTCCTGCTGGCCGAGCTTGGGCTGCCACACAACATCGATTGGCTCGGCCAAACCGACCCGCCGATCTCCTTCCTCCCCTTTTTGCCGCTCTCCTATTTCGCGGTGCTGATGGCGAACGTCTGGCTCGGCTGGCCGTTCATGATGGTCGTCGCCACCGCGGCGCTGCAATCGATACCGGCCGATCTCTACGAGGCGGCGCGGGTCGATGGCGCGACCAGAACGCAGCAACTCCGCGACATCACCATTCCCCTGCTGCGACCGGCGATGGTGCCGGCAATCATGTACGGGACGATCCTGACCTTCAACCAGTTCAACGTGATCTACTTCATCTCCAACGGCGGTCCCCTCGGCAAAACCGAGATCCTGGTGACGCAGGCGTTCAAACTCGTCAACCCGGGTGGACTCTACGGCGTCGCCGCCGCGTTCAGCGTCCTCGTCTTCTTCATCCTGCTGGTGATCACGCTGGCGCAGAACCGGGTCGTACGGGGACTGGAGGGGTGGTCCGATGCTTAAGGGCGAAGCGGTCCGCCAATCGATCACGGTGCCGGTGAGCGCCGCCGGCAGCCGTGCCCGGGTGGAGACGAAGCGGCCACGCGGCCCCCTGATCGAGGACGTCTTGTGCCACGTGGCGCTGGTGGTGATCGCGTTTATCGTGCTCTTCCCGATTCTCTGGGTCGTCTCGATGGCGCTCGACCCCCGCAACATCTCCCGTCCGACCTCGTTGGACCTGATCCCGAACGGGGCGACGCTCGACGCCTTCAGGCGCGTCCTGACGGAACCGCAGGCGAACAACGTCATGTTCTCGACGATGCTGAGGAACAGTCTGCTGGTCTCCGTCGGCGTCAGCGTCGCGGTGACGGTGATCGGGGTCTCGGCCGCCTACGCCTTTTCTCGGATGCGATTTCCCGGACGCAAGTGGGGCCTCTTCGCCTTCATCGCCGTGCTGATGCTGCCGCAGGTGGCGACCCTCACACCGCTGTTCGTGCTACTGAGCCGGATTCACCTCCCCGGCACGGGCGAAAGCGTGCGGACCACGCTGCTCGGATTGGCGATCGCCTACATCAGCGGTGCCCTTCCCTTCGCGATTTGGAATCTGCGTGGGTACATCGACACGTTGCCGCGCGATCTCGAAGAGGCGGCGTTGGTCGACGGGGCGGGGCCGAATCGGGCCTTCATCGATGTGATCCTGCCGCTGATCCTGCCGGCGATCGCGATCACGATCCTGTTCGGATTCATGGCATCCTGGACGGAGTTCGTCCTGGCCTGGACGTTCCTGACCGATCCGAACCGGTTCACGCTGGCGATGGGGTTGTCGTCGATGGTGGGTCAGTACTCGTCCAACACGCCCTGGTCCGATTTCGCGGCGATGGCGATCCTGATCACGATCCCGATCGTGATCCTGTTTTTCCTGCTCCAGCGGTGGATCGTGTCCGGACTGGCGGTGGGTGCGGTCAAGGGGTGAGGTGAGAGTGTGTTTGGTGGGTGTGGTGGGTTGCTGGTAGGGGGACCTTGAGTGGGTGCTTTTGGGATATGTCGCATTGGATAGCTCCAACACCGACGGCGGCGAAGTGCCGCGAATGATTCCGGTTCTCGTGGTCGTCGCGGAGTCCGCCAGGGCCGCGGTCGATTCGGCAATGTCCGAGATGGGGCTCGGGGAGGCTCAGTCGATTCCCTCCCCTATCATCGTCGTCGCCGCCAACGCGACAACGGCCGAACGGGGAGGATTTGCGCAGATCGTCAAGGCGCTACTTGCCGCTCCCGATCGGGAGGTGAACGTCGCGGTGCCCGAGCCCTTCCCGAGGGCAGTTTGGCGACGAATTGCCCGGCAAAACCACCGCGGAACGCCGGTCGCTCTCGGCCCATCCGCCGTCCAGATGCCAAAAGGC
>DATBFX010000079.1:0-12412 GCA_036558305.1 Thermomicrobiales bacterium | reverse complement strand
CTCCGCAACGCGCCGAACATCTACCCGAGCGGGACGCACCTGGAGGCGACGGCGGTGGCGCTGACGCGGGAGCGGGTGCGGCGGGCGAAGATCGGGTTGGACCTGCTGGCGCGGCTCGAGCCGGGGACGGCGATGTCGCCGCTGCCGAGCGAAAGCGCTCTGCTCGCCTCCGCGTCTGGCGTCTGATCGTCGCGCCGTCGGGGCGAACCAGGAGGATCGGGATGTCTGTGACGAAGGACGTGTTGGACGCACCGCGCACCGACCATGGCCAGGTCGACGACCAACGGTCGCGACAGCAGCGGATTGCGCTCAATCGGGAAGTCATCGCGCTTCTTGACTCGTGGCTCGAGGGCGACGAGGAGGATGAGCGGGAACAACATGAAACATTGGAAGCGCTCAAGCGAGCGATCGATGAAGATCGACCGCTTGGCCTGAAGCTCTTCTCGTGACGAAACTCGTGCTGCTCGATGCCGGCCCCTTGGGTCTCGTGACGAATCCTCGCGGTGACTCCGACGCGCTGCAGTGCCGTCTTTGGCTGCGTGCACTCCTCGCCAAAGACGTCGAAGTCGGCGTACCAGAGATCACGGATTATGAGGTTCGCCGGGAGCTGTTGCGGGTTGGGAAGCTCGCCGGGCTGCGTCGTCTCGAATCGCTGACAGCGCTCCAAGGTGTGACCTATTTCCCCATCACCACCGAGGCGATGCGGCTGGCCGCGACGTTCTGGTCAACCGTGCGACGACAAGGACGACCCACCGCCGATCCGAGCGCACTCGACTGCGACATGATCCTTGCGGCGCTGGCCGACACGCTACGACTGCAAGGACGCGACGTCGTCGTCGCCACAACAAACCTCCGCCACCTATCGTTGTTCGTTCCGGCCGCTGCCTGGAACGAGATCTTGGCTGAGTGACCGCGACGACGTCGGCGGTTTCATCCGCCTCGACGAGATCGCCGAGATCGTCCGCGTCTGCGCCCCGGTCTACCTCAAGTTCGGACTCCGCAACGCGCCGAACATCTACCCGAGCGGGACGCACCTGGAGGCGACGGCGGTGGCGCTGACGCGGGAGCGGGTGCGGCGGGCGAAGATCGGGTTGGACCTGCTGGCGCGGCTCGGGCCGGGGGCGGCGATGTCGCCGCTGCCGATGGGCTCGGGTATGCTTGTGGGTGCCACGGGCGGAGCCTGATGCGACAGTCCACGAAGTGGAGACGGCGAAAATGAGCGACCTCCTTGCGACAAGGGCGGTTCCGGTGCCGGAAGTCGATGTCGATCAAGAGCGACTCAATCAGCAGAGCGAGGCGCTCGCTGCGCTCTTTCGATCGTGGCGCGAAGTCGGAGCCGACGAAATCGCTGAGCAGAACGAGACCCTCGCGATCCTCAAGAAGACCCTGAACGAGGAACCGTTGTCCGATCGGCCGCGATTCCGGTGACGCGCGTCGTCCTACTCGATTCGGGGCCGCTCGGATTGGTAACCAGTCCAGGCGACTCTGCCGATGCCACTGCTTGCCAGGCGTGGCTGGAATCCATCGCGCGTTTCGTCTGGGTTGTGCTCCCGGAAATCTCCGACTATGAGGTACCACGTGAGTTGATCCGTGCCAAGCGATTCGCCGGGCTTCGCAGGCTGGATCAACTCAAAGCGACGGTCGACTACCAACCGATCACAACCGCGATCATGCTCGACGCCGCGGAATTGTGGGCGGTGGCGCGACAGCAAGGGCGGGCGACTGCGGATCCGAAGGCGCTCGATGGAGACGTGATCATCGCGGCACACGCACGATCTCTCGAACGGTTCGGTTGGGACGTGGTCGTCGCGACAGATAACGTGGGGCACATCGGCTTATTCGTCGAAGCCGACAACTGGGACCGCATCCCGGCATCGTAGTCCAAGCTCACGGGAGCCGTCTGAGTCTTGCCCGAGGGTGCTGATCCGGTCCACGCGGGACACGCAAAAGTCATCGCAGCCCCAAGATGTGGTGATCCTGGGGCTGCGACGGTATGTCCGATGGCGCTGGGACGGTCCAGGCTCAGACGCCTGGACCGTCCCCAGTTCTCCTACGACGGTGGATTGAGGACGATGATCAGGACGCCGCCGGCTTCGGAGGCGCGGGAGACGAAGGTTGCCGTGCCGGTATAGCCCTTGTAGGCGGGACTGGCGGTGCACTCGATCTGCATGACGAGGGTGGCAGGACGGCTGCCCTGTTCGTCGTTGAAGTAGATCCAGCGGAAGACGGTGTCGGGATCGTCCGGGTTCACGGGGTAGGCATCGAAGGTCGAGTCGCCGATGGTGATCCGGGGCAGGTCGTTGTTGTCGGGATCGTTGAAGTTGGCGCGACCGGTGTCGCCGTCGCCGCCGGGGCGGGCGACCAGGGCCGGGTTGGTCGTCAGGGGACCGATCGTCAGGAAATCGCCCGACGGATCTTGCTGGTACCAGGCGACGAGGGTGACGATCTGGGTTGCCTGGTTCGCCTCTGGTGTGCCGCTGCTCTCGGCGGCAGGGGAGGCGTCCTGCAGGCGGGCGCGCGCGTCGTTCGGTGCGCCGGCGAGGCCGACCAGGCTGCCGAGAAGGAGCAGACCGGCGACCGCCGCGATCGTTCGTAAACGCATGTCTCTTCCTCCGCTCCACGCCCTTCGGGCTGCGCATGTGCGCGGGGCAGGCGTTCACGTCCTACCATCCTCCCCCGAATGGCCGTTGTCAAGGCATTTTGCGGATTGACATATTGTCACGTTGTGCGGGCGGTACCCACGCCGGCGGGAACACGGCCGGCAAGACCGGCGAGGAGGTCCGAGACGCGCGACGCGACCACATCGGCTTCGCCGTCCTGAAGGAGTTGCGGGTTGACGGCGATGCTGGTTCGGTCGTGGAGGACGACCTCGATCGCCGGATCGCCGGCGCGGAGGGCGGCGACGAAGCCATCGCGATCGATCGTCGCTTCCGGGGTGAACCGCAGGATGATGCGGGGGATCGGATCGCCGGCTTCGCCGATGGCCAACCGCGAGGTGACGACGCCGTGGGGTGTCAGCGGCTGCCAGGCGGTCAGCCAGGCATCGACGATGGCGGTCCACCGCGTCGCGTCGGCCTCGTGGTCGCGGGCGAGGTAGTGCTCGACGGCGACGAGGAGACCGATCATCGCCTCCTTTGAGACCTTCATGGCGCGGCCGATGCGCTGGACGGGCGGGCCGTTCAGTTGGACGGCGCGGATGATCGGCTCGCGACCGACGACGAGACCGCTGTTTTGCGGACCGCCGAGACCCTTGCCGCCGCTGAAGACGGCGACGTCGGCGCCGAGTTCGGTGGTGAAGCGCCAGAGGTTGGCGACGGGCGGGACCTGAGCGGCGGCGTCGACGATGACCGGGACGCCGCGGGCGTGGGCGCGCTCGACGACGTAGGGCAGGGGCAGGGTCAGCGTGCGTTCGAAACGTTCCCCGGCAAAGTAGACGACGGCGGCGGTGCGCTCGGTGATCGCGTCGTCGAGCTCCCAGGGGAACGTTTCGAGATGGCCGATTTCGACGAGGGTGAGGCCGACCTGGCGGACGGCGACGTCGTAGTGGTTGCGGTGGGCGCGGTGGATGACGATCTCGTTTTTCATGCCGGCGAGGTCGTTGGGGAGGCGGGCCATGAGGGCGACGTCGTCGCCGGTGACGCAGGCGGCGGTGGCGAGGGCGAGCCCGGCGGCGGCGCCGTTGGAGACGTAGGCGGCCTCGTTGTGGGTCAGTTCGGCGAGGCGGCGGCCGACCGCGGCCTGGAGTTCGGGGAGGTTGAGGAAGCAGCCGGCGGCGTCGGCCATCGCCTGGGCGACGGGCGGAGCCATGATCGAACCGCCGAGCATGGTGTAGGTCGAGGCCGCGTTGATGACCGGACGGACGCCGAGTCGTTGGTAGATGTCCATCCCGTTTGCTTCTCCTCCTGGACGTGACGCGTTGCACGGCGCGGCACATTGTATCGGTGTTGACAGGGTTACGCTGAGAGGGCAAAAGACTGGCATCCTCAAACGAGACTCGGGCGGACCGAGTGCCCGCGCGGCCGGCGCGCCGGGGCGAACGGACAGCGGAGAGGAGAGGTGCGCGATGTTCAAGGATCGATTCGGCGCGCTCACCAACCGGCGTGCGCTCTTTCGGCGGGGAGCGGTGGTCTCGGGCGCGGCGGCAGCGGCCGGGGTTGAGGGTCGTTCCGCTCTTGTGGCCGGACTTGTTGAGCCTTCGGCTTCCCTACCAGTTGCGGTTGCAGTACGTCCTGAACAACAAGAATCTCTACGTCGACGGATTGCTGCTCGCGCTGAAGATGGCGGCGATCGGGCTGCTCGTCGGCAGCGTGATCGGACTGATCTGCGCGTTCCTGCGCGCGTCGGGAAATCCGATCTTGGGTGCGTTCGTCACTGCCTGCGTCGAGCTGATCCGCATCGTCCCGCTCTTGCTCCTCGTCTTTCTCTTCCACTTCGGTTTGCCGCAGGCGTTTCCGCGGCGGTCGGATGCGCACTGGAGTTGTTGCCGACGCCGTTTCGCACGTTCACGGTCGCGCTGGCGATCTACGCGGGGGCCTACCTCACCGAGATCTTCGGAGCCGGGATCCTGTCGGTCGGCAGGCGATACCTCGATGCTGGGCGCTCGCCCGGGTTGCGCCGGTTTGCTCTGGCACGGTACGTGACGGCGCCGATCATGTTCCGAACCGTCTTGCCGTCGTTGAGCAACACCTTCATCTCCCTGTTCAAGGACACGGGTATCGCGTTTTTCATCGGCGTGCGGGAGTTGAGTTTCGCGGCAAACAAGATCAACACCGACTTCTTTCGTCCGATCGAGTCCTGGCTTGCCGCGGGAGCCCTGTATCTTGTCACGGCCTTTGTTCTGGCGTTTGTCCTGCGGTTCTTGGAGAGCCGTATCCGGTGGTCGGTGTGAACCGGTGAACGCGAATGGGGCCGCCCATGATCGACGACACAAAGACCGGACTGACCGTTGTCTGGAACAACCGGGCATTGCTTTGGATCGGTCTGCGCTATACGTTCAAGCTCTTCGCGGTGATCGTGGTCGTTGCCACGGCCATCGGGACGTTCGGCGGGGTCGGTCTCCTGTTCGGTAACCGGCTGATCAAGGGGATTCTCCGCTCCGGCGCAGCTTTCGGGTGGGCAGCAGCAGCGGGTGGCGATCGCGCGGGCGCTGGCGATGAACCCGAAGGTGATGCTGTTCGACGAGGTGACCTCGGCGCTCGACCCGGAGTTGGTCGGCGAGGGATGCGGGATCTGGCGGCGACGCACGGGGTGACGATGATCGTGGTGACGCACGAGATGCTGTTTGCGCGCGAGGCGGCGGACCGGGTGGTGTTCATGGACCAGGGTGTGGTGGTCGAGGAGGGCAGCCGGGGCAGGTGCTGGACAACCCGGAGAGCGAGCGGTTGCAGGCGTTCCTGAGCCGGTTTCGGACGGGGTGAGACGATAGCCGATAGCCGATAGCCGGTAGAGTGTGGGTTCCGCGTGGGTGGGTGCCGCCGAACAGCCCTCACCCCCAACCGCGGCCCAGAGGGCACCCCGCCCTTCCGAGGGAGAGGGGAGCGTGTTGATGGGGTTGGGTGCCGGAATCGTTTTCGGGAGCGGCCCAACGCCGTGCTACCATCGCCGGTGAACCATGGTTGAGACGGACGCTCCGATTTGGCCTTTGGCGGTGAGAGGAATGGCATGACACTCGACGAGTTGATCGCCGGCAAGGTCGCGATGGTCTTCCCCGGTCAGGGGGCGCAGTTCGTCGGCATGGGCGAGGAGTTGGCTGCGATCTCGCCGGCGGCGAAGCGTGTTTTCGAGGAAGCGGACGCCGTCCTCGGGTTTCCGCTGACTGACCTTATTTTCAATGGCCCGGCCGCCCAGCTCGAAGACACGATCAACGCGCAGCCGGCGATCCTGGCGACGAGTATCGCCGCGCTGGAGGCGTTGTGGGAGCGATTGGCGGAGCGGGGAGCGGCGATGACGCCGGTGATGGTGGCCGGGCATTCCCTGGGGGAGTTCTCGGCGTTGGTGGCGGCGGGGGCGCTGGAGTTTCCGGCGGCGGTGCGGTTGGTGCGGGAGCGGGGGCGGTTGATGAAGGAGGCGGGGGAGGAGGCGCCGGGGGGGATGGCGGCGATCCTGGGGATGGAGGACGAGGCGCTGGCGGCAGTCTGCGCGGAGGCGAGCGAGGGCGGGATCGTGGTGCTGGCGAACGCGAATTGTCCGGGGCAGACGGTGATCTCGGGCGAGGTGGCGGCGCTGGAGCGGGCGATGGCGCTGGCGAAGGAGCGGGGGGCGAAGCGGGCGACGCAACTTGGCGTCAGCATCGCCTCGCATTCGCCGCTGATGGCGGCGGCGGCGGAGCGGTTTGCGGCACTGGTTGCCGAGACGCCTCTGAGGGAGCCGCGGGTGCCGGTTGTGGGGAACGTGACCGCCACGCCGTTGACGACAGTGGCCGAGATTGCCGATGAGCTGTCGCGGCAGGTTGCCAGTCCGGTGAATTGGATGGGGTCGGTGCGAACGATGATCGAGGCGGGGGTGACGACGTTCCTCGATCTGGGGCCGGGTCAGGTCGTCAACGGGTTGATCAAGCGGATCAGCCGCGACGTGGCGACGGTGGGGACCGGGGACCTGGATGTCGGGTTGCCGACGGTGATGGGTCGGTAGCGAGACGGACAGACGGACAGACGGACAGACGGACAGACGGACAGACGGACGGGCGTGGCAGTCGGCGGGATCGAATGTGGCTGCCGGGTGGCGGTTCAGCGGATTTCCAGGGTTGTGGTGCTGAGGTCGACGTAGGGAGGGGAGTTGGTGTCGGCGGATTGGGTGAGGTTGCTGACGACGATCTCGTTGGTGCCCTGACGGAGGACGCCGGCGGGGACAGTCCAGGAGGAGGAGCCCCAGGCGGCGTTTTGGCCGGTGCCGGTGCCGTCCCAGGAGGGGAAGGGGCAGGGGCCGTTGTAGATCTGGACGCCGTTGACGCCGACGGTCATCGGGTTGGGGCTGGCCCATTCGTCGTTGATGCCGGTGATGGTCAGGGTGGCGTCGCCGGTCGGCGTGGCGTCGAGGGAGAAGGAGAGGGTCACCTGCCCCATGCCGCTCTGGGCGCCGTAGACGGCGACCCAGGGGCGACCGAGGAAACCGTTGTCGGCGCGGTAGTAGCCGCCTTGCCACTGGTCGGGACCGAAGGTGAGTGAGACCGGCTGCGCGTGCTGCTCGGATGCGGCCTGAGCGTCCGCGGCGGTCGGTTGGGAGCCGTTCGATGGGGCGATGGTTGGTGGCTCGGCGACCGCCGGCGCCGCGGTGGGAGGGGCCGGCGTGCGGGTTGGGCGGGGTGTCCTTTTCGGCCGCGGCGTCCTGGTGGGACGGGGGGTGGCGGTCGGTTCGGCGGTCGGCGTTTCGGCCGGCGTCGCGGTCTCGGCCGGCGTCGCGCTTGCGGTCACCGTCGCGCTGGCGGTCGCGGTGGACGTGGCTGTGGAGGTCGCGGTTGGCGGCAACGGCGTGCTCGTCGGCGATGGCGACGGGGTGTCGGTGGCCGCGAGGGCGACGATGGGTTGTCGTGTTGGCGCGCCGGTGGCCGTATCGCCGGGACCGGTCGCGGTGGCCAGCGCGGCGACGTGTCCGGCGCGGTTGTTGCTGTTGCCGTTGCCGTCGTTTCCCATCGCCATGACGCCGCCGAGGACGGCGAGGGCGAGCGCCAGGATGGAGAGGGGAGCCAGCCAGGTGAGCCAACGGCGGGCACCGGAGGGGGCTACGGTCGGTTCGACACGCGCTGCCAGCAGGATGGCGGGCTGGGTCTCGGCGTCAGCGGGGGTGGTGTCAAACGGCGGCAGGTCGCTCAGGTAGGTGGCCGGCGGCATCGCGGGGGGGACGAGGACGGTGTCGGTGGGTTCCGCGGGCGCCTCATGGAGGGATGCGTCGAGCGCGCGTGCCATTTCGGCGGCGCTGAGGAATCGGTCTCTGGGGTCCTTGCCGAGGGCGCGGAGGACGGCGGCGTCGAGGGGTGGGGGGATCGGCCGGGGGGCGAGGTCGCTCGGTGCGGGCGGTTGGTTGTGGACGTGGGCGAGCATGACCACCAGCGGGTTATCGCCGGTGAACGGGAGGCGGCCGGTCAGGAGCTCGAAGAGGACGATGCCGACGGCGTAGATGTCGGCGGCTTTCGTGACCGGTTCACCGCTGGCCTGTTCCGGGGCCATGTAGGAGGGCGTGCCGAGGGTGGTGCCGTCGCCGGTCAGCAGGCTGTTGGCCGGGTTGTGGGCGATGCCGAAGTCGGTGACGCGGGCGGTCTGGTCGAAGCCGAGGAGGATGTTTTGGGGTTTGATGTCGCGGTGGATCAGACCGGCCTGATGGATCGCTTCCAAACCGAGGAGGACCTGGCGGGCGATCCTGACCGCCTCCGTCGGGGGATACGATCCTTCGCGGGCGAGGCATTCTTTGAGGTCGCGGCCGGGGACGTACTGGAGAACGAGGTAGGGGGTCTCGCCGCGGGTGCCGTAGTCGTAGACGTGGACGACGTTGGGGTGGTTGACGCGGGCGGCGGCGCGGGCCTCGCGGGAGAAGCGGGCGAGGAAGGTGGCGTCGGTGGCGTATTGGGGGCGGAGGAGTTTGAGGGCGACGATGCGGTCGAGGACGACGTCGCGGGCGCGGTAGGTGATCGCGAATGTCCCCTCACCGAGCCGTTCGAGGAGGGCGTAGCGATCGCCGGCGACGTCGGATAGCGGTGGTGAGGTGGATGGGTGCATGCTCTCCGGTAATCCGCGCCCCAATGGCAAGAGCGGCGGCGATGACGCGGCCCCTGCCGCCCATCGCAGCACCGGCCGCGGTCTGCTCGATCCGCGCTCATCAATCGCAGTATCTGTGCCAGATTGGTCAAGATCGCTCGCATGCGGCCGCGAGCGTGGGTACACTTCGGCGGGTGTGGCCGGCGCGAACCGCCGTTGGCTGGTCGGTCGCGTTGGGTCGAGGGGACAGGAAAGGACAGCGGTTGGTGAAACGGGTGGTGGTGACGGGGGTAGGGGCGGTCACGCCGCTCGGGATCGGCGCGGAGACCTTCTGGCAGGGGCTGACGGCCGGCTGTTCGGGGATTCGCCGGATCGAGGCCTGGGACCCGTCCGAGTTGGAGGTCCAGATCGCCGGCGAGGTGCGCGGGTTCGACCCCAAGGAGTTCATGGACTTCAAAATTGCGCGGCGGATGGACCGCTTCGCCCAGTTTGCGGTAGCCGCCTCGCGGGAAGCGCTCGAAAGGTCCGGGTTGGAGATCACCGACGAGAATCGGGAGATGGTCGGGGTGGTGGTCAACACGGGCGGCGGCGGGATCCCGACGATCCAGAACGAAGTCGAGGTGATGCACACCAAGGGACCGAAGCGGGTCAGTCCGTTCACGATCCCCCTCTTTGCTCCCAACATGGCGAGTTGCCAGGTTTCGATCGCGTTCGGGATTCGGGGTCCGTTGAGCACATCGGCGGCGGCCTGCGCCTCGGGGATCCAGGCGTACATCGATGCCGTCCACATGGTCCGGCGGGGTGAGGTCGACGCGGTCCTCGCCGGGGGTACGGAGGCGGGGATCACGCCGGTGGCGGTGGCGGGGCTGGGGAACATGGGGGCGCTGTCGCGGCGCAACGACGACCCGGCGGGGGCGAGCCGGCCGTTCGATCTGGGGCGAGACGGATTCGTCTTTTCGGAGGGCGCGGCGGTGATGGTGCTCGAATCGGAGGAGCACGCGATCCGGCGCGGGGCATCGATCATCTGCGAGGTCGCGGGCGGTGCGTACACGTCGGACGCCTTCCACATCACGGCGCCCGATCCGACGGGACGGGGCGCCGCGCTGGCGATGCAGCGCGCGCTGACGTGGGCAGAGTTGGCGCCGACGGCGGTCGACTACGTGGCGGCACACGCGACGGCGACGCCGCTCGGGGACGTGGCGGAGACCGAGGCGATCAAGCAGGCGCTCGGCGACCACGCCTCTAAGGTGGCGATCTCGGCGAACAAGTCGATGGTCGGGCATCTGTTGGGGGCGGCGGGGGCGGTCTCGTCGCTGGCGTGCGTGCTGGCGATCCGCGACAACGTCGCGCCGCCGACGATCAACCTGACCGATCCCGATCCGAAGTGCGACCTCGACTACGTGCCGAACGTGGCGCGGAAGATGCCGATCGACGTGGCGTTGGCCAACGGCTTCGGTTTCGGCGGGCAAAACGCCTGCGCGGTCTTCCGGCGGTTTGCGGGATAGGACAAGAGCGCCACGCCACCGCGTGCGCGATTCCGGCAGAATTGGTAGGGTACGCGCAACTCATCCGCGAGTTGGCGGCGTCGTGCGCCGTCCGTTGGCGCGGACGGCCGCCGTTGCAATTCGCGTGGCGCCTATGGGCGGGGGTGCGTGGTGCCCGAAACGCGCGACGACGGCCGTGAAGTCGAGCGGGCGCTCCACGATCGGCTGCTCGCCGGCGATCCGCTGGCGACGGTCGATCTCTTTCTCCATTTCGCCGTGGCGCTGCAGCGGCGGTTGGCCGCAAAGTACCCGACGACCGATCTCGACCTCGTCGAGCAGGCGGTCTCCGACGCGCTGCTCGATTACTTCCGCCGCCCGGAGCGCTACGACGCCGGCAAGCGTTCGTTGCGCGGTTACCTGGCGATGGCGGCCGAGCGCGACCTGCTGAACCTGCGCGACCAACATCGCCGCCGGTACGGCAGACTACAACCGGTCGATCCGGTCGAACTCGACGCCCGCGCTCGGAAGGAGTGGGAGGAGGGCGACGACATCGGCGACCGGATGGCGGACGAGGAAGCCGCCGCGGCGCTCCGGGCGGAGGCGATGGCGGTCGCCCGAACGGACGAGGAGCGGATCGTGCAGGAGTTGCGGCTGGAGGGCGAGCGGTCGACCGCGGCGTACGCGGCGGCGCTGGGTTGGGGAGACGTGCCGCCGGCGGAGCAGCGACGGCGGCTCTACCTGATCAAGGATCGCCTCGATCAGCGGTGGCGGCGAGGGAGGGAACGCCGTGGCTGACGACCTATCTCGCCTGTTCGAGCGAACGGCGCGGGCGGCCGAGGCGTCGCCCGACTTCCTGGCCGCCGTGTTCGCCCGCTACCGCGATGCCGAGTGCGTCGATGAGGCGGACGTGGCGCGACGGTTGGGAGTGGCGGCCGACCGGCTGTCCGAACTCGCGCTTTGCTTACGGCCGCGTCCCGTGCTGTTTCGACAGGACGTCGAAGCGATCGCGGCACGCTTTGGGATCGACGCGGCGGCGCTGGCGGGGATGATTCGGCACGTCGATGCCCTCGACGCTTTTGCCTTGCCGGCGACGCCGCGGATGCTGACCGCGGCGCGCGACGCCGAAGACGACCGATCGCCGGAGGACGAACCGTGACCGAAGGTTGGCTCGTCGAGCTTGGCGATCGCTTCTGGTCGGCTGCCGGCGGGCCGACCGCACCGCCGCGCGATCTGCAGGGAGCCGTCTCGCTGTCGCTGCCGGTGACGACGGTGACGTTGCCGGCGCTCGCCCTCGGTCGGGTCGAGCGCTGGCTCCTGGCGCGAGGCATCGAGCACCGCTTCGACGCCGACAACCGCCGCTTGCGCGGGTGTCTGGTGGCCACCCGCGGACACGGGTTCGTCTTCGTCGATGGGGCAGATGCCGAGGACGAGCGGCGCTTCACCCTGGCGCACGAGGTCGCCCACTTCCTGATGGACTACGAATTGCCGCGGGAGCGGGCGATCCGGGTGCTGGGGGAGGGGATCGCGGCCGTCCTCGACGGGGAGCGGGCGCCGACGGGCGCCGAGCGGATCGATGCGGCGCTGGCCGCCTGCCCGCTCGGTTTGCACACGCACCTGCTGGCACGGGTCGGCGATCGGGGAGCCCGCGCCGCCGCCTTCGAGGCGCGAACCGATCGTCTTGCCTGGGAGTTGCTGGCACCGGCGGCGGAGGTCTGCCATCTGGCGGCGGGCGACGCCGAAGGCGACTTGCTCGGCGTGTTGACCAGTCGCTACGGTCTGCCGCGGGGTGAGGCGGAGCGCTACGCGCGTTGCTTGAGGCGGACCTATGGGCCGCCGCCCTCGTTTGTCGACTGGCTGCGCGGTTGAGCGCGTCGGAATCGGGTGTCGTGGGCGGAAGATGGGTACGAGGAACCGAGGTAGCAGCGATCCGCACGAGGAGCGAGCCGTGGAGACGGCGTTCTCGCCGACCGATGGTCCGGTCCCCGATCGGGTGACGGTGACGGGCGATGCACGCCTGGTCGCGCCGGACGAGTTCCGGGCGACGTTTGGGGAAACGCTGGCGCAGACGCTCGACCTCAAGACCTGGCGCCCCGGCGAGGATCTGGCGAGTCTCTACGAAACCCTCGAGGCCGAAGTCAAGCGGGCGCTTGCCCACGAAGGGGATGCGGTGGCGACGATCCGGCGCACGGTCCTACCGCGGATCGCCGGGCGGCCGCGGGCGCCGGCCGAGGCGGGGGTCTA
>DATBFX010000078.1:0-26250 GCA_036558305.1 Thermomicrobiales bacterium | reverse complement strand
ACGAGGCGGAGTCGGACGACGAAGCAGAGGCGGTTGAGCAGGCGTACCTGGATGTCCGGCAAGGCAAGCTCGTTTCGCACGGTGAGGTGCTCCGTCAACTGACGAGCCCGGCGAAACCTGGATGAATACACGCTTGGTCTGGACCGAGCGCAGCGTTGACGATTTGAAGAACCTGGACGTGAAAACACGTGACCGCATCCTCAGAGCCGTGGAACGGCTTGCGGCAACCGGACAGGGCGACGTCAGGCGCCTCGAAGGTCCAGAGCGCGAATGGAGGTTGCGGGTAGGGGATTGGCGCGTTCGCTTCACCCACGATTTCGACCAGCAGACCGTGACCGTCCTCCGGGTTCTGCCGAGGGGCCGCGCCTACCGCCGTTGAATCGCGTGGCGAGGCGCATAATCCGACGAGACGAACGGCCCCTCTCCCGCGGTCGGGCGGGGAACCGGGAACCCTCTGGGTGAACCCTCTGGGTGAACCCTCTGGGTGCGGTGGCGGTTGGGATGCGGGCCCACTCGAAGCCCGAAGCTCGTCGCTCCGCCTTACCCGTCCGCCACGATCGCCAGGTCCACGCTCTCCCGCGCGTCCGGCGGCGTTAGCCGGAAGTGGTCCATCGTCAGGCACTCGGTCGGGCACCAGTCGACGCAGATGCCGCAGCGGATGCACGATCTCTCGTCGATCACCATCGCCGCGGCATACGGGCCGAGCTCCGCTCGCGCCATCTCCGCCAACTCAACATCGTTGTCGATCGAGTAGATGCGGTCCGGCGAGATCATCTCGATGCAGCGGTGCGGGCAGGCATCGACGCAGCCGTTGCAGAGGATGCAGCGGTTGCCGTCGATGAAGATGTTGAGCTGGCACTGTAAGCAGCGCTTCGCCTCTTCGAACCCGATCGGTTTGGTGTGCCCGACCTCGACCTCAAGCGTCGTGTCGTGCGTCCCGATCCCGCGCACCGGCACCGGCAACGACGGCATCACCTGCCGCCCGACCCCCGCGTAGTCGTCGCCCCAGACGAGGCGGCGACTCATCGCCGTCAGACTCCACTCGGCGATCCCCTCCGCCACCAGCGGATTCGGGGTCGCCACGTATTCGGTCGGGACGCGGGTGATCTCCATGTCCTTGACGATCGGCTGGACACCACGCAGTTGGGTGTCGACCGCCAGCGCCACCCGTTTCCCCTCGCCGATCGAGGAGATGAAGTTCGTCGGGTTGATCACGTAGTCGCCGGCCGCCCAGACGTTCGGCAACTCCGTCCGCAGGTTCTGGTCGAGGAACGG
This sequence comes from Thermomicrobiales bacterium, assembly GCA_036558305.1. GTDB lineage: Bacteria > Chloroflexota > Chloroflexia > Thermomicrobiales > UBA6265 > DATBFX01. The sequence continues at coordinate 24,975 of DATBFX010000078.1, read as the reverse complement.
CACCCCGCGCCGGTCCCGGTTCGGCAGCATGTCCCCCAGGAACGAGTTGTCTTGCCGCTGCCCGATCGCCACCAGAATCATGTCGCAGGGGACGACGAACTCGGAGCCCTTGATCGGTTCCGGCCGCCGCCGGCCCTTGTTGTCCGGTTTGCCGAGTTCGTTGCGGATCAGTTCGAGCCCGATCACCTTGCCCTGATCGTCGCCGATGACGCGGGTCGGCGCGACCATGTACATGATCTCGACGCCCTCGATCTCGGCCTCTTCCAACTCCAGCTCGTCGACCGGGATCTCCTGGATACTCCGCCGGTAGGTCATCACCGACCGCGTCGCCCCCATCCGCAGCACGCTGCGGACGCAGTCCATCGACGTAAACCCACCGCCGACCGTGACGACCTGATCGCCGACCCAGACGTCCTTCTCGCCGAGGTTGACGTCCTCCAGGAACTGCAACCCGGAAACGACGCCATCCAGTTCCTCGCCCGGCACCCCGAGCGTCTGCGCAATCTGGCACCCGGCCGAGATCACGACCGCGTCGTAGTTCTCGACCAGATCCTTGAAGGCGACGTCCTTGCCGACCGCGGTGTTGTAGCGGATTTGGATGCCGAGGTCGGTGATCAACTCGACCTCTTCCATGATCACGTCGCGCGGCAGGCGCCACTCCGGCACCCCGGCCCACATCACCCCGCCCGGCACCGGGTACCGCTCGAAGATGGTGACCTTGTAGCCCTTGCGCGCGAGCTGCCGCGCCACGGTCAACCCGTTGACGCCGGCCCCGACGATCGCCGCGGTCAACCCGTTCGGCGGCGGCGGACTCTCCCGCCGCGTCTCGCCCCGGTAGTCGGCCGCCACCCGCTTCAGGTAGCAGATGCCGATCGGCGCGTCGACCTCTTTCCGCCGGCAGGCGTCTTCGCACGGCCGCGCGCACATCCGCCCCAGACAGCCGGGGAAGACGTTGTGCTCCCGGTTCAACTCGAACGAATCGGCGTAACGCCCGTCGGCGATCAGGGCGATGTAGCGCGAGATGTCGGTGTGCGACGGGCAGGCCGTCATGCAGGGAATGTTGTCGGAGAACCATTGGGCATCGCCCGAGTAGATCGGATAGCGCTTGCCGGAGCGTTCCATGTACGGTGAGAAGAACGAGGCGTCGATGAACGCCAGCAACCGCAGCCGCCGCGTGTCCTCGACGTCGACGTCCAACCCCTGACCGACGATCCCGTAGTTCGCCAACCCACGGGTCGCGACCCCGACCTCGGCCCGGTCCATCGGGCGGAAGCGATCGGCCGGCGCCCCGCAGGACGGGCACTCGTTGGGCGGCGCCACGCCCTCGTGGATCCAGCCGCAGACTTTGCATCGGAACATATCGCATCACCCTCCAGGGAACGGAGGCAGTTTCCAGTTTCACCGCAGCCGCGAAAGCCGAACCATGCGCGGTTTCCCTAAGTATAGACGAGGGCTCAGCACGCGGACCGGCATGCGCTGCCGGCCTCGCGGCAGACGTGCCTGACGCGGAGCCGCGGCGCTCCCGAGCCGGTCCAGATCCGAGTGACGCGCCCCGCCGGTGTTTACGGACCACGGCAAGGGTCACGTCGTTGGGCGCCGACGGCTGCCAAGGCCGTCCATTGGGGAGACGGCACGGTGAGTGCTGCCTAAGGGTTTGCGGTGAACCTGAGGGTGGAACGGAAGGTGCCAGCGGCGTCGGTCCGCTCGACGCGGACCCGCACGTCGTAGACGTAGCTGTTGGTGCCGAGGGCGCGGTGCGGAAAACACACGTCGGTCGCGCGCGCGCGGGTCGAGGGGAACGGCGTCCAGTTCGTGGTGCCGTTCAGCCGCCACTGCAGGCGACCGCCGGCGATGGTGATGCCGGTGGCGGTCCCGCGGTTCTCCGCGGCGGCACAACTGCCGGTCCAGGGCACGTTCGCGGTCACGACGACCAGGATCGCCTGCTCCTTGACGTAGTAGGCACCCCGGTCATCGACCTCGCTGGTCACCCCCGGCGCGGCGCCGTCGAGCCGGCCATCGGCCGCGATCTGACCAAAGTCGACCTCGGTCGCGCCCATCTCCAGTGTCAGGACTCGGGTCACCGTCGTCGTGTCGGTGGCGGTGTCCCGGGAGGTACGGCTACTGGAGAGTGCGGACGCGGCCATGACGGTCGTCTTGTCCTTGACGCCTGCCGGTGCGTCGGCCGGCAGCGTGACGCGGACGACGATCCGCGTCCCCTCTTTGCGGCCGAGCCGACCCGTGTCGGGGATCCCGTCGCCGTTGTGATCGATCAGTGGCTTGACTCCGTTCGCATCGAGCAGCTCGACGGTCCACCCGTGCGACGAACTCGCCGTGATGTTCTTGTAGTCGGCACTACGATGATCCTTATTCGTCACGGTATGGACGTAGCTGACTGTGGCTCCAGGGGCGGCACGGTCCGAGCGGTTGGGCGAAATGTCGGTTTCCCCGCCACTTGATGCCGCCGCCTTTGGCTCGCTCGCTTGCGCGTTCGCTGCAGCCACTGTCCCGCTCGGCACCGCCGTCGACCGACCGGCCGGCGTGGCGGTCCCGGTCGGGCTGGGGGTCGCCGTCGCCATAGGGGGCGGCGTCTCGGTCGGCACCGACGGCGCCGGCTCTGTTGGTGTCTCTACTATCGGTGTCTCGGGCGGGACGCTCGTGTCCGCCGGCTCCGGCGCCGGCGTTGCGGTCGGCTCCGCCGTCGGGGTCGCGGTGGGCGACGGCGCCGCCTCGGTCAGCAACTCGGCGCCGGGAGATGCGGCGGTCGGTTCCTCCTGCGCAAGCGTGCCCCGGTCGGGCAGGACCACGCGGTCGAAGGCAGGTGTGGGCAGAAGCGCCAGCGCCAGCGCCACTGCCACGAACGCCCGCCGTGCTCGGGTCCCCGCGACCGTGGATTGCCGATCGTTCGCGCGGTGCTTCATCGCCGTACCCCAGACCTGTGATTCGACCGCCCGCGACAGACCGTGGATGCCCGACCCGCCGGTCTGCCGCCGGGATGCGGCACGCCGTCACGACGTCGGGCAGAGCGGGGCCGCCCCGTCTCCCAGCCCGCCGATCCGGAACGGGACTTCCGTCTCGATCGGCGGCACCGCGGTCCGCCCCTCGGGGTCGGGCATGGCCGAGTCGATGCGAAGGGTGAGGACGTACGCACCGCTGGCAAGACGGTCGGCGAGATCGACACTCGCGGCACCGTCCTCACCGGGCCAGACGAGCAGCGGCTGGATCGGCGAGATGCTGCCGAGGGACGTCCCGTTGGCATCGCCGACGGCGAACGCAATGTGCGGTTGGAGGGCGAGGCCGCCGTCGTTGTGGAGCGCAACGCTCAGGGTGGGACCGCGGTCGAGGTTTTCACAGACGCTCGTGCCCACCACGGCCAGCGACGGCACCGGCGTGAAGTCGGCGTCGCGCGTGAGCCGCTTCTTGACGCCGTAGTCGAGCTCCGCCGTCGCTCGGTACCCTCCGCTGGTGTCGAGCGGCACCGAGCCCTGCGTGGACAGGACCGCGCTCGCTCCCGGCAGCACCGCCGGCGCCGCCTGGAAGTCGAGCGTCCCCAGCGACGCGCCGTCCGCGCGGCGCAGCTCGACCCCGCCTTCGGGCCGAAGGTGGAGGTTGCCGAGGTTCCGCACCAGCGCGGCGAAGGCGACGCGGCCGTCTGGCGTCATCAGGGGAGCGAACCGCTCGATCTCGAGCTTCTTCGTCAGCTTGCCCTTGCCCTTGACGGCGACCATGAAGGGCACGCCGACCTTGCCGGCCATGGCGGCGCCGGCCGCGCCGGGTTTCGCCCCGGTCGTGAAGGTGACGGCGGCGTAGCGCCCGCCGGAGGTGAGGTCGTCGGGCACCGCGATCGTGACGGTGACCGTTCCCTGCTGTCCCGCCTCGATCCGCAGCGCGGCCGGCTCGACCGTCAGCCAGTCGATGGCCGATTGATCGCCCGCCGCCGACTTGTACGACTCGACGGCCACCGCCAGATCGAGCGGCCCGTCGCCGCCGTTGGCGATCGTGACCGTCTGCGTCCCCTCGCCACCCGGCTTCGCTTCCAATTCGACGAGTGCCGGGGTGACGGTCATGCTCACCGTCGCTCGGGCAGGCGCCGCAGCGACGGCGAACGAGAGCAGGCTCAGCAAAAGCGCAAGGCCAAGCGTGACACGAACCGTGGACATCGCTCCCTCCTGACTCGGGTGACGGGGCCCGGCCGGATGTGTTTGGTCGGGCCCGGCACTCCACCGGGCCCGACAGGTGTGGCGCCGACCAGCGCAGGTCGCTAGCTGGCGGTTACCGCCCAGGTCGTGGTGGCCGCAAACGATCCGGCCGTATCGGTGGGATCAATTTGCAGGTAGTAGAGGTAATCGAACGTGTAGGGGGTGGTGCTCTGCGGAAAGGACGTCCAAGAGGCAGGTGAGCTGCAATCCTGAAAGGGTGTCGCGTTGGTCGAGATAGTGGAGTAGTCCTGCGGGATGTCAACGGAGTACCGGAGGTCGCCGACCGTCAGCGAACTGGTGCTGGTCCCCGCCAGCGTGGCGCAGACCGTGCCGTCCCAGGACACGTTGGAGGTCACCGTGATGAAACTCTCGCCAGCGCCGCAGCTTGGCGTCCAGCGGTAGAACGCGCCGTTCGGCAAACCCGCGGCCAGGGGGATCGAGTCGACGGTGTCGGTGTTGCCGGTGGCCGGGTCGGCGGAGGCATTGAGACCCGAGCCGAAGTCCGCGGAATCGTCGCAAAGCTCTAGCGTCAGAGACGGCGTGAACGCGGTGATGTTTGCGGTCACCTGCACGTCGCCGGTGGCGGCTCTCGTCGCGGAGGTCAGCGAGACCGCTGCGAGGAGCGCGAGGACGGCGGCCAGGGTCAGGCAGCGCCGAAAGCGCATCGTACGGTGCGTGGTCATGGCTGAACCGTATCCTTTCATGCGTGCGGGAGCGATCTCGCTCAGCCGCTGATGACCGTCCAGGTCGTCGTCGCGTCGAAGTCGCCGGCGGTCGTCGTGCGGTCGACGCGCAAATAGAAGTGGAAGTTGTGATTGGAGAGACCGGCGGCGCCGCAACCGCTGGCGAATCCGACGCTGCAGTTCCAGGCGGTCCAATCCGTTGCGCCGGACCCGCAGGCGGCGAAAGACGCGGTGTAGCTGGTGCCGGTGGCGTAGCCGTAGACGTTGGACTCGGGCTCGGGGCCGATGTACGAGGTCCACGCATAGGGGCTGTATCGGAGGTCTCCGGCGGCGACCGAAAGCGAGCTGGTCCCGGCGCCCTGGGTGGCGCAGACGGAGCCGGTCCAGGTCAGGGGCGCGATCACCTGCAGCAGGGCCGGCTGCGAAGTACACGCCGGATCCCACTGGTAGACCGCTCCCTGGTTGAGAGCCGGGTTGCCGTGGATGGCCCCGATCCCGTCGCCGCTGTTGCTGGCGGCGCCGTTGGCGTCGAGGTTCGTGCCGAAACTCGCCTCGGTGTCGCACAGCGTCAGGGTGATCGGGTTGAGGTTGACAACCCCGCCCGTAACGTGGACCTGACCGGAGGTGTCGGCGCTCGCCGCCGGAGCACCGGCGATCAGGGCGAAGATGCCCACGGTGGCCGCCAGAGCGGTCAACCGCCGGTATCGGGTGAACATGCGATTCCTCCTTGCGCAGACGCAACGGAGCGCGCCAAGACGCGGGGAACGTCGGTCCGGACCGATTCCCGGAGGCGGGGGATGAACGGGGGATCGCAGCGCGGCGGCGACGCGCGTACACTGCGAGCAGCCGTTCGCCTGCCCGAACCGGGGAGTGCGGCGGACCGGAGGCGGGTGGGGACGCATCGTTGGCCCGGTGGCCCCACTCGTCCCGTCGGATTCGGTCGGTCGCGGTGGACCACGTCCTCGGCTGTCCATTCATGCCTCCGCATTTCGGCGCATCGGCACTCGGTGGTCGGACACGCGCCGTTCGGTTGCGGACCTGATGTGGTCGATCATGGTCTGCCATCACCCGTTTCGAAGTGTCGGTAACGGATCAAGAACGACACGTACGGACGTGCCACCGCTCCAACCCGCACGACCGACCGGCGTTTTGCGCGATGCGTGTGTCGGGATCGTAGCGGAACCCACTTACCCGGCTCTTACCGAGACCAACCCGAGAAACGGCGATACCCCACGAAAGCTCCGTCGCGGAGCAGTCGCGGGGAGGTTTGCCTACGTCTACGTAGACCGAGGAGGTGCGATGATGCCGGCCGGATCCGTCGCATCGTCGCCATCCGCAGGCGCGTTGTCCACATCGACGCCGAGTCCCAGGCACGATGCCCACGCGGCCAGTTCCGTCCGCGTGCGAACACCCAGCTTCCTGAAGGTATTGGCAAGATGGGTATCGACCGTGCGCTCGGCGATGCGCAACTCGGCCGCGATCGTGCGGTTCGTCACACCGCGCACGACCAGGGCCACGACCTGCCGCTCGCGCCGGCTCAGCGGCTGCGATCCGCGAGTCGATCCGCGGCTGGGTCGCCGCTCGGCGCCGCTCGGCGACTCCAGCAGCGCCAGCGCCTCGGCGATCGCGCGTTTTGGCCGAAGCGCCCGGCCCATCGTGCAGGCGGCGGCGAACGTCTCGGCACCGAGCGCGGACCGCGCCGCGCCGGTCCCTTCCTCGTGGCTCGCGCGCTCGGGGACCGGGAGCGGTCTGCCTACGGTGTCCCGCAGGGCGCCGGCTGCCCCGTAGAGCCGGGCCCCCGCCTCGGCGTGGCCGCGGCCAACCGCCACCCGCGCCGCCCCCTCCAGATACCCGGCGACGCCCCAGAGCACGTCCATCCGGCGCCCCAGGAGGAGGGCCTCCCGGTACCGCGCCGCGGCCCCGTCCCAGTCGCCCGCCGTCAGTGCGAGCATCCCGAGACCGTGGAGCGTCGCGGCCCTCCCCCAGGCGTCGTCGAGGTCGCGGCACAGTTCGAGGCTCGCGGTCAGGGAGTCGACGGCGCGGTTGCGGTCGCCGAGCGCGTGCGCCGTCCGCCCGAGTACCCGCAGCACACCGGCGATCCCCCAGCGATCGTGAACCTCGCGAGCCAGCACCAGACTCTCCTCCAACAGCGGCAGCGCCAGCGCGGCGTCGCCCCGGTACCAGAGATCTTCGCCCAGCAGGCCGAGCGAGCGTGAGATGCCCCAGGCGTCGCCCAACTCGCGGTGGAGCGCCAGCGACTCCTCGTGCAACACCACAGCGCGGGTGGCGTCGCCTTGATCGCGGACGGTCTTGCCAAGGGTATTCAGCACCGTCGCGATGCCCTTGGTATCTCCCAACGCTCGGTAATGGCGCAAACTCTCGTCGAAGCACTCGTAGGCGCGACGGTATTGCCCGAGTTCTCGCGAAAGACTGCCGAGACGGTGGAGCGCCCCCGCCATGCCGGATCGATCGTGCAGACATCGGCGGCGTGCCAGACTCTCGCCAATCAGGGCGACCGCAGCCGGGCGGTCGCCCTGATTCTGGGCCACGGTCGCCAGGTGTTCGAGGGCCGCGGCCACACCCGCGGCGTTGTCGACCCGGCGAAAGCAGCCAAGCCCGTCCTCGAGCAGCGCCTTTGCCCTCACCTGATCGCCCTGGGTCGAGACGATGACGCCCAATCCGAGCTGCGACTGCCCACGAGCGATCGTGGTGACGGGGTCATTGCCGACGTCCGCGCACCGATCGAGAAACGCTTCGAGCCAGGTCCGCGCCTCCCCGAAGTGGCCGCGGGCGAACCAGAATCGCCAGAGCGCGGCACAGAGGCGGATGCCTGCCTCGGCCGCATTCCGCTCGTTTGCCCAGCCCAACGCCGCGCGCAGGTTGTCGTATTCCCCTCCGAGGCGGGCAAGTCGCGCCCGCTCCGAGCCTTCCGGCTGCGCCGCTTCGGCAAAATCCAGAAACCAGGCGAGGTGGCGATCCCGGGCGTCCGCGACGTCGCCGGCTTGCCGCAACTTCTCGGCTGCGTACTGGCGAATCGGCTCCAAGAAGCGGTACCGCCGCGAACCCTCGACGTCCTCGACGACCACCAATGACTGGTCCACCAGCGGCGACAAGGCATCGAGGACGGACGTCCTGCCGTCCGGGGCCGAGATGACACCAGCCGCGGCGTCCAGCGTCCAGCCTCCGGCGAAGACCGACAGGCGACGGAAAACGGTTTGCTCGCCAAGGCTGAGCAGGGCGTGGCTCCAGTCGAGGACGCCCCGCAACGTCTGGTGCCGTGGGGCGACCGTCCGGCTGCCGCGGCTCAACAGCCCGAGGCAATCATCCAACCGGGCGGCGATCTGCCCGGGAGTGAGAACCCGCACCCGGGCCGCCGCCAGCTCGATCGTCAGCGGCATCCCCTCTAGCCGCGCGCAGATCTGCGCGATCGGCAGTGCGTCCGCCTCGGTGAGTTCGATCCCCGGGCGCACCGCACGCGCCCGATCGAGGAAGAGCCGCACCGCCGCGTAGTCCGGCAGGCGGTCGGTGGGCGGGAGGCATCGTGGGTCGGGGGAGGCCAGCGGGGGGACGTTCCAGATCTGTTCTCCCGTCGCGTTGAGCGCCGTCCGGCTTGTCGCCAGCACGCGGAGACCGGGCGCGGCACGTAAGAGGGTTGCCACCAGTCCGGCGCATGCCGAAACAAGGTGCTCGCAATTGTCCAGGACGAGGAGGAGGAATCGGTCTCGCAGATGGTCGCCAAGCGTCTCCAACGCGGTTCGCCCCGGCTCCAGATGAAGACCGAACAGGCGCGCCAGGGCATCGGGAATCAACGTCTCGTCTTCGAGCGACGCCAGTTCCAGCCACCACACGCCATCCGGGCACGCCACGGGCCGGCGCGCCGCGATCTCGATGGCGAGGCGCGTCTTGCCACAACCGCCGGGGCCGACAAGCGTCAACAGGCGGGTTGTCCCGAGTAGCTGCGTGATCTCGGCCACTTCCTGTTCGCGGCCGACGAAACTCGTCAGTTGTGCTGGCAGGTTGGAGGGCACCGGTCTCACCGGCCCGCCTGCCCGGGCTGCTCCGCCGAGATCGGCGGGAGCGGCGCCGACCAGAATCGACCCGTAGAGGCGCTCGATCGCTTCGTCCGGAGCGTCGCCGAACTCGGACCGCAGCGTTTCGCGCAATCGCCGATAGAGCCGCAGGGCGTCGCCGCGGCGACCGCCGGCCAGGTACAGTCGCATCAGGTCGAGGTGCGCCTCTTCATGCGCCGGCTCACGCGCGATCGCCTGGCGCAGCGTCGCGATCGCCGCCGCGTCATCCCCTTGTGCGCGTTGGACTCCAGCCAATTCCAGTAACAGTTCGACCTGGCGCCGCCGCAGCTCCTCGCGTTTGGCAGTCGCCCAATCCTCGTACCGATCGTCGGGGAGAAGCTCACCCGTGTACAACCGCAGCGCGGTCTCGTAGGCGCACCGGTCTCGGGTGGAGCGTGCGCGATCCGCGGCGTCCTCGAAGGCGGCGACGTCGACCCACACCGGCGCCGACGCCGTGAGCGCAAGCACGTCGCCGCGCAAGCAGAGAAAGGCAGGCGGAAACCCCGGACACAGGCCCGGTTCCAGGACTCGGCGGGCGGTGTAAAGGGTCCGGTGCAGGTTGTTCCCGGCCGCGGCCGGGGTCAGCTCCGGCCAGAGCGCCTCCAGGACCTGCTCGCGGTGCAGGCAGTGGCGAGGTGCCAGCACGAGCAGCTTGACGAGCGCGGCGACCTTTCGCCGCTGCCACGCATCCGCGGCGATCGTGCATTGCCCGACCTCGACCCGAAAGTCGCCCAAAAGCCGGATTCGCAGCGCCAGTGGCTCGCCCATGTCGACTCGATTCGGGTCCTGCCGCAAGGGCAATCCCTACGGTCGGCAAACTGTAGCTTCGCCGACATACTACCGGTCGCGCAACGCGGGCGCAATATGGTTCGGCGACGGATGTATTCGCTTCAATCGCTAGGAAACGGACGGGACGATTCTTTCGCCGAGCAAAATGTGGTAAGTGAACCGAACCGGCGAGGCACCGGCGAGCCGAGATGGACGCGGTTTCCCTAGGTATAGGCGAGGCCCTTCCGTCCCGAGCGGCGTCGGTACCATCCGCCACCGGCAGGGATGCCACAGCCTGTCGCACAATACCCGTCGAGCCGCGATGGTCGCCGCTCGACCGAAAGGAACGCGCGTGATTCGCCGCCGTCTCGCCAGTCCCCTCCTCCTGCTCGCCGCCCTGCTCGCGCTCCTGGCAAGTGCGGCACAACCGAATCTCGTCGCCGCCGAGGACATCCGGTTCTACGTCGGCCCTTCCATCGAGGCCGAAGACGCGATGTACATCCGCGAGGGAATTCGGCTGGGCCAGGACTACGTCCACAACCGGATCGGCGCCGACGTCACGACGCCGACCATCGTCAACGCCGTCCCCGCCGCCCCCCGCGGCAACGTCGACCTCGTCGGGATGTCGACTTCCCACGCCCTCGTCGTCTACACCGGCTCGGAAGGCTGGCACCGCGCCGCCCCCTTCGACCGCGTCCACGTCGTCGTCCACGAGTACACGCACGTCGTCGAGGAGGAACTCGGCGGCGACCGTTTCAACGCTCCCCTCTGGATCGACGAGGGGGTCGCCGAGTACGTCGGGTTTCAAGCCGTGATCGACGCCGGTCTGGTCTCGGCGGCCGACGTCGAGGCCTACAATGCGGTCAACGTCGTCGCCGGACCGGCCCTGCCGGCCCTCGCCGCGGTCGAGCGGGCCGCGGACTTCCAGACTCAGCCGTCGAACGTCTACGGTCTCTCGTACCTGGCGGTCAAGCAACTCGTCGCCGGTCGCCCCAGTTCGATCCGCCGCTACTACGAGCGCCTGGGCAGCGGCGACAACTGGCGCGCCGCCTTCCAATCCGCTTTCCGCATCAACCCACGCGACTTCTACGCTGCCTTCGAGGCCTCCCGCCCCGACATCCAGGCGCCGGCCGATTTCCCCGCCCCCTTCATCCCGACCGACGAACTGGAGTACCCTGCCGCCGTCTCCCTCGGCTCGGCGCCGAAATCGGTCGGCCGCGGCGACCAACTCCTCCTCGTCGCCTCCTCCGACGCCGGGGTTCGCTGCACCCTGACGGTCTCGACCCGGGCCGGCAACGAACTGCTCAACCAACCGACCTTCGCCGACACCAGCGGGCTCGTCTTCTGGCTCTGGACCGTCCCCGCGGACACGCGCCGCGCCGCCGTCACCGCCGCCGTCGCCTGCGGTGGTGAGCCCGTGACGACGGGGCTGACGATCACGTGAGCGATGGAGCGTCCGCACCCGAGACGGTCACGCTCTACCGCCCGGCCGGTCCGAAGGAGTTGGCACTGATCGAGCAGAGCGGTTGTTCGGCCTTCCCGCCGCGTCTCTCCTGGCAGCCTATCTTCTACCCCGTGCTCAACGAGGAGTACGCAACGCAGATCGCACGCGATTGGAACGTCCGCGACTCCGGCGCCGGGTTCGTCACCCGCTTCCGTGTCCGCGCCGAGTTTCTCCGCACCGACGAGGTCAAGCAGGTCGGCGGCCGGCTGCATCAGGAATACTGGATCCCCGCCGAGGACCTCGCTCTGTTCAACGCCAACCTCGTCGGCCCGATCGAGGTGATTGCCGAGTTTCGGTAGGATGAGCTCGATTCGGTCCATCCGATCGATGGCGCGGGTGCTTGGATGATTCCGATGATCATTCGCTGGGCACTTGGTATACTTCGTGTGCCAGTCCTGGAACCCACGGCCGAAAAAATGGGCAGATCAGCTGACTGGCTGTCGGTGGAGGAGGCTCGCGATGGGACTGATGGACAAAATCAAGGGGCTCTTCGGCGGTGGCGAGAAGAAGCCTCAGGACACAGCGGGTCAGGCAGCCGACCGGGGACAAGTCGCCGCGTCCGACGCGTCCGCGAAGGCGACGGACGTGAAGCAGCAAGCGCAGGACGGTCTGGCGCAGGCATCCGAAAAGGTCGACGAGCTGAAGCAGCAGGCGAGCGAGCAGGTCGATCAACTCAAACAGGGGGCGTCGAAGACGGTCGAAGGCATGCAGCGAGAGACAACGGAGACGCTTGCGAAGGCGACCGCCGGGGCCGATCAGCTCAAGCAAGAGGCGTCGGAGAAGGTCGACGAGTTGCAGCGACAGGCGACCGATCAGGTCGATCAACTCAAGCAGCAAGCGTCGCAGACGGTCGACGACCTGCAGAAACGGGTCTCGGATGGGAATTCCCAGGCGACGTCCGAGGCCGATCGGCTCAAGCAACAGGCGTCTCAGTCGATCGATGACGTGCAGCGGCAGGCCACCGACCAGGCAGATCGGCTTCAACAGCAGGCATCCCAGACGGTCGACGAGGCCCAACAAAAGGCGACCGCCCAGGCCGACCAACGGACGCAGCAGGCGTCGACCGCCCAGGCAAAGGCGGAGGACGTGCTCGACGAGGCCAAGGCAAGCCTCGACACTCCCGCGTCCTGAAAAACATCTGCCGATTCCCCTGGGACGAGCGGACCGCTTCGAGTGGCGGTCCGCTCGCCGCGCCTGCCGGCGAGCCGGCGGACCTCTCCCGGTTTGGCTGGCTCACCGTTAGAACGAAGCTTAATGCGCACGCAATGACCGGTTAATCATTCCGTCGCGACCCGGCAACATGCTTCTCCCGCTTCGGCGGATGCTGACGACAGAAAGAACGATGCACCTACCGACCGATGCTCCGCGCGGGTATGATCCCTTGCACCTCCAGACGTACATCGTTCTCACGACGACGGTACGCTCAGACTGATCTACCCTGAGCGCGCCGGCATCGGCTGTCGGCGGGGGGTCGGCATTGCCGCGCGGCCGGAGTACACCGGGATCGCCGAACGCGGCCAGGGTCGAGCGCCGATCGCCATCGTCGTTGGTCCCCGTGCTCCGTCGAGGCATGACGGTCGATCGGGCCCGGCGAGTTCAAGGAGGAAAAGGATGCCATCACTCGCGCAACGAACACCGCTCTTTTCCGTCATCGTCCGTCGTCTTGCGGCCTTGAGCGGTTTGCTCGTCTCGGTGGCCGCATTCACCGCGATCACGCCGCTGTCGGCCATCGCACAGGCCGCGCCGGCAGCGACACCGTCGGGGATCACCGTCACCGGCTACGGCGAAGCGAGTGCGCCCGCCGAGAAAGGGACCCTTCAGCTGCTGTTGAGCCGCGGCGACTACTACGGCGGTCCGCCGCCGCAACCGCGGCCGGGCGACGTCCCCGGCGCCGAGGAAAAGCGGCTGGCCGAACCGGTCGTGCAGGCGCTGGTCGACAAGGGCGTCGCCGCCACCGCCGTGACCGTCGTCGTCAGCCCGGTGCTCGGGAGTTCGGTGGCCTATGGACCGGGCGGCCCCGCCGTCGCCCGTATCGACGTCGCGTTGGATAAACCCGAGCTCTCGACGCTCAACGATCTCGTCGGCAGCGCCAGCGTCGCCGCCGCCAACGAATCCCTCGTCATCGGTCTCGCCGGTGCCGGCTACGAAGTCGCCGATTGTGACGCGCTCGACGTCGCGGCGCGCCAGGCGGCGATCACCGACGCCCGTGACCGCGCCGGTCGCCAGGCCAAACTGCTCGGCGTCCAACTCGGTGAAGTCGTTGCCTCGAGCGACGTGCCGGCCACGGCGGACGCGACAATCAATTACTTCGGCGTCTCCGTACCGCAGAACGGCTGCGCTCCGCCGGCTCCTTCGGTCGCGCTGAACGGCCCCGGTCTCACCGTCACCGTGCCCACTTTCGACTCGACCACGGAACCAGAGGTCGAACTCTACGCGCGGGTCAGTCTGACCTTCGCGATCAAGGCATAGTCTGGGATTTGAGCCGGCTGCCCCAAACGCGGAGCAGCCGGCCGAACCTACCTGTTGAGCACCTCGGGATTGACGATGTGCGGCGGGCGCTCGCCGCGGATACCGGCGAGCAGGTTGCGCGCGGCCATCAGCGCCATCTTGTCGCGGGTCGCCACCGACGCCGAGGCGATGTGCGGCACCACGGTCGCGTTCGGCAGGTGCACTAGCGGGTGGTCGGCCGGCAGCGGTTCGGGATCGGTGACGTCGAGACCGGCGCCGCCGATCGTCCCGTCGCGCAACGCGGCAACCAGCGCATCCGTGTCGACGACCGGACCGCGCGCGGCGTTGACGAGGATGGCTTCGCGCTTCATCAACGCCAGTTCGCGGGCCCCGATCAGGTGGTGGGTCTCCGGGGTCAGCGCGACGTGGAGCGTGACGAAGTCCGACTCGCGGAGGAGGTCGTCGAGCGGCCGGAACGTCGCGCCGAGCGCGCGAGCGGCGTTTTCGTCCTGGTAGGTGTCGTAGGCGAGGACCGTCATCTCGAACCCGCGCGCCCGCTTCGCCACCTCGCGCCCGATTCGCCCGAAGCCGACGATTCCGAGGGTTGCTCCCCACAGATCCCGGCCGAGCAGCAGCGTCGGGCCCCAGGTCTGCCACTTACCGGCGCGCACGTAATCGACGCCCTCGACGATCCGGCGCGCCGCCGCCATCAGCAGCGCCCAGGCGAAGTCCGCCGTCGTTTCGGTCAATACGTCCGGCGTGTTGCAGACGGCGACCCCGCGTGCGGTCGCCGCGGGCACGTCGACGTTGTCGTAGCCGACGGCGAAGTTGCTGACGACCTTCAGTTGCGGCTCACGGTCGAGCACCTCGCCGTTGATGACGTCGGTCAGGAGGGTCAGCGCCCCCGTGCAACCCCGCAGCAGATCGGCCAGCTTCGCAGGCGAGGGCGGCAACTCCTCCTCCCAGAGACGGATCTCGACCTCCCCGCCTGCTTCCGCCTCGCGCAAGAGCGCCAAACCCGCTTCGGGGATCACCCGCGTCACCGCGATGCACGCCGGCCCGGCCATGGAACTTCCTCCCTCGTCGCTGTGTGCCGTTTTCACGACCGGCAGCATAGCCGAAGCGACGGCGCCGTGGAACGGGTCTGACGTCGCCCGGCGAGGGCAGCGCGGTGCCTACCGTGGATGCTCCCCGGCGACGCGCTCCGCCACCTTCTCACCGGCGTGGACCGCGCCTTCGTTCAGCATCGGTTCGTGGAAGTGGACCGGCGGCACTGCCGTCTTGCGCAACCGCAGGTTGAGCAACTCGACCAGGACGGAGAAGGCCATCGCCGAGTAGATGTAGCCCTTCGGAATGTGGAACTCCCACCCTTCGGCGACCAGGGAGAAGCCGATCAGCAAGAGGAAACTGAGCGCCAGCATCTTCACCGTCGGGTGGGCCGAGACGAACGCGCTGAGCGGACCGGAGGCGACCAGCATCACCAAGACCGCGATCACGACCGCCGCGATCATGACCTCGATGTCGTCGGCCATGCCGACGGCGGTGATCACCGAGTCGAGGGAGAAGACGATGTCCAGGAGCAGGATCTGGACGATGACGCCGGCGAACGACACCGATTTGGGTCCCGCCGTGCCGCGCTCCTCTTCGCCCTCCAGTTTGCCGTGGATCTCGCTGGTCGCCTTGTAGATGAGGAACAGACCGCCGCCGAGCAGGATCAGGTCGCGCCCGGAGAAGTGGTGACCGGCGATGGTGAACCAGGGATCGGTCAGGTTGGCGATCCAGTTGATCGAGAGCAGCAGGGCGATTCGCATGAACATCGCCAGCGACAGACCGAGCAAGCGCGCCCGATCCCGCAAACCCCGCGGCAGCCGGTCGGCCAGGATCGAGATGAAGATGACGTTGTCGATGCCGAGCACGATCTCCAACACCGTCAACGTCACCAGCGCCGCCCAGATCTCTCCGTTGGTGATCCAATCCACCCACCATCTCCTCGGTCACGCGGGACATCGAGGTCGCGGAGGCGACCTTCCCGCCGTCTCGCCATTCTTGTGCCTTTCAGGAGCAAGCGCAACGTTCGCAATCGGCACGCCATCAGCAACCGGCGCCCGCGGATTCCGCGGACGCGTCGGTACGCCGCCGGCGAGCGGGTGCCGGCGGTGGGCCTCGGTCGGCTTGCCCTCGGGTCGACCTGGGCGTAGCATGAGGGGCGGATCAACCGGCGTCCACGAACCTGATGCGCAGGAGGTTTGCAGTGGCCCCCTCCGGCCAGCGCCCACTTAAGGTGGGTCTGTACTTGCCAGCATTCGACCAGCCGTGGGCGGGCTCCCCGGTCCCCCGTTGGGCCGATGTCTTGACCGTAGCCAAACTCGCCGAGGAGGTCGGGTTCGACTCCCTCTGGGTCCCCGATCACCTGCTTCTCCGCTTCCCAGAGGAGGGGACGCTCGGCGTCTGGGAGGGCTGGTCGCTGCTGGCCGCTTTAGCGGCGGTGACGCAGCGGGCCGAGCTGGGCACGCTGGTTGCATGCAGCGCCTTCCGCTCTCCAACCCTCCTCGCGAAGATGGCCGATACGGTTGACGAGATCAGCGGCGGGCGGCTGGTCCTGGGCCTGGGTGCCGGGTGGCACGAGCCGGAATTCGACGCTTTCGGCTTGCCTTTCGACCACCGCGTGAGCCGGTTGGAGGAGGCGCTCCAGATCGTCTGCCCGCTGCTACGCGATGGGCGGATCGATTTCGCCGGGAGCTATTACCAGGCGCGCGACTGCGAGTTGCGCCCGCGTGGCCCCCGCCTGAACGGCCCGCCCATCATGGTCGGTGTGCGAGACGGAGAGCGCGTGCTGCGGTTGGCCGCGCGGCACGCTAACGCCTGCAACCGCGACTTCGCCGCCTTCGACCCCGATGGCCTCGCAGCGTGGCAAGCAAGGGTCGACGGCGCTTGCGCCGCGGTCGGGCGCGACCCGGCGACGCTGGCCCGGACCGCCGCCGTCTTTGTCGACCTGCCGTCCGCGCCCCGGCGCGAAGGTTGGGGCGCGCTCGCCGGCCCGCCGGAGGAGTTGAGCGCGGGGCTACGGGCCTACGCCCGCTTGGGCTTCAGTCACGTCCAGCTCTGGCTCGAACCAGGCACGCGCCAAGGGATCGAGGCGTTCGCCGGGGTGCTGGAACTGCTGGACCAGGGATAGGATCAGCACGCTCTCGTTCCTTGCCCAAGCAGGTTGGCGGCGTTGATCGGCGCGGCATCGGTGGCCACCCGCTTCTCGTCGCTGGTGGCGTCCCACCAGTGCCGTTTGAATCGGATGATCGGCAGTTCCACGAGGTTGCCGCAACCTCTATCTCACCAGGTAATCGATATAGAGGTCGTTCACGACGATGTTCGGATTGTTCCGCTCCTTGTTCACGGTGTCGATCGTGACCGAGTCGGGCAGGTCGCTCGCCTCCGGCCAGGTCGTGTCCGATCGCAAGACGCGCCCGTGCGTTTTTTCGATGAGGCGTTTGTAGAGGGTGGGGGCCGGCATCGTCCACTTCTTCCGCTGTGCCACCTCGCCGTCGACCGGGATCAGGGCGACGAGGTCGGCGCGCTCCATCGCCTCCAGACCGTGCTCCTTCAGGGTCGCGTTGTGACTCGCGTGGTGCCCCACCTTGTAGAACACCGTCCGCTTCAAGAGATCCTCGGCCACCACGGTCGTCGTCTTGCCGCTCTGATCGGCCAGGGTGAACGTCACGTCCTGCCAGGAGACCCAGTTGCCGAGTTGGGCGTCGGCCGGGTGGAGCAAGACGCGGCCGTCCTCGACCAACTCGAAGGCCAGCGCCAGGCTCGTGTTGTTGGTGGCGCTGTCGAGTTGGAGGGCGAGTTCTTCCGTCACCCGCATCCATTCGTGGTCGATCCGCCGCCACTCCTGGTCGTCGGCGAAATACGCGGCGAACGCCGGCGCGCGCGCATCGACCATCTTTTGCTCGATGCGGTAGCACGGATCGAACGGTAAGGTGGTATCGAGGTGGTCGCGCGCCTCGGCGGCGAGCCCCTCCCGGTATTCGGACAACGTCTTCCCGGAGGTGGCGAACCTGAGGGAGTCGCGCACGGCGTCACCCATCCGGGCGCTGACCTCGTACAACTCGGGCGAACCGTGCTCGCCCAACTGGGACAGTGCCTGCTTGGACCGGGGAGGTCCGAGGACGTAGATGCGCACACCCGGTAACCAATCGCGCTCGATCACCGTTCCGGGCGAAAAGTATTCGACCTCCTTGCCGCGCCTGGTCGCGTAGCGCATCGCCTCGTCGACCGTCTTGGCAAAGGTCGCGGCGAACGGCTCGCCCTCGCGGGGAACCTCGCCGCGAAATCCCAGCAACTCGCGGATACCCGAGCCGAGGGTCGCGAATTCCGCGCCGAGCCGCGCCCCGGCGGCGCCGAGGGCCCGGTCGGCGAGCGCCAGCGACGACTCCAGGTCGTCCTGAAACCGCTTGACGTCCTTGCCCAGAGAATCGTTCGGGTCCTCGGTCCACGCCGCCCACGAGTGTGCGATCGCCATGTTCTGGAACGCCTCGCGCTGGCTGCCGAAACCGGAGACGTGGTCCTTGTGCTCGTGGGTGGCGATCAGGACGTCGAGGCGGTTGCCGGTCACCGCCGCGATGTCGGCCACGACCTGGCTCAAGTCCACGTTGGTGGCCGACGCACCAAGGGTGCCGCAATCGATGAGGATGTGGACCGGCGCGTCGCGGGTGTGAAAGGTGTAAAGGAAGCAATCGCCGAGTCCCTGCCGGTACATGCGGACGCGAACCTTCGGGTTGGGAGTGGCCATGTCTCCTCCGGGGTGGCACCCTGCGCCGCCCACCTGCGTGCCCGGAGTCCCGACCTCAGCTCCGATGGAGCAAGGCGAACGGCTCCGAGTAGGTTGCGGGGTCGCCGAAATAGGTCGAGCGCGTCGACGCCACCGCGAACTGGTTCCGGAATTCGCTTTGTCGCGCGGCGCGCGTCTTGCTGGTGACCGGTTTCCGGATGCAATACCTGATCTTCTGCTGCTCGAGATCGACGACGAGCGTGCAGCCCCCCTCGAACGGCACCCGCTCCGGATGGTCGCCGTCACCGCTGAGCCGCACCGTCTGCGTGATCTGGACGATCGCCTGCAGCAGGAGATCGCCGTCCGGCCCGACCCGGCTGCTGAAATCGAGCGAGTGGACTTCGAAGGAGCTTTCGGGAACGGGGTCGAGGCCGAGGAAGAGTCGGTCCTCGCTCGCCGCTTTCTTGGGCAGGCGCAAGAAGTGGTTCCTTAGCTGTTTGTGCAGTTCTGCCCGCATCGAGCGGGCCTGGAAGAACAGGTCCCGGCGGGTCTTCGCGTAGAGCTGGTCGTTCCCGAACTCGCGCAGATCGCCGAAGATCTTGACCAGCGCGGCGGAGGGTTTGTAGGGGTCGATCTGGGGTCGACGCCAGATCAGGTTCTCGACGGAGAGGGTGCGCAGATCGCGCGGATAGAGACCGCGCGCGCGGAACGCGTCGACGAAGGAGACGCGGTAGCCGTGGTCGTCGTCGGGGATGAGGTCGACGTCGGCGGTGACGATCGCGCGCAGGTACTCGCCGAAGGTGAGATCGACCGGTGGGCAATAGTCGAGCGCCCGCACGCACATCGTCAGGACGTGACCGGCGGCTTTGCTGGCCTCGTCGGCCAGGCGCTTGACCAGGTCCGGATGGATGTCGCCGGCGGGCAGCACGCCGGTGCCGCCGGTGACCAACCGGACGAGATCGGCGACCCGCGCCCCGTAGATCGCCAGGAAGGCGTCGAAAACCGCGGCGACGAGGATGGCGCCGCGGTCGTGCGGTTCGAAGGTCTGCTCGTACTCGGCCGGGTCGGCCTTGTGCGGTTCCCACCGGTTGGTCTCGGGGTTGAAGGTGCCGATCGCGTCGCGGAGGGCGCTTCGCCGACCCGTGGCGCGACCGAACTGCCCCGCCAGTTGACCGAGCATCGTTTCGTGCTGACGGATGTCGCCGCGCGAGGTCGCGATCTGGTGGTAGAGGATGTCGGGAAAGGTGAAGTGCTGGAAGAGCGCGACGATGTCGGCAAATGCTTCGTGGAAGGCGAGCATGTCGGGATTTGTCGCGTGGCCGAGCCGGCGGTGGACGCCGTCCAGCAGGGCGTGCGTCGTCTCGTGCGCGACGATGTCGTGGGAGAGGCAACTGAAGACGATGCTGCCGGGCACGTGGTCGCCCGGCGCGTCGGACGAAGCCGGGAAATAGCCGAACAAGAGCGCCTTCTTGGCCGGGCTGTAGTAGGCGTTGGCTTCCTGGAGCGCGTGGGGATAGATGCGCAGGCGCTGGACGTAGTTGGCATCGTTCTTGGGTTCGTCGGGATCCAGACTCGGGCCGGGCGACCAGACCGCCCGGCGTCCGAGCGCCCGCTCGAAATTCTGGATCGTCAGCCGCGCCACACCGTACGCCATCTGCTGGTGGAATTGGGGCGTCCCTTCGCTGGGTGGCAGACCGTCCTGCGCCAACAGATAGGGATCGTCCAGGCAGACCGGTTCGTAAAAGCACTGGCTGCTCGGGTCGTAGTCGATCACCTCCAGGTACTCGTCGACCGGTCCCGGTTCCACGGATTCCCAGGGAATCCGGAGCACCGTCTCGCTGATCGGTGCGGTCTCGAACCGCTGGGCGAGACTGGGGTCGATCGCGTAGCAGCGGAGTTGTCGCGAGATCGGCGGCTGGATGTAGAGCGGCGTCTGGCTGGCGTCCGGCGCCTGCCTGGACCGCGGCGTCTTGGTCGGTCTCGGGTTCCTGGTCGGCATCGGCGTTTGGCTGGGCATCGGCGACCTCACGCGGCTGCTGCCGTAGGTTTTGCGCGACGACGTTTCACGATCCGCGGCAGTGCTCGCACGGAACTGCCGCCGCACCTGTCGGCGGCGCCGTGGGGGATCGATCCCCGGTCCACCGACGAGACCGAGCTGAACGGTTCCTCCAGCGTTCGACCGAGCTTAGCATCGAAGCGGAGGCCCTGTCTGCCCTACGAACGGTGGACACGCACCGCCAGTCGCCGCTGCCGATCCCGCCGACGCGGGCGGCGAAACCGGCGTGGGACCGACGGAGCGGCGACGGTTGGCTTTCGCCCGCATCCGGGAATACAATCCCCGTCGATATCATCGCCATCGGAGGTGTACGACGTGGTTGCGGGAACTTCCGGCGCCGGGGAGCCCCTGCGCCTGGCCGAGTTGGTCGCCTCGTTCTCCCTCGCCTCGGACCTCGGCACCGGGATGCCGATGGAGTGGGCGGTCCGCTCCTCTGTCATCGGTATCCGCCTGGGGGAGGCGGCCGGACTCGACGAATCGGCCCTCCGCGACCTCTACTACGCGTCCCTCCTCGCCCTGATCGGCTGCACCGCCGATTCCCACCGCTTCGCCGAGTTGGTCGGCGACGAGTTGGGGATCACGGGTGGCGACGGGCAGACCGTCGATTGGGGCAACAACCGCGCCGCCATGAGCCACATCGTGCGCCACATCGGCGTGGGGCAACCGCCGCTCCGCCGCGCCCGGATGGTCGCCGGCTTCTTCGCCGCCGGCAAAGAGGTCTGGGTGGAGGGGTCGCGCGGGCATTGCGAGGTGGCCCAGCGCCTGAGCGAGCGCCTCGGCGTCGCCGAATCGGTCCAACCCCTGCTGGTCCAGGTATTCGAGCGCTGGGACGGGCGCGGTCGCCCGAACGGGATCAAGGGCGAGGCGATCGCGCTGCCGGTTCGGGTCGGCCAACTTGCCCGCGATGTCGAAATCTTCCACCGCCTCCACGGGATCGACGCCGCCGTCGCGATGGCGCGCGAGCGCAGCGGCTCCAGCCACGATCCGCGCCTCGTCGAGCAGTTCTGTCGCCACGCGGCCACCATCTGCGCCGACCTCGCGATCGACTCCGCCTGGGAGACGGTGCTGGCGATCGAACCGGGGCCGCGCCCGGTGATGACCCGCGAGCAACTCGACGACGCCGCCCTCGCCATTGCCGATTTCGCCGATCTCAAGCTCCCGTTCACGCTCGGCCACTCGCGCGGTGTCGCGGCCCTGGCCGAAGCGGCGGGGCGCCGTTGCCGGCTGCCGGAAGAGGACGTGGTCGCGGTCCGCCGGGCCGGGTTGATGCACGACCTCGGTCGGGTCGGCGTCACCGCGGCGATCTGGTGCAAACCGAAAACGCTGACCGAAGGCGAATGGGAACGGGTGCGCCTGCACCCGTACTACACCGAGCGCGTCCTCTCCCGCTCGAAGGCGCTGGCGCCGTTCGGTCTGCTCGCCGCCCAACACCACGAGCGCCTGGACGGTTCCGGTTACCACCGCGGTCTCGCCGGCGGCACGATTCCCCCGACCGCCCGCCTCCTCGCCGCCGCCGACGTCTACCAGGCCCTCACCGAAGATCGCCCCCATCGCGCGGCCCGCCAACCGGAGGAAGCCGCCGCCGAGGTGCAGCGGGAGGTCAAAAACGGTCGCCTCGACCCCGAGGCCGCCAACGCCGTCCTCGCCGCCGCCGGTCACCGGGTCAAACCCGCCCGCAAAGAGCTGGCCGCCGGTCTCAGCGAGCGGGAAGTCGAGGTGCTCCGCCTTCTTGCGCGCGGCCTCTCGAACCGCGAGATGGCCGGTCAACTCTTCATCTCCAAAGAGACCGTCAGCCACCACGTCCGCCACATCTACGACAAAATCGGCGTCTCGACCCGCCCTGCGGCGACGCTGTTCGCGGTGCAGCACGGGCTGCTGGAACCGGCGTCGTCCGGACGGTAGCGATCAGCGAAAGCGAGGGCGCCTCAGTTCTCGAAGACGAAGGGAGCAGAGGCGGCCAAGCAGTTCATCGTTTGTATCTCACCCTGACTCATCACGATCGCTGAGGGGGACACAGCGGATCGACTCTTGTGTTGTCGCGGGTGACCGTAGCCCTCCAATCCCGGCCCGGTCCCTCAAAGACGATGCCATATTCGATGCTGTTATCCGCCGACAGTCCGTCCCGGTACTCAAGCCTAAGTCGGTACTCGAACCGCTCCATCACTGGTGGGTCCTGCAGCGGTCCCGTTCTAATGCGGAACGCCAGCCTCCGTTCCGCCTTGGGCGGAATCTCCCTCAGCTCTCCGGCGGGGCGCCACTCTTCGCTGCCGGCAGCGGCGACTGATGCCCGAACCTCCCACGCTTCATGGTCGCCTTCGTTGAAGACCCTCGGGTGCAACTCGACGTACCGATCGGGCTGGGTCTGCGATCCGATGCCCAGGAGGTTGAGGCACGCCTTCTGGCTCCGTAGCCACGCCGGCTGCTCGCCGCCGGTCTGCGCAACGTCGCGGGCTGGCACGCCATCGCGGACCACTGGCACCGGCACGGGCCTCGCACGCGGCAGGGTGTCCGATGCATCGAACGGGCGTCGAACGGATTCCGCGGCGGGTAAGTCATCCGCTGTGCGAGGCCGACAAAGATCGATACCGGCTCGGAGCGGGGTCAGTTCGCAGTCGCCCGGCCCCCCGGTGCTCTGCATGCGGACCAAGCGGGCATCGTGAAGAGCGCGGAGGTCGTCGATCGACACGGTCATGTTGCGGCCGCTGAAAGCCGGATGGAGGAGCCTGGACCCGCCGTCACCGCCTCGCCCGTCGATCGGGACCCGATCGTCGGCGCTCGTGCTGAGATAGGCTGCGACGATGTCGCAGAGCAACTGTCGGCGTCGCGGTCCGATTGTGGTGTCGACGGTCTGATCGAAGGGGGCTGTCGTCGGCGCGCTCACTGCGTCTAGCGCCGGAGTGGCGCTCGTAATCGCTGCCGACGCATCGGGTGACGAGCGACCCGAAAACGATCGGAGGCGGCGCATCGTGTTGAGCAGATGACGGGCGAGTTGCTGCTCGAGGTCAGTCGGCGACGAGAATTCTCCGTACGTGCCCATCTGGCGCACCCGGCCGCGGTAGTCCTCCAATCTTTGGTACTGTGCGACGTCGAAGCCCTGGCGCGGGATCGCCGCCCTTGAGAAGTACAGGAGCACCGGCTTTCCGGCTGATAGGAACTCGCCGATCTCCTCGACCGTCCCTGATTCTGCCTTGCCCGTGTCCTGTCCCAATCGCGCATTGAATACGGCGATCAGGATGTCGGAGGGGCGCACCAGTTCTTCGTTGATCAGTTCTTGCGGCCGCCCGCCGAGTTGAGGCGTCGCGTGCTTCTCCCACAAGATCGGAAGCAGGACGACTCCCCGCTCCTCAGAGTGGAGACCATTCCAATCGTTGATCGCCTTTTCGACTCGCGGGCGTATTTTTGCCACATCACCTGGGGAGGCAAGCATGACCTTGTAGACGGTTGCATCAAAAGGCATTGGTAGCTACTCCGACTGTCGCCTGCGCTCAGAACAGCCGTTTGTAGGTGACAGTGACCGCCGGCACCGGCCGCCCGGCCGGGCGGCACGAGCGCCGCGCGACCCCGCGCCCATAGTCCCGCGCGAGGTCCGGTCGACGACCGAGACGACTTGCCAACGGTAATGCGCCGTGAGGACGGCATCGCGCGGGACGGCAGTCCGAGAGCGGTACTCGCGCCGGGCCAGCTCTCGCTCGAGGATGTGGGCGCCGTCGCTGCGAAGCCGCAAGTGCGCCCACCCGTCGCGCTACTTCCGTTGCCGCATCGCTCATCGCTCGGTTGCCGGCGTGAAGGCCAACCCCTGGGCGCTGGGTTGGCGGTCGAGGTCGATGGAACCGAGTCGCCGTTCGAGTTCATTGAAGTTGGTATCGTGGTCGGCATAGAGTAGGGCGAGGAAGTTGAGGGCGGCGTCGGGATCGGTCGGCTCGCCGATGTCGTTGAATCCGCCGACGAAGAACAGCCGTGAGCGATCTGCCCGCTTCTCCGCGTAGTGCGGACGGAACCCGATGGCCATGCCGTGCGTTGCGCTTCGCAACGTGGCGGGCGGCCGGAGCACGACCCCACGGTACTCTTGACCCTTCCAGGCCCAGCGCACCGGCCCACTGTGTCCCTCCGGAAAGGCAGCATCGGGCCGTGTCGCGAATCGCTCGAGCCGGGTCCAGAACCCCACGACCGTGCCGCCGATCTCGTTTTGGGGTACCCACTCGCGCGCCCAGTCGATTTGGGCACTGATGCGCCCGCTCTTGGGCTTGCTCCTCGCGTCCTCAGAGGCAAGAGCCGCCAGGTTGTTGAAAGTCAAGGTGAACAGGTGCCCTTCGTATTCGGCGAGCGGACGCGTTCGGACGCGGATCCGGGTAAAGACTTTGCCCGTCTGCGAGAAGTGGGCCTCGCCGTCGCCGTGATGTGTGTATTTGACCCGTTGCCGGGTTGTCGTCCCTTGCTCTTCGAGATGGATCTGCGCCGTCGATCCAGCAGGTCCCACGAGTT
>DATBFX010000077.1:0-5152 GCA_036558305.1 Thermomicrobiales bacterium | reverse complement strand
CCGAAAGCCGGTGATCGTCGGTGCCCACGGACGCGATTGCCGCAGGCGAGGGATCGGCCGGAACGCCGCGCCCGCGAGCACGCACAGGAATGGCGAGAGGACTACGTGGTAACGGATATTCCCTTCCCCGAGCGGGAGGGTAAGCAGGGCCCACGCCACGGGGACCAACACCATCAACCCCACACCCGGCACGTTTGATGCGCGGATCGCACCGACAAGCGCCAGCAGCAGGATGATGACATACGCCAAATCGTTCGCATCGCGTATGTTCCGAGCCCTGAATGGCACATTGTTCCGAAGGTCCCGGTCCGCCTTCTCGTAGGACCAGACGTACCCGGCGGTATCGGTCCGCCATTGACGAAAATGTCGCCTCACGGCGTTATGAGCGGCGGCGACGGGATTCGCGACGACGAACTGAAATCCGAGCTTGGCCTGAACCCGACGCGCTGTTCCACCACCAGCGCCACCGGGGAGCCCCAGAAACGGACTGTCCCAGTCCCCGCGCAGCGAGTACTTCCCACCGTTCTCCTTTTCCTGGTTGACCTCCCACAGTTGCCAGGGCGCGGCAGCGGTGGGCAGGGGGGGACCGTCGTTGATCACGTTCAAACCCGCGATCGGCACGACCACGATCGCCAATCCCAACCCGAACCAACCGAGTGGCGCGAGCGTTCGCTGTTTGAACGCCGCGATCGCGACGATCGCGCCGACGATTGGGAGGAAGGACAGAAAGTTCGGGCGGATCATCACCAGCAAGGCGATGAGGGCGCCAACCGCGATCTGCCGTCCCCGTGACTCGAGGCGCGTCAGCAGGATCATCAGGAGGGGGAAGAGCAGAAAGACCGGGTTCTCTTTGGCGATCAGCGTTGCCATCATCCAGATACCCGGCATGATCGCCGCGCAGAGGGCGGCGATGAGCGCGGGTAGGCGACCGAACAAGGAGCGCGTCAGCCACCACACGGCCACGACCATGCCCAACTGGAAGAGCGCGTTTTCGAGGCGCAACGGAACCAGGTTGTCGGTCACGAGCGTGAGCGGCAAAAGAAGGAGGGGATAGCCGACGCCGTGAAACGCCCATCCGTAGGAGCTGGCGGGCCAATGGCCGGCCGCGATTGCCCGCGCAACGCGAAGGAGCGCTGAGAAGTCGCTTTTGGGCGGAACCGGTAGCCAGGTGATCCAGAGGAGACGCAGGATCGCGCCCAGAAGAAGGATCACGGAGAGGGCAACAAGGTCAACCGGGTGGTTCGAGGCGAACGACGAGCGCATCTTCGCCCAGCGACGCGGTGGCATCGGGGCCGCGCTCGCTTCACCGGCATGGTCGTCCTGCGCCATCGTTGCACCCAGACCACCATTACGACGGTATTTTCGCGTTTGTCCATAGTAGCACAAACACATGCTCAATCATCAGATCATGGCTCTCCCGCGGGGTGGCTGAACCGGCCCACGTTCATCACTGTCTGCGGGGACGATGCCTGGCCTCGTCTGGGATGCCGCCCGTGTCTTTCTTGCCACTGGTCGACGGCGCTCCTCCGGGCGGAGCCGCCGGACACCCTCTATCGCATCGGTCGTGCGCCCGAGCCGGTGACCCGGCCATCGTGGGAACACGCCGGACGAAGCCGCTTCGACGACCCTCATCGACCGCCGCGATTCCGGGTCTTGGACGCGGCAGAGACGCGTATCGGTTGCTTTCTTGAAACGCTCGCGCCATGGCGCAGGCAAAGCTCCGTGCTGCTTCGCCTCGCCTTGCTACCCGAAGGTGACGCCGAGATACCGCAAATGCCACCGAGCGCGGGAGTGATCCCGGCGAACTGGCACGAGCAGTGGTTGTTCGGAACGTTTCGCCTCGGTCGGGGTCAAGATTGGCTCAACCTGCGCCAGCTTGAAACGCGCGAGACGCTGCGTCATCCACTCGCGCCGGTCCTCGATCGACTCGGCACCGAGGACTTCGACCTCGGCGATGCCGTCAGTCGCATCCGATCCCTCACCCAACAGATCGCCGCGCTGGCGTATGAAGCCGGGTTCCACGGGATCGTCTATCACAGCCGCTTTGATGCATCCGTATCGTGCTGGGCTGTCTTCGAAGGAGCGTCGTTGGAGCGGCAGGAAGTCTGGCCGATCGCAGGCGATGATCCCGACTTCTTGACTGTCGCCCGTCTGTTTGGACTTGCGCACGACGGGTAACCAAGTCGTTGGACGGGCGCGCAACCCGAACGCGGTCGCCTCCTGCGCCTGCGGCCACTCGTTCGACACGGGCGGCAACGGTGTCACCTCGCACGGCTGCGGTTGCGGGCACTAATTTCGCGCGGAAGCAAGCGAAGCAAGTCCGGTAAGCGTACGGGCGGCGGGATGATCCCGCCGCCTTTGCGGTTCTTGGGAAACGGGCGAGGAGAGATTCTTTACTTCGTTTAGGATGCTCACTATGGGGCATGCTTCTCCCGTGAACATCCTGAGCGACGGCGAAGTGTCATTTGGATCGTAATTTGGAGGGGTCTTTCGAGCGACAAATGGCGCGCCTACGCAGCGATGGGGATCGGCCGCTCGACGGTGCGTTACCACGGTCGGGATGACTCGACGAGGGGCGGGCGTCGCCGACGGTGGTCCCGGCGGCAGTCCCTGGTGGGGGGTGGGGTACCCGAGTTCCGGGTCGGCCCGATCCGCGTCCGCCGCCACCGCGGTCCCGTCGGGTCGGCAGCTCAGCGACGGAACGCCCGGATCACGCCCCGGGCACCATCGACGCCGATCGGGGGGTACAAGATCGGCAGCTCGACCCCGGCTTCGCGGTAGGCTGCCAGCCGCTCCCGGCAGCGGTCGAGTGGGCCGAGCAGGCAGATCGCGTCCAGCAGCCGATCGGTGAGGCCGGCCATGCCATCCCCGCGCTCCATCAGCGCCGCCTCCTCGGCGAAGCCGCTGGCCCGGAACAGTCGCTGAAAGAAAGGCAGCGCTGTGTAGAGCACGAGGTTTTGGCGCGCCACGGTCCGGAGCGCGTCGAGGTCGTCGCCGATGAAGGTTGGGATGCCGAGGGTGACGTCGAGCGGCCCCAATTCCGGCGCCGTGGCACGGCCGCGGTCGACCCACGTTTTGCTTTGGGCGACCCGCTCCGCCGTCCAGAACAGCGGCATGATCCCGTCGGCGAGTTCGCCGCCGAGTACGACCGCCTGCTCGCCCAGGGCGGACACGTAGAGCGGAACCGGCTTCGCCGCGGGGCGCTGCGGCAGGTGGGTCGGTGGTCCTTCGCCCCGGAGCCACCCCCGTACCTCGGTGACGTACTGCCGCAACGTCGTCAGCGGGGCCGGCATCGCGATGCCCAACGCCCGGTTGACGGGTTGGTGGCTGACCCCCAGCCCGAGAACGAAACGGCCGCCGGTGGCATCCGCGATCAGGGCGGCGCCCTGGGCACAGGTGTACGAGTGGCGGAGGTAGATGTTGGCGATCCAGGTTCCCACCTGGATGCGCTCCGTCGCGGTGCCCATCAGCTGAGCCGTGGTCATCACATCGTTGTTGACTTCGGCCGCGAAGATCGCGTCGAACCCGGCCGCTTCGGCCTCGCGGGCGATCGCCCCGATCTCGGCGGCGCTCCAGCCCGCTCCGGGGATCACGGCGAGTGCGAGTCGCTCTGCCATCGTGCTGTCCTTTCTCCGGTTCCGATCGATCGGTAAGCCCATCTTCCACGACGGTTGACGCCGGCGGGCCGCACCGGCGGCCCGGCCGCCCGACCGCCTACTTGAACCCGACCGCCATCCAGTCGAGACCGGCGACGTGCGCGACCGACGTGTCCTTGAACCCGGCGGCGGCCATCCACGACCGGCACTCGGCGCCGGTGAAGGTGCCGCCGCCCGGCGTTTCGATCAGCATGTTGAGGCTCGCAAGCAGGCTGACCGCGCGCTCCCGGCGCTCGT
The DNA here is from genome assembly GCA_036558305.1 of Thermomicrobiales bacterium. Classification (GTDB taxonomy): domain Bacteria; phylum Chloroflexota; class Chloroflexia; order Thermomicrobiales; family UBA6265; genus DATBFX01. The sequence continues at coordinate 1,259 of DATBFX010000077.1, read as the reverse complement.
CGTCGACGAACTGCTCGTAGACGATCAGCGCCCCGCCCGCGGCCAGGGCTTCGTAGGCCCTGGCCAGCAACGCCTTGCGCTCGGGCAGGCTCCAGTCGCCGAGGATGTTGCCCATGACGAGCACGTCGGCGGTGGGCAGGGGGGCGACGAAGAAGTCGCCGGCGGTGAAGCGGAGGCGGTCGCCCAGGCCGAACGAGGCGACGTAGTCGGCGAAGATCGGCGCGAGGGCCGGCAGGTCGAAACCGGTGCCGGTGAGGTGGGCATGGGCCAGGGCAAGTTGGACCGGCACGTTGCCCTGCGCGGTGCCGACGTCGAGGAAGGTGCGGTACTCTGCCCAGGGGAACTTGTGGGCGAGGGCCCGCGCCGTGCCCATGCTGATGCCGGTCATCGAGCTGGCGAACTGGCGGAGGCGGGCGGGGTCCTGGTAGAGCACGCCCCAAAAGTCTTCGCCGCCCTTCGCTTCGTTCTGGGGTTGGCCGGTCCGCAGGCCGTCGGTCAGCGCCCCCCAAAAGGGGTACAGCCGGTCGTTCGCCATCTCCAGAAAGCCGCCGACGTACGACGGCTTGGCGCGGTCGAGGTAGCAGTCGGTTGCGGCGGTGTTGCGGTAGCGGCCGTCCTCGCGCTCCAGCATGCCCAGGGCGACGAGCGCGTCGAAGAAGTCGAGGGATGAGCGCGGGTGGAGCCCCAGTCGCCGTTGCAGGGCATCGGCGTCGAGCGGTCCTGGCGCGAGTTCGGTGAAGAGTCCGAGCTCGACCGCGCTCAGCAGCGCCTTCGAACCGAAGAAGGCCATGCTCAGGTCGAGGATCCGATCGGGTACGGGTTGATTGTCCATCGTGGCACTCCCTGTGACGAGACGCGGATCGGTGGGCCCGCCGCCGATGGTGCGCGTTCGGCCGGCATCGCGCATCGTGGGAAATGCGGGGGGGGACTACGGAGATTTGACGGAGCGGCGAGACGAGTCCGCGGCGGACGGCGACGGCGGTCGCCTCGTGCCGGTTGCGGACGCCGCGTTTGGCGTAGACCTGCTCGGCGTGGGACGGGACGGTGCGCAGGCCGCTGAAGAGGGCCGCCGCGATCTCCTTGCCGGAGCGGCCGGCGACGAGGAGGTGGAGCACCTCGCGCTCGCGGCGGGTGAGGTCGGCGTTGTACGGGGCGCCGCCCAGATCGGGCGCGGGTGCCGCGACGAGGGACAGGAACTCGCTGGCCCCGTCGAGGGTCTGGTCGAGTGACTGGGTTTGGCCGGCTGCCCAGGCGGCGGC
>DATBFX010000076.1:0-16801 GCA_036558305.1 Thermomicrobiales bacterium | reverse complement strand
CGGCGACATCGCCGTCCCCGGCTCGAGCCGCGCCAGCAGGTCCAACCCGATCTTCGCCCGCCGCACCCGCTCCCGCGTCAGCGCCACCGCCGTCGCCTCCAGGTGCGTCCCGCTCGGGTAGATGTTCGGCGCGTTGCGGAGTCCAAACTTGAGGTAGACCGGGGCGCAGACGCGGACGATCTCGGCGATCTCGTAGTGGCGGATGAAACCGCCGATGTCGTCGGGCACCTCGATGTAGATGTCGAGCGGCATCGTCGTCGCGGCGCGGATGGCGGCGAGTTGGGCCAGGGAGAGGTCGGTCGGCGTGTTGAAAGTCGTCAGCCCGAGTTGTTCGAGCAGCTTGATCGAGGCAGGGTTGCTCGAACCCAGCATCACCGATCCCTTCAGGACCAGCTCCGCCGGCAACTCGCCCGCCCGCTTCATCTCGCCGAGCACCCAGAGCAGACCGTCGTCCGTGACGAGGACGCTGGTGATCCCGTGCTCGCAGGCGCGCTTGACATCTTCGACCGCCTGGACCAACTGGTCCATCCCCCGCACCTTCGGCGCCACGATCCGTCCCGCCGTCGCGTACGCCATCGCCCCCGTGTCCCACCCGGCGCGCGGCCCGACGAACAGACTGATCTCGATTCCCCGCTCCCGACCGAGTGCCGCCATCTCGTCGAGCTCGGCATCGGTCAGCAGCATCACGCCGCTGCCCTGGCTGACCCGATGGATCGGCACCCCAAACTCGTCGGCCGTCGCGTAGACCATCCGCAGCGCCGCCGGTCCCTCGACCGACGGAATCTCGACCCGCCACTGCCCACCGTCCGGAAACCGCTGCGCCGACGACGGCAGATCGTGCGCGTCCCCGCTCGGCAACCCCAATCCCGCCACGAACCGCCGCGTTGCCGCCATCCCGTTCATCTCGACCCTCCCTCTGTCGTTCGGCTCGACACCAGGCCGCAGCCACTCACGCCATCACTTCGGCTCGAGTCAGACCCCGCGTTCGCTCCAGCACCAGCGCGGCCTCGTCGGCGATCTCGCGCACGATCTCGCCGGCCGGCAGGATGCGGTCGACGAGACCGACGCTCTGCCCCGCGTACATCATCATCGCCTCGATTTCGCCCGTCGCCCCGGCCGTCGGGGCGGAGGAGCTGTAGCGCAGCACCGGCTCTCCGAGTTCGTTGTGACCGACGACCTCATCCTCGCCGGGCCGTCGGCCAATCGCCGGACTTCCCGCGGATTCCCAGGCCGTCACCGTCTCGTTCCTCAGCGCACGCAACGGCGAGTTCGGCCACTCGACGTCGAAATCTTCGACGCGGGCCGTATCCGTCTCCCGCGCGGCGGCAACCCGCCGGCGATAGTGCTCGTGGACCGTCGCTTCCTCGCTGAGCAAGAACCGCGTCCCCAGCCAGGCCCCCGCCGCCCCCAATGCCAGCACCGCGGCGAGCCCGCGCCCGTCCGCGATCCCCCCGGCGGCCACCACCGGCACCGGCGCCACCGCATCGACGACGCTCGGTACGAGCGGCAGAGTCGCCACCTTGCCCCAGACGTGGCCCCCGGCTTCCCACCCCTGGGTGACGACGACGTCCACCCCGGTCGCGACCGCCCGCCGCGCTTCCTCCGCGCTGCCGACGGTCAGGCTTACCAGGGCACCGGCTTCGTGGACACGCTCGACGTAGGGCGTCGGATCGCCCCAGAAAAACGAGACGAGCTTGACCCCCGCCTCGAGGCACAATGCAAGCCGCTCGTCCGGCGGCCACTCCAGGACGAGATTGACCCCGAACGGGCGATCCGTCAGCCGCCGGGTCTCGGCGAGCAAATCCCGGAGGCGCTCGGGGTCCCGCCAGGTCACCGACAGCGTACCGAGCGCGCCCGCGTTGCTGACGGCAGCCGCCAGCGCCGGTGTCGAGAGACCGCCGATCGGGGCCTGAACGATGGGAACGTCGATCCCGAGGAGGCGGGTGAAGGCGGTGTCGAATGCGGTCACGGGTTCCTCCAACTGCGACGCGTTGACCCGGCGGTTCGTTGCGCACCGCCGTGATAGCGGTCGAGCCAAGGCGAGGCGATGGACCGCTCCGCTACCTTCGAACCAACCAGGCGGCGCGTTCCCACGTCACCGCGTAGTGGAGCGCGAACGCCGTCAGCAGCGTCTCCGCCGCCGCCCGCGAACCGCTCGTCCACACCCCGTAGGCCGCGAGCCCGATCAGCGCGAACTCCAACGCCAACCTCAACCAACCGGGAATCGCCACGGTCGGTTCTGGCGGCCCGGTGTCTCCTCGCGCCCGAAAGATGCCCCACGTCAGCCCGGCCGTCACCGGCATCGCGACGGCCACCAGCACGCCGACGAATCCGCCGCCCCCGAGGTGCCACCCCCAGTAGGCAAGGGCCGCGAGCAGCGCCAACTCCAGCGCGAAACGGATCGCCAGGTGCGCTGGCGCAACCTGCGGCGCGGTTGCGGCGGTGGTGCCGTTGCTCGCGGCCACCTACGCCGGCGCCCGCCCGAGCACCAGACAGGCGTTCTGACCGCCGAGGCCGAACGAGTGCTTGGTCATCACCTCGAAGGAGACCGCCCGCGGTTCGCCGTGGACGATGTCGAGACCGATCGCCGGATCGGGTGTTCGGTAGTTCAGCGTCGGCGGGATGCACTGCTCGGCGATGGTGCGGACGGCCATCACCGACTCGACCGATCCGGCCGCGCCCATGCAATGCCCGATCGCCCCCTTGAGCGAGGTGACCGGGATCGAGGCCGCCCGCTCGCCGAAGACGCGCTTGATCGCCAGCGCCTCGGCCGGGTCGCCGGCCGGGGTCGAGGCGGCGTGGGCCTGGATGTGTTCCACCGCATCCGGTTGCACCCCCGCATCCGCCAGGGCGGCCCTGACCGCCCGCGCGGCGCCAACACCTTCCGGATGGGGCGCGATCGGGTGATAGGCATCGTTGGACGACGCGAAGCCGAGGACTTCCGCGTAGATCCTCGCCCCGCGCGCCCGTGCGTGCTCGAGTTCTTCGAGGATGAGGATACCGACACCCTCGCCCAACACAAACCCGGCCCGGCTGGCGTCGAAGGGCCGGCTCGCCTCCGTCGGGCGGTCGTTGCTGTCGGTCGCGAGCGCCTTCATCACCGCGAAGCCGGCGATGAACAGCGGGTGGTTGTCCGACTCGACCGCGCCGGCCACCATCAGCGGCGCCTTGCCGTACTTGATCGTGTGGAATGCCTCACCGATCGCCTGAGACCCGGTCGCGCACGCGGTGACGATGGTCGAGCTGGGCCCGCGCAAACCGAAGCGGTGCTGCACCGAAAACGCGGCGAGGTTGTGCGGAAACATGACGTGAAGGTGGGGCGGAACGCGACCGGGGCCCCGCGTCTCGAAGGTCGTATGCGCCGCCAGCAGATCGTCGTGCGTGCCGCCGACGCAGGTACCGATGGTGGCGCCGCCGGCGTCGAGATCGACGGTCGGTTCGTAGTCCAGACCGAGCAACCCGGCATCGATCAGGGCCTCCCCGGTCGCCTCCACCGTCAGTCGCGAGAAGCGCGAGGTGTTGCGCGCCGTCTTGGCATCGAGGAAACGATTCGGGACGCAGGCATCGTCGACGTCGCCGCGAACCAGACACGGATTCTGGGCGGGATCGAGCGACTCGACCCGGCGCAGTCCGCTCTCCCCGGCCAGGATCCGCCGCCACGTCTCGGGCGCGTTCGAGGCCAGCGACGTGATCGCCCCGAGACCGGTGACGACGACACGGCGCGGCCGGATCGGCACCGGTCCGCCGGCCAGGGACGCGGCGCACTGCATGCAATAGCGGGCAGATGGGGGGTTGGGACTGCCGCAGGTCGGGCAGCGGAGTTCGGAACCGGTGATCTCGCTCATCTGGATCCTCTGCTGATCGGGCCACCGGTTGCGTCGCGCAACACCCTCGTCGCGACGACCGCTGCGAACCGGGCAGCGGCCCATGGGGCGGTTCCCCAAAGTATAGCCATCCGTACCGCGCGACTTCGAACGCGCCCCACCAAGCGCCGCGCGGTCCTAGGCCCTTCGTCTGCCGTGATCCCGGACCGAGGTCACGCACGTCAATCTGGAGCCAAACCCGGCAATAGCCTAGAAGTGAGCCGTTGTCCAAGCCGCCGCGACACCGCCGGCGGTCGATTCGTACTGAGGTCAGAGGAGACCCCCGCAATGTTCAGACGCCGGATCATGATCGTCGACGACCACCCGCTGTTCCGGAGCGGCCTGCGCCGCATCCTGGAACAGGACCCCCGGCTGCAGGTCGTCGCCGAGGCCTCGAACGGCCACGACGCGCTCCACGAGTCGGACATCCACAAACCCGCCCTCGCGATCATGGACGTCCAACTCCCCGGCGTCACCGGCTTGCAAATCGCCTCCGCCCTCCGACGGGAACGACCCAACACCGCGATCGTCTTCCTCTCCATGCACGCCGACGACGATCGCCTCTTCGCCGCGATCCGCGTCGGCGCCGCGGCCTTCCTCACCAAAGACGTCGATCCCGCCAAGATCGTCGAAACCTGCCACGCGGTCCTCAGGGGCGAAAATCTGCTCCATCAGGCCGTGTTGACCAACCCCAACCTTGCCCGCCGCGTCCTGGGCGAATTCCGCAGCCTCAGCGAGGGGCAGTCCCTCGGCGAACCCGAGGTATCGTTGTCGCCGCGCGAACTCGAAGTCCTCGATTGCCTGGTGATGGGCCACTCCAACAAGGAGATCGGCGACGCCCTCTTCATCACCGAGCAGACCGTCAAGAACCACATGACCTCGGTGCTGCGCAAACTCGCCGTCGACGACCGCGTCGCCGCCCTCCGCTACGCCGTCTCGAAAGGCTGGGCGGAGATCGGTCCCCAACCCTACGCCGCCGTCGAGCGCGCGGTGGCCGGCAACAACGGCGGCCAGAGCACCGCGGGGACGGCCCATTAGCCCAGACAATTCGCGACCGCGGCCGTCGCCCCCGTCATGCCTCCGGCGCCGGCGAAGGATTTGTCGCGGAATCTCTCTCCGCACGTGGAAACACGCCCACGAAACGGTGACTCCGCTGCGCTTCGGGAGATGCCTCGGCTTCGCGCGGGCGCCGGCTCGGTACCAGCAGCATGGGCCGCCCGTCCTTCTGCACCGCTGCCGGTTCCTACCCGTTCGATCAACGGCGCTTAAACAGTCGCGCCCGGCCGGTGACGTGGTCACCTGGCCGGGCGCGCTTCGTGCCTCGGTCGCTGCCGGGGTCTCCCAACGTGGCCGCGACCGAGCCGACCACGTTTCGGTGAGGAGTGATATGAGGACGAGTGTCGTCCCTCCGACGCGCACTCGCAGAGAGGAGGAAAGAGGAACATCGATGCCTGGCGACAGGCTAGCGTCGCCTCGGGAGACGGTCCGCGTTCGCGCGCCTTTCTGCGGGCGTCGCCAAAGCGGACCAGGTTCTATTGACTCCTTTGTCAACGTTCCCAGCCGCGGACCCGACCCCGCTAGGGGTCTCCAATCGGTCCGCGCATCCGTCTACCCTAATAGACGCACGAGAGCGCGATTTGGTTCACTTCGTGCAGCACCAATCCATCCCATTTTGTAGCGCAGACGTCAATTCGCACGTGCCGACCGCTCACGGCCGCTCAATCGTCCACGATCAGGATCGTCTCGCCGCCGCTTTGCACCACCGCCTGCGCCGCGGCGGTCAGCCGCATCGCCTCGGAGTGACTCATCGTCAGCCGGACCAACGGCGGTCCGTCGGCCGGTCCCAACTCCAGCACGATCTCCCGCGCACCGACCGCCCGCACCACGGCTGCACCGACCGCCCGGCCTGCCTCATCCTGGTCCAGTCGCTCCAACCGCATCGCGCTCTCCTCTTGAAGCCGGTAGCCGGTAGCCGGTAGCAAGTGCTGAGGACCGAGTGAGTTTCTGTCCGTCTGTCTGCCTGTCCGCTCGTCCGTCTCTCCTACCGGCTACCGGCTAAGAGCTACCGGTCCGTCGGCATCTCCACCGGCAGATCGGGCCGCCGGCCCCATTCTCCCCACGACGGCGCGTAATTTTTGACCGCGGGAATCCCGAGCGCCTTCAGGACGACGTAGGTGTGGGCCGACCGGTAGCCACTGCCGCAAAAGGCGGCCACCGACGCCCGGTGCGAGGCGCCGATGCCGATCTCCTCGTACATCGCGCGCAACTCGCCGAGCGGACGGAAGGTACCGTCGGGTGTCAGATGCCGGAGCCAGTCGACGTGGATTGCACCGGGAATCGTTCCGTCACCAAACTCCGCGTCGTCGCGCGCATCGACGACGGTCAGCCGGTGACCGTGCGCCAGCGCATCGCGGATCTCGCCGGCCGTCGCCACCACCGTCTCGTCGAGCGCCACGTCCAGATCACTCGGTTCCACCGGGGCGGCCTGTCGCGTCACCGGTCCGCCGGCGTCGATCCAGGCACGGAGTCCTCCGTCCATCATCGCGCTGCCGGGATGCCCGATGGCGTCGAGCATCCAAACACCGCGCGCCGCCGCGGCACCGCTGAAGTCCTCGTAGAAGACGACGCGCTCGTCGGAGCGGACACCCGCGCGGCGGAGCTCCGCCCGCGCATGATCGAGAAACGCAGCGATCCCCGTCGCGGTCGAATCGACCATTCGGATCGCATTGAGGTCGATCGAAACCGCGCCGGCGAGGTGCCCCATCAGGTACTGCTCGCGCGGTCGTGCATCGACGATGCGCACGCCCGGCCGGCCAAGCCGAGCTTGGACCCAGGACACGTCCACGATCGGCCCGCTCGCGGGGATCGCCTCGCCTGCGGACGGCTGCTGCACGCTGAACCCCTTCCCGGAGCGCCCGCTTCCCGCGCAAAGGATACCGCGCCCGCCTCGTCGATAACGGGCTCGTCATCGCCCCTCGCCTCCGCCTTCACGGCATCAAGTTCGACGCCGGTCATCCGAACCGATCCCACGCGGTCAGAGGCGGCGGATTCGTCGCGTTTGCCGCGATGATACGCAAGAGAGACCTTTCTTGCGCGCCGTCAATACGGGCGATAGACTATCCGGTCGGAAGGCGATTGGCGCAACTCCGTTGAAGGGCAGAGGGGATGAAACCGAGTGTCGCATCGTCGGACGCGGTTTCGACCGTACAAGGTGAGGGATGGGGATGAGTCAAATCGACACGATTGACGAGCGAATCCTGGCCGAGTTGCAGGCGAACGGCCGCCTGACGATGAAGGCGCTGGCCGAGCGGGTCGGTCTCTCCAGCCCGGCGATGATTGAGCGCGTCCGGCGACTCGAAGACCGCGGGGTCATCGCCGGCTACCGCGCGATCGTCGCCCCCTCCGCCCTCGGCCGGGGTTTGACGGCGCTGATCGCGGCCTCGGTCGAGCGCAGCCAGCAGGATGCCTTCCTGGAGGCAGTCCGCGCCGACCCTGCCGTCGCCGAGGTCCACCGCACCACCGGCGAATCGTCCCACCTCGTCAAGGTCAACGTCGCCGACACCGCCGCCTTGGAAGCGTTGGTCGATCGCCTCAGCACCACCGGCGCCCGCTGCGTCACCTCCCTCGTCTTGTCCTCTCCCGTCCCCTGGCGGGAGATCACCCCGCCCGAAGGGACGACGCAGCAGCGGACGCGCCTGACCCGCCGCCGCCGCAAACCGGCTGCCGCGGCCGAAGAAGCGGCCGCCGAAGCGCCCGCGAAAACGCGCCGTCCGGGCCGGCCCCGCGGCCGCCGCGCGGCGTCGTAGCCGAGCCGATTGCCGACAAACGAAGGACGAGAGGTCCGTCGCGGCGCTCGCGATGACGGATGGAGACCACCCCTCCCCCTGGTCATCCTGAGTGCAGCGAAGGACCTCTTTCCGGGCGTGGGATTACGATGTCTCGCCTCAGCGGCGTCCGCGCCGTCCTCTTCGACGCCTACGGCACGCTCTTCCGCCTCGATTCCATTCAGGACGCCTGCGCCGCGGCACTGGCAACCGTCCCCGGCAACACGTCCACCGCGGAGGAGTTCTCGATCCTCTGGCGAGCCAAGCAACTGGAGTACAGCGTCCACCGTTCGCTGATGGGCGAGCCGTACTACGTCGACTTCGCCGCGGTCACGGAACAGGCGCTCGACTACGCACTGGCCCGTTTGGCGGTCGAGTTGCCGTCGACCGAGCGCGCATCGTTACTCCAAGCCTGGCAGACACCCGCGGCCGATCCGTCGGCACCGACGGTCCTCGCCGCACTCGCCCCACTGCCGCGAGCGATCCTCTCGAACGGGGCGCCGGCGATGCTGGCGACGGCGGTCGCCGCGGCCGGCCTATCCGATCGGTTGGACGCGATCCTCAGCGCGGACGAGGTCCGGGTCTACAAACCCCACCCTCGCGTCTACGCCCTCGGCACGGCACGCTTCGGTTTCCTACCGGCCGAGATCGCCTTCGTCACCGGGAACGGTTGGGACGCGGCCGGCGCCGCGGCGTTCGGTTACCGGGTCTGCTGGATCAACCGCCATGGGTTGCCAGAGGAGCGCCACGGCCCAGGACCGGCGGCGGTCGTCGCCTCACTCGCCGACGTACCCGCAACCCTCGGACGCTAACCGCCGCCGCGCGGAATGATCCGGGGGACCTCGTTCCCCGACGAATCGTTGCCGGACGAATCGGCGGGCGCGGCGTCGCCGGACGACGAATCGTCGATCGTTGCGTCGTTGCTCGACGAATCGAAGCCCGAATAATCGCCGCCCGACGAGTCGTCGCTCGAGAAGTCGCCGCCCGAGAATCCCCCGCCGGAGAAACTGCCGCGCGACACCCCGACGGCGCTGGCGTAGCGGTAGATGCTGGACTGACCATTGCCCGAGTACTTGCCGCCGTTTTGGTTCAGGTCGTTCAGCGCGTACTGCAGTTCGGCGTACTCCGCGGCCGACACCTGGTCGCAGCGGAGCGACGGTCCCCGGCCATCCACCAGCCATTCCTCGTGCGAGGCGGAACCGCCGGTCGCCTGGTGACCGGTCGCGTCGCAGACCCGGCCCTTGTGCAGCCCCGAGGGAACCGGGAAATCCTCCGGGATCGTCTGCCCGTTCGGACCCTTCAGCAGGGATGCCCACTTCGGGTTCTGGTGCATCTCCAGCATCAGGTCGGCCCAGATCGGACCGGCCCCCTGGATACCGTCGCGTTCCGGCAACTCCTGGTAGCGGTCGCCGGTTGCCGTTGTCTGCCCCATCCAGACCCCGATCGCGAGGTCGGTGGTGTAGCCCATCGTCCAGATGTCCTTCCACCCATTGGTGGTGCCGGATTTGGCGGCGGTGGGGCGACCGAGCTGCTGGGCGGTGTCGCCGAACAGGTTGTTCTCGGTGAAGATCATCGAGCGCGCCTGGTTGTCGGTCAGGATGCTCGTGATCTGGTAGGCGTATTCGGCGCGGAGGGCCTGCTGACCGGGGTTCGCTTTGAGGTCCTTGGCGGCGTCGTAGAGGACGTTGCCGCGCGCGTCGGTGATCTTCAGGATCGGGTTGGCCGGAACGTATCGACCGTTGTTGGCGAACGTGGCGAAGACGTTGGTGTGCTCCAGCACCGTCACCTCACCCGAACCGAGGGCGAGCGGGATCCCGTAGGTCGCGGGATCGCCGTAGAGACTCTTCGTATACCCCATCCGGTGGCCCAGGTCCTGGACGTGGGCGATCCCGGCGAACTCGATCGTCTTCAGCGCCGGGATGTTCAGCGAGTTCGCCAAGGCGATCCGGACCGGGACCGCACCGTAGGAGATGCCGGTGTAGTTCTGCGGTTCATAGAACCCGTTCGGTTGGCTCGGGTCGGGTCGCTTCATCGTCGTGTCGAGGATGACGGTGCCGGGGTTCCAACCGCTTTCGAAGGCGGCGGCGTAGACGACCGGTTTGATCGAGGAACCGGGCTGCAACGGCGCGGTGGTGTAGTTGTTCTGACCGCCGATCAGGGTGTCGTTGAAACCGGCCGAGCCGACCATCGCCAGGATTTGCCCGCTCCACGGTTGCATCACGATCATCGAGGCGTTGTTGCGGCCGTAGGGGATCCCGTACTCGTTGAGGTCGCGTTGCAGGATCTGCTCGGCCGTTTCCTGGAGGTTGACGTCGATCGAGGTCGTGACCTGGAGACCGCCCTTGAAGAAGGCGTCCTCGCCGTACTTCTGCTTGAGGTAGTCCTCGACGTAGATCGTGAAGTGCGGCGCGTGCCGGATCGAGCTGTTGCGATCGCTCGGGTGGAGGGCGACGTTCTTCGCGTTCTTCGCCTCTTGCGGGGTGACGTAGCCGTATTTGACCATCTGGTCGAGGACGTACTGTTGCCGCCGCTTGGCGACGTCGAAGTTGACGGTGGGATCGTAGTACGACGGCGCCTGCGGCAGTCCGGCCAGCAGCGACGCTTCGGCCAGGTTCAACTCGCTGGCCTTCTTGTTGAAGAAGGTTTCCGAGGCGGCTTCGATGCCGTATGAGCGCTGACCGTAGAAAATCTGGTTGAGGTACATCGTGATCAGGTCTTGTTTCGAGTATTTGCGGTCCAGTTGGATGGCGGCGAGCGCCTCTTTGAACTTGCGGGTGTAGGACCGATCGTTGGGGTCGATCTGGTTCGGATAGAGACCGCGCGCCAACTGTTGGGTGATCGTCGAACCGCCGGAGGAGCCGGTGCCGCTGGCATTGATCAAAGCGCCGCGGGCGATCGCCATCGGTTCGACACCGTAGTGACTCCAGAAGGTGGCATCCTCGGCGGCGACCGTCGCCTCGATCAGATAGGGCGAGATCTCGTCGAAATCGACGAAGGTGCGGTAGCCGCCGACCCCTTCCGGTTCGACCTCCTGCAAAAGGACGCCGTTGCGGTCGAAGATGCGGGTCGTCTCGAAGGTCTCAGCGGCGACCTGGGCGGCGCTCGGTTGGAGGCTGCGGTTGACCTTCTTGTATTGATCGACCGTGCCGCCGACGGCCGCGGCGGTCGAGGCGACGAACATCGCCCCGCCGACGATCAGCGCGATCAGCGTCAGGACGCCACCGGCGATCACGAACTTCGCGTACCCGAGACCCCGCTTCTCGTCCCGCCCGCTCACCCCCGGCATCAGGTGCGGCGGCAACCCGACCGCGCGCCGCGCGAGTTGCGCCTGCCCATAGCGGGCCGAGCGGCGGCGAGCGGTGGGATAGCGGCGATTGGCGCGGGCGATGCGACCGTTGCTCATTGGCGCGTCCTGTGAGCTTCGAGCTTCGAGGTACGAGTGGAAGCGTGCTGCAACAGGCTCGAACGCCGCAGGGGGCGACGGCGTTTCGGGGATGGTAGCACGTCGGGCGCACCCGGTTGGGAAAGCGTGGCGTCGGCTACCGGCGCCGAGTTTGCCGGTCGACGATTCCGGGCACCTTGGAAATGGTGAGGACGATGTACCGAATGAACAAGATGTTCGACCGGTCGCCGCCGTTCGCGACGATTGTTCTGGCATACTTCTTCGAAACAGGCGGGGCGGTCAGTCAAGCCAGTTCGCCCCGATCGGAGGAGTAACCAGGTGATGACCATCGCCCCCCCACCTCCCGTTACGAGCCTTCGCAACCCCGGCATGGTCGAAGCGTTCACGCGAAGTCATCCGGGGGTGGTGGACTTGATCGAAGAGTCGTCCAACGAGATACGTCGCATCTTCGGCCCCGACGCCGGGATCGTCCTCGACGTGCCCCCCGACTACGAAGACGAAGGCGTTGCTCACCTCTATGTCCGCATCGTCGCTCCTCTGGAGGTGGACGGTGCCCTCGACCGCCTGGATCGGTTCAATGAGGAATGGTGGTGGGATAGGATGGGGTCGGGCCCGGATACGCTGCACTACACGGTCGAGTTTGCCGGGTGACCTTTGACTGGCGCCGCTTTCTCGATATTGTCCAGAATCTGGCCGAGGACCCCCGCGAGGAAGCCCAGCGCGCCTCCATCAGCCGTGCCTATTACTCGGCATTCGGTCATGCCAAGGCGCACGTGATCTCCGTCGGGGCAACCAGAAGCCTCGAGCCAGGTCACGACGAGGTTTGGCACACGTTCAAGTCCGTCCCGGGTAGCCTCGACTGCAAACGCGTCTTTACGGCCGGATTCAACCTCAAGGATCTTCGCGACAGGGCAGACTACGACGCGACGTTCCCGCCCAGGCGATCGCTCGATGCCAGCACACGAGCGGCGCTCCGCTGGGCCAACGAGATCATCGAGGCGGTCGAAAGGATCGCGCAATCGCCCTGGCCGGGCGCGATTCCCCCTCCCGAAACCGCCGCCGAGCAACTCCGCAGGTTGATACGCAATCTTCCCGCGGAGCAGGTCAGAACCTTACTCGCGCATGCCCAACGCCTGCAAAGGCGTTCGGAACGCCGATCCATCACCTGACGAGCCGTCGCAGCAGCCAACACCTCAAGTAACCGCCGTTCCCTTTTCCTGCGGAGCGGGAGAGGGGGCAGGGGGTGAGGGTCGTCACCGCACCTCCACCACCGCCGCCAACTGCGCCGATATCGACCTTTGGCAATTCGCACGGTCGGCGTCGATGACATGTCCGGCGTCGCTGGGCGCGAGGATACGGCCAAGTCGGCCGACTGGTCGGCAGCGGCCGGTCCACCGGCAGCCAAATCCCCTTGACACCACGGCCGCTCGGTGTAGCGTTGGCGGAGCCCGGCGTGCGATGCCGGAACACTCCAAGAGGGAACCGGCCCTATGGACCCTGAGTCGCCCGCCGATCGTTCATCCCCCCACTTGGCGCCACTGCCGGTCGTGCCCGAGCGGGAGGATCGGCCCGCGCCGACGCTGCCACGGCCGCGGACCCCGCTGATCGGGCGCGAGGCCGAGCTGGCCGCGGTGCGCGACCTGCTTTTGCGCCCAGACGTGCCCCTCCTGACGCTGACCGGTCCCGGCGGCGTCGGCAAGACCCGCCTGGCGTTGCAGGTTGCCGCCGACGTCGCCGACGAGTTCACCGACGGCGTGGTTTTCGTTCCCCTGGCTCCGGTCGCCAACGCGACGCTCGTGCTGCCGACTATTGCCGGTGCGTTCGGTGTCTGGGAAACGGGCGTGCAGCCACTGGCGGCGCGGCTGCAGACGGTTCTGCGGAATCGGGCGCAGCTGCTCCTCCTTGACAACGTCGAACACGTAGTCGACGCTGCGCCGCCGCTGGCCGACCTGCTCCTCGCCTGTCCCGGTCTGAAACTCCTGGCTACCAGCCGCGGGCCGCTGCACGTCTCGGGCGAGCAGGAGTTCCCGGTGCTTCCCCTCGCGCTGCCGGCTCGAGAAGATTGGTCGGCCCCCGGACGACTGGGCCAGACAGCGGCAGCGCAACTGTTCGTCGCCCGCGTTCGGGCCGTCCGACCGGACTTCGCCCTCACCGACGCCAACGGCCCGACCGTGGCGGCCATCTGCCACCGCCTCGACGGGCTGCCGCTGGCGATCGAACTGGCCGCCGCCCGCACCAGGCTGCTGCCGCTTTCGGCCCTGCTAGCACGACTGGACCAGTGCCTTCCCCTCCTGGCCGGCGGACCCCGCGATCAGCCGGTTCGACTCCGCTCCATGCGGGATGCCATCGCCTGGAGCCACGACCTTTTAACCGCCGACGAACGGGTCCTTTTTCGCCGTCTCGCGGTCTTCCTCGGGGGGTGCACGTTGCCGGCCGCGGCAGCCGTCTGTCGCACTGATACCGACCGCTGCGTCGATGTCCTGCCGGGCATTGCCTCGCTCACCGATCAGGCGCTCGTGCAGTCGACCGAGCAGCCCGACGGCGAGCCGCGTTTCACAATGCTGGAAACGGTCCGCGAGTTCGGATTGGGGCAACTGGAGTCGAGCGGCGAAGACGCGGCAGTTCGCGACGCGCACGCGGCGTACTTCCTTGGGCTGGCGGAGGGGGCCGACCGCGCAGAGTCGGAGAGCGACGCCATCTGGTTCGCGAGACTCGAGGCTGAGCACGCCAATCTACAGGCAGCGCACTCTTGGCTCGCGAGCCGCGGCGAGAGCGAGGCGCTGCTGCGGCTGGTCCAGGCGTTGTGGTGGCCCTGGCGGCTATGCGGCCACGTGCGGGCAGCCCGCGATTGGCTTGAGCGCGCCCTGATCGAGAGCGGCGCGGCCTCGCCTGGCATACGCGCCCGAATCCGCGCGATGGCCGATGACCTGGCCATTATCCAGGGCGAGTCGACGGAGGAACGTCTCGTCGAGAATCTGGGGATCGCGCGCGCGAGCGGCGACCGGCGCGCCGTGGCGATGGCGCTGTCCAATACCGGATGGTGGGAGCAGCTACGGGGGAGATGGGAGGCAGCGCGTCCGCACCACGAGGAGGCGCTGGCACTGTGGCGCGAACTGGACGAACCGGGCTGGACCGCCGGCAGCCTCCTCAGCCTCGGGTTCGACGCTTACCACCTGGGGGCACTGACGGAGGCCCAGGCGCTGCTCGAAGAGAGCCGGGTGCGCAGCCGGGCGTGCGGCTTTGACTGGGGCGTGGCCCAGGCGGCCCGGATCCTCGGCCAGCTCGCGCACGACCGGCACGACGCGCGGCGGGCGGCGAGCATGTACGCGGAGAACCTCGCGCTCTCGCAGGCGCAAGGAGATTTGATCTCCATCGCCGTCGTCTTCTGGGACTGGGCGGAACTCGCCGCAGAGACCGGCCAAGGGGAGCGCGCCGCCCGCCTGCTCGGGGCGGCGGAGGCGCTGATGGAGGCCGCCGGCGCGCAGAGGGAACCCCACGCCGAAGCGAATGCCGGTTGGTCGCGCACGCGAGCCCAACTGGGCGCGGCGGCGTTCGACGCGGCGTGGATCGTGGGCCGGGCACTCCCGCTGGAGGAGGCGGTCGCCGAGGCCCTTGCCGTGATACCTGACGCCTCCGGCGGCGCGCCTGTGACCGGCCGAGGAACCGCCGCGTCGGCCGGATTGACCCCGCGCGAGTCCGAGGTGCTGCGCCTGCTCGCCGCCGGCCGCTCCAATCGCGCGATCGCCGAGACGTTGTCGATCAGCGAGCGGACGGTCGATCGTCACACCAGCAACATCTACGCCAAGCTCGGTCTCCCCTCCCGCACCGCCGCCGCCAATTACGCCCACACGCACGGGCTCGCCTGATCGCGTCCGCCCGCCACATGGGTTAAACCACCCACGCCCGCCAATCCTTGACCGTCCCCAAATGGGTGCTTCCGCCGATGCGCGGGGCTCCGTGGCGGAGCATGCTCGGGATCTGCCGACCGCGATCGGCGACATCGCCCACCCGTAAGTGTGGAGGGATGCTCCATGCGTACTCGCCCGCACGTCTGCCTCTTCGTCGCCGCGCTCGCGTTCGCCACCGGTCTGGTCCTGCAATCGCTGGCCGCTCTGCTGACCGAGGCCTCGCCGATGCCCGACCACGAAACCGCCACTGCCGGGTCCGAGGTGAGGCTCGTCGGCGCTTTCTACGACGCAGTCGACGCGGCCTTCGGAAGCGGACAGACCGCCGACCTCGACCCCCTCCTCGCCCCCGGCTTCGTCGAACATGGTGGGCCGCCCGACCTGCCCCCGACCGGGGCCGGCCTCCGTCAGCACCTGCACGCCTTGGCGGCGACGTACCCGACGCTGCGCCTCCGGGAGCGGGATGCGTTCGCCCGCGGCGACCTCGTCGTCGCCCGCGTCGTGGTCGCGGGCGCGGAGCGGGGGGGCTTCCTCGGGTTGCTGGCCGACCTGCCCCCGCCCTGGGGCGCCGTCGATGTCTTCCGGATCGCTGACGGCGCCATCGCCGAGCACTGGGGCGGGGATGCGGCGGCGCCGGGCCTCGATCCCTTCGGGCAATGGCCGTTCGACGTCACGTCGGTTGCCCTCCTAACCCCTGCCCTGACCCGCACCAGACTCGACGCTGGGCCCAGCTTCGGGCTGGGGACCGACCTCGGCCCGGAAGCGGTCTTCGCCGAGGCGGGCCGGCTCGCCGTGGCGGTCGCGTCCGCGGCAGATCCGGTTCGGCTCTGGCGGGCGACCGACGCGGGCGCGCCGCCGACATCGCTCGCGCCGGGGATGGCGGCGGTGCTGACACCGGGCGACCTCCTCCTGGTGCCCCAGGGCGCCCGGGCCACGGCCATCGCCGACGGCGGCGCACCGGCCACCTTCCTCGGCGTGGGGCTGCGCCAGCCCGCCGGTGAGACCAGGCTGTCGCCGGCGGCCCTGACCCCGCCCGCCGTGCCCGGCCCGAACGCCACGCCCGGCGTCGCGATCGCCGACCTCGCCGGGACGCTGTCGGTGGCGGTGCCGTCCGGGCCCGCGCGGCTCGGGTTGGGTCGGGCCACGCTGGTGCCGGGCGCGGCGCTGCCGATCCGCGCCCCGGGGATCGCGGTTCTCGAGGTCGAGGCGGGCGCGCTCGGCCTGACCGACACGGCCGGGGTCGTCTGGACCCGGTCGGCCGCGGACGGCGCGGTGACTACCGCCACCGACGGTACCCGGACCACCGGCGACGCGATCGTGGTCGAGCCAGGGGCTACGACCGAGTTGCACAACGCCGGCGACGGTCCGCTCGTACTCCTCGTCGCGACAATCACCCCGGCGAGTTGACCGCCACTCGTAGGACTGACACCCTGACCAGTCCGCCTTCGTCGCCTCCCTTCTCAGCCCACTTCGGGGGGCTTCGTCGGTTGCGCGCGCGGGTGCCCTCTGGGCGATTCAGCCCCGCGCCACGGGCGGCACCGCAAAACCGCCCGCTTACCGCACCTCCATCACCGCCGCCAACTGCGCCGTGATCGCCTCTTGCCGACGGGCAAGGTCGGCGTCGGTGACGTGACCGGCGTCGCGCAGTTCCAGCAGGGTACGGAGGCGGACGCAGGCATCGCCGAGGGCGAGGATGCGGTCCGAGCGACCGCGCAGTTCGTCCGGCGCCACCATCCCCGCCTGGCATAAGGCGGCCAGTTCGGCCAGGGCAGCCGCCTGGTCGGCGGTTGACGGGAGCGCCGCAGA
>DATBFX010000075.1:0-7469 GCA_036558305.1 Thermomicrobiales bacterium | reverse complement strand
ACCCGCTCACCGGTCGCGGCCCGCCTCGATCGGAAACTCGGACGCGGCGACGCCGGCGTCCTCTCCCCCACCCAACGGAGGCCCGATGGAGCTACTAACCTCCCGGAACGGCGCCACCAGCCCGGGAAGCTCGTTGTCCGCGAACGCGGCGAACCGCTCCCCGAGCAGCGTCGTGACGTCCTCGAGCACGGCGCCTGCGCACTCCTCCGGCGTGACGAGGTAGGAGGAGAAGATCGATCGGTAGCCGCGCCGGTCCCGCGCCTGCACGACGTACGGAGGCTGGTGGGCGGCGGCGACCTCGATCACCCGTTGCCGCGCCCCTTCCGGTCCGGGACCGACCCACAGGGTGTGGGTCAAGCCGCCGTCGGAGTTGTTCAGGATCTCGAAGCTGAATAGAAGCAGCCGCCCCGAGGGCGTCCAGGCGCGGTTCGCGTCCCGGGGCAACCACTCCCAATCGCCGTGTCCGAAGTGGACGACCCCACCCCGCGGCGCCGCGTCGAGGATCAGGCCGTCCGCCTCGCGAGACCGCACGAGCCCGGCGAACGCCCCCCGGAGTTGGGCCAGGCGGTTCGGGCGGTCGGCGAGGATGCGCTCCACCACCCGCGGGTGGCGGTCGAGGAACTGGCGGAACAGCGACTCGAACTCGGGATCGGTCACGATGTGCCTCCTGAGCATCTGGACATAGTGCACCATCAGGGTGCCGACCGCCGGGTCGAGCGCCGGCCGGCCGGCGACGGCCACCGCCGCCACCGCCTCGGCGACGAGTCCGTAGCCGACGGCCAGGTAGTCGGGCACCGACGGGTCGCGCTCGTCCGGCGTCAGGTAGATTGCCAGGTGCCGCCAGTCCGGCGCCGGGTACTGTCGGCGGGCCTCGGCGAGGTATGCCGCCAGTTGGCCGGGTCCTTCGGCCGCGTCGATCTTGTTCTCGATGACGACCACCAGCCGGTTCGCTTCGTCGACGAGCAGGACATCGATGTACCACCACTCGCGGCGGACGGTCAGCCGGCCGAGGTCCCAGGCGTCCAGGTCGGCGGGCTCGAGCCCCGAGTTCCCCGGCCCCACCGTGGCCAGGACCTGCCGGAGGAACCGCCGGGCGAACGCATCGCCCAGGCCGTGGGTCTGGCGGGGGTCGAGCAGGAAGGCCAGGAAGTACGAGTGGGACACTTCCCGCCGCACGACGCCGATCGCCTCGAAGATGTTAAACCCCCCCAGGTGCTCCTCTATCCGCGCCAGGTCGGGGTCGCGTTCGAACGCGTCGATCGCCCGCAGGTCTGCGTGCTGCCGCGGGTCGACTGAACGATCCGTTGCATCCATGGTCTTCTCGCCCCGTTCCGTCTCGGCTCTGCCGTCGGCAAGATTCATCGCGGACCACCGCTGCGGTCGGAGTCATGCGAGATGTCCCCATCATACAGCGGTTTGCACCGTGATTGACCCAGGCAGCACGGGATTCGTCGGCGAGGACCTGGTGCCTTCTGGGTGACGTCCACCCGGCACTCGACAGCCACGCCGCCTGTTGTATACTCAAACCGGTGGGTCGATCGCCAAGGGTTATCGCCTCATAAGCGGGTGGTCGCGGGTTCGATTCCCGCCCGTGTCCTTCGGGCCACGGTAGCTCAGTGGCAGAGCACCTGAAGATCCCTCGGCACCAACTTACCCACCACCCCTCCCATCTCGGGCAACGCGGCAGGTCGCACGGTTCGGGTTCTCGCCTTTGGAGCCGGTGCCCGCAAGGGCGTGCAGGTGCAACTCCTGCTCCCCGCACCCGCGCGGGATGGCGGCACCAGGAGACGCGCCGAAAGGTTCCGACCGACCCTTCATCCGCTGCCCTCCCTGCAAATCTGCCGGATGCGCGCGCCAGCGCGCCGACCGTCCCCCTTCCCCTAAAGTCGGGGGAAAGGGGCAAGGGGGATAGGGGGCCTCGATCTCCCACCTTCGTCCTCATGCGTTTCTTACGCGCCGGTGCTTGAATAGCACCGATGGCTGCTGAGACGGCTCCGGTCTTCATCCTCGTGGTCGACGACGACGCCCGCATCGCGGCGTCGCTCCGTCGCGCCCTGGTCTACGAGGGCTACGAGGTCGCGATCGCCGCCGACGGTCCCGCCGCCCTCGCCAGCGCCCGCACCCGTCCCCCCGACCTCGTCGTCCTCGACGTCATGCTCCCCGGTTTCGACGGCATGGACGTCTGCCGCCGCCTCCGCCGGGAGGACGACGTCCCGATCCTGATGCTGACCGCCCTCGACGCCACCGCCGACCGCGTTGCCGGTCTCGATACCGGCGCCGACGATTACCTGACCAAACCCTTCGCCTACGAAGAACTCCTCGCCCGCGTCCGCGCCCTCCTCCGGCGGCGCGACCCGAAACCCCTGCAAACCCTCCGCTACGGCGACCTCACCCTCGAACCCGAGACCCGCGACGTCCGCCGCGGCGACCGCCCGATCGCCCTCACCACCCTCGAATTCGACCTCCTCCACTACTTCCTGCGCCACCCGCGCCTGGTCCTTAGCCGCGAACGCCTCCTCGACGCCGTCTGGGGCGACGAGGTCGCCGTCACCCCCAACGCCGTCGATGTCTACGTCGGCTACCTGCGCCAGAAACTGGAAGCCTCCGGCGAGCCGCGCCTGATCCAAACCGTCCGTGGCGTCGGCTACGTCCTCCGCGATTGCGCCCAGGTCTGACCATGTCGATCCGCGCCCGCATCGCCGTCTTCGCCGGCGCCACCGTCGCCGTCACCCTCGTCCTCTTCGGCGTCCTCCTCCACGTCCTCGCCTCCTACGGCTTGAGGAACGACCAGCAGCACCTCCTCCGCGACCGCGCCGAGCAAACCGTCGCCGCCCTCGCCGCCGCCCCCGCCGCCGACTTCGCCCCGCGCGGAAACGCGGCCGCGGTCGATCTCCGCGCCGCCGGCAACACCACCAACGGCAGCACCTTCGTCGAAGTCCTCGACGCCAACGGCGCCGCCATCGTCAGCACCGGCCTGATCGACGGCTCCCCACCCACCATCGACCAGACCACCCTGGCGAGCGCCACGAGCAACGGCCACGCCCTCGCGACCGTCCGCAGCGGGAACCCCCCGGGAGCCGTCGGTCTCCGCGTCTACGTCCTCCCCTGGACGCGGCCCGACCTCGGCCGCACCGGTTTCGTCGTCGCCGGTCAATCCGCGGGCGAGATCGACCGCCAATTGACCGGTCTGCGCCGCCTCCTCGTCATCACCTCGCTCCTGATCCTCCTCGGCGCCTTCGCCGCGATCTGGCGCGTCGCCGGCCGCGCCCTCCGCCCCCTCGGCGCGATCGCCCGCACCGTCGACGAGATCGGCCAGACCCGCGATCTCAGCCGTCGCCTTCCGCCCGTCCGCACCGGCGACGACCTCGACCGCCTCACCGTCAGCTTCAATGCCATGCTCGCCCGCCTGGAGGAGACCCACACCCGCCTCGCCGCCTCCCTCGAAACCCAGCAACGCTTCGTCGCCGACGCCTCCCACGAGCTGCGCACCCCCCTCACCACCATCCGCTCCAACGCCGGCTTCCTCCTTGCCCGCCCCGACGTCCAACCCGACGACCGCACCGCCGCCCTCCAGGACATCGCCGCCGAGAGCGAGCGCATGAGCCGCCTCGTCGATCACTTGTTGACCCTCGCCCGCGCCGACGCCGGTCACCGCCCCCCGAAAACCCCGCTCGACCTCGCCCCCCTCCTCCGCGACGTCCACCGCCAGGCCCAACGCCTCCACCCAACCCGCGACGTCATCCTCGTCAAACCGAATCCGTCCCACCCGGTCTGCGTCGCCGGCAACGCCGACGCCCTGACCCAACTCCTCTGGATCCTCGTCGACAACGCCGTCAAACACACTCCCCGCGGCGGCCGCATCGAACTCCACCTCGGTCGCGACGAACCCGCCGGCATCGCCGGTTTGGCCGTCCGCGACGACGGCACCGGCATCCCCGAACCCGACCTCCCCCGCATCTTCGATCGCTTCTACCAGGCCGACCGCGCCCGCACCGGCACCGGCGCCGGTCTCGGTCTCGCCATCGCTCGCTGGATCGCCGAAGACCACGACGGCCGCCTCGCCGCCGCCAACAACCCCGACCGTGGCGCCACCTTCTCCGTCACCCTCCCCCTCGCCTCGCCCCCAGAACCGACCCCTCCGCCCTCATCGAATTCTTAGACACCCCTCAAGCACCTCTTATCCCGGCTGCCTAACCTGATGCTCGACGAGCCCCGCGCTCGTCCTTCGCCCCCTTCACCGAGAACCGCGGAAAGCGAGACGACCATGGACCCCCGACCATTCCCGCCCGCCTCTCCCGACCCCGGACCCTTCGACGTCGCTTTCGTCCTCCTCCTGCTCCAGACCGCCTTCGGTCTCCTCGCCGTCCTCGGCACCGTCGTCTTCGGCATCGCCCTCGGCGCCCTCCCCCTCCTCGCCGGCCCCGTCCTCCTCGGCCTCGCCGGCCCAACCCTCACCCTGGTCCTGGCCGGCGGCATCGCCCGCTTCCGCCGCTGGGCGCGCAACACGACCATTGCCTACGAGGTCTTCCTCCTCCTCGGCATCCTCCTCCGCCTCGCCATCGGTCGCCAATACGCCTTCGGTCTCGTCCCCCTCCTGACCGGTGTCGCCCTCCCACTCACCATCCTCTCCCTCCTTCTGAGCCGCCCCGCCCGCCGTGGCCTCGCCGCCGCCCGTCAACCCTCCCCCCTCGCCCGCCTCGACCGTCCCTCCACCCTGGAACCCGCCGCCTGACCGCCACCCAATCGTCATTGCGAGCGAAGTGGAGGCGTCGCCCTCTCCGATCCCACGAACAACCCAACCCGAAGGAGCCCACCATGAACGGACTCACCCTCAACGCCACCGCCTGGGGCATCGCCCCCGACCACCTCGCCGGTCTCGACGCCCTCATCCTCTCACCCGTCGTCGTTTGGCTCCTCCTCCGCACCATCCGCGTCGCCGCCCGCCTCAACCTCCCGCCCGCAACCCACTTCCACCGCCGCTACTCCGCCTCCCTCCTGCCGACCCGCGTCGCCGCCTGGTTGATGCTCACCAGCGGTCTCGTCCACCTCGCGATCCTGCCCCACCACCTCGCTGAGGAACCGGGCACCGCCCTCCTCTTCGGCCTCGACGCCTTCCTCTTCGCCCTCCTCGCCGCCGGCATCGTCTTCCGCCGTCGCTGGCGCATCGCCGCCGCCCTCCTCCTCGCCGCCAACGTCGTCTTCTACCTCGGCTACCTCGCCGGCCGCCGCGAGGAGGTCGATCAACTCGGCGTCGTCACCAAAGTGGTCGAATTCACCGCCCTCGGTCTCCTCCTCCTTCCCCACCGCCCGACCTTCCGCTCCCACGGCCGCAAACTCCGCTGGGTCGCCGCCACCGCCGCCTTCGTTCTCTCGACCACCCTCGCCGGCGCCTTCGCCTGGGCCATCGCCGCCCGCGACGCCGGCACCGCCTCCGCCGAGACCGCCATGTCGACCGACCGCGCGCACCACCACCACGGCGCCACCGGCGTCACCGGCATGGTCGAACTCGCCGATCCGGACGAACCGCCCACACCCGCCGAACGAGCCGCCGCCGCCAAACTCGCCGCCGACACCGCCGCCGGCATCGCCAAATACGCCGACGTCGACGTCGCCCTCGCCGACGGCTACCGCCCCTTTGGCCCCGCCACCGGCACCATGGTCCACTACACCAACCACCGCTACGAAAAGGACGGCCGCGTCCTCGACCCCAGCCACCCCGAAACCCTCGTCTACGCCGGCACCCCCGACGGCCCCCTCCTCCTCGGCGCCATGTACGCCCTCCCCGATCTCGACCGTTCTCCTCCCGACGTCGGCGGCCCCCTCACCGTCTGGCACGTCCACGCCAACGTCTGCCTCGGACCGCTCCCTCCCTTCCTCGTCGGCGTCCTCACCCCCTTCGGCACCTGCCCCTTCGGTTCCTTCAACATCGTCACCGGCGCCATGATCCACGTCTGGACCATCCCCTGGTCCGGCGGTCCCTACGGCGAGATGACCGACAACGACGTGAAGCGGATCGTGGCGGGCGAGGACTTGTGACCGACTGACGGGGTGCGAAGCCCAGGTCGTACCGACCTCGCACTTATGCGAGCGCATCGAGAAGACCAAAAGGTGACAAAATTAAGCAAAGCTGCACGTCCGATCGAGAACCTGCGGAGATCGAGCGGCGAGCCTAGCCAACGGTCATTCCTCCTGAGCCTGCGAAGGACTTGTCGAGGAATCTCTCTTCGTCTCCTCTTCCAGGAGCGCCGTGACCTCCGACAACAGAACCGGCAGAAACGTCCGAATGATCTCCCACACCTTCGCATCGACCACCGCATCGTACCCGTGCGCCAGGACGTTGCGGAACGCGATGATCTGCGGCACCCCGGAAATGCGCGCCGCCGTCGCCGGGTCGTGCTCGACCAACCGCCGCACCGCCTCACCGATAATCTCGAAATCCCGCTCGACGGCGTGCCGGAGGCGCCGATCCAGTTGATACGTCTCGAACGTCACGCCGGCCGTCTCGGCAGCAATGAACCCGCCGGCGTCCGCGATGTCCCAGAGCAGCCCCGGCGTTCTAGGCTGCATAGAGCATCCGCCGGCTCGCCTCGATCGAACGCAGCATGTACGGGTTGCGCGTCGCACCCGCCATCACCAGATCGACCGGACGCCCCAATAACGACGCCAGCCGTTCTCGCAACTCGAAATGCCGTCCAAGCCATGGCCCCAGATCCGTCTCCGGCGCGTACTCCACGAGAAAATCGATGTCGCTTCGCTCCGGATCGAACGCCCCGGTTGCCGCAGACCCGAACACGTCGAGTCGCACGACCCCGAACTCACGGCAAAGCGCCGCGATCTCGTCGAGACGGTCGGCCACCAGCGGAATCACGGTGCGCACTCCTTCACCGGCACTCGTCTCCCTTCTTCTCGTAATCGTAACTTCACAGCCCACGGCTCGTCGTCCGCCTTCCGCCCTCCGCCTTCCGCCCCGCCGCTACCCCCGATACATCGGCCCCGCCGCCGTATCCGCCCGCGCAAACTCCTCCGCCTGCTCGATCACCAACTGCGTCGCTGCCTCCCGCTGGTCCGGCGGGTACCCATGCCGGTTCAGCACCCGTCGTACCAACCGCCGCAGGTTCGCCTTCGCCTGCTCTCGCTGCGTCCAGTCGATCGAGACATTGCTCCGCACCGTCTCCGCCACCTCCCGCGCGATCACCCGCAACTGCTCATCCCCCAACACCTTCACCGCGCTGTCGTTCTCCCCCAACGCGTCGTAGAACGCCAACTCATCGTCCGACAGCCCCAGCCGCTCCCCGCGCGCGTTCGCCTCCCTCAACTCCCGCGCCAGCTCGATCATCGCCTCGATGATCTCCGCCGTCTCCAACGCCCGGTTGTGGTACCGGTTCAGCGACTCCTCCAACTTCTCCGAAAACCGCCGCGCCACCACCACGCCCGTCTTCCGCGTCGCCCCGATCTCGTCGTTGAGCAGC
>DATBFX010000074.1:0-3569 GCA_036558305.1 Thermomicrobiales bacterium | reverse complement strand
GAGCATGCACGTCGCCTGGTCCGCCCTCGCCGGTGCCCTCCTCGCCGTCGCCATCGGCCGCCGCTGGGCGCGCCCGCTTGCGGTGGTTCACCCCGCGGCGATGGCGTTCGCGGTGGTCGTAACCGGCAACCACTACGTGCTCGACGTGATCGGCGGACTGATCGTGCTCGGACTTGCCGTCGCGGTCACGACCGCGACCCGCCGTGTCGGCGCTCCGGCGCTCCCGGTCCTGCGCCGCACCGCCGGTGGCGGCGTGTCCCGGCGCCGCGTTCCCACGTCGCCGATTCCGTAAAGCGAAAGCGAACGCTCCTCGCCCCTGCTCGGTAGGCGGGAAAGGGAGCGTTCCCGCCTGCCCGTCACGCCGACACCGCCGGCCTCGCCCTGACCGCGGCGTTGCCAAGGCGACCTTCGCAGACGGCGCGAATCGTCCCCGGGTGGCGGAATATCAATTTTCGATGATAGAGTACCGGCGGGAGACGAATCACGGCGCGGATCGAGATTTGGACATGGGAGGCGGTGCGATGAGGAGGATTTCGGTTGCCGCCCCGCCCAACCGTGCGGTCTCGCCGCGATGCAATCGGGGCATTGCCCGTCGATCCGACGCCGAGGAAGACGTCGCCGGGCTCGCCGGCCGCGCCCGACCCGTGCTGGTGGCCGGGGTGGCAGGGCCGAGCCGAGCGAGTGCCGATCCCCTGCGCATCGCGGCCGTCCGCTCCCTGCAGCAGACTCAAGGCAATCAGGCCGTTCAGCGGCTGATCGCACGCATTCAACCGGGTGCGGCGGTGGTGCAACGCGACGGCGACGACGAAACCGAAGAGAAATTCGAAGCCCTGCCCGGCGAGTTCATCGAGGGCAAACCCTTCAACCTGAAAGACAAGACGCTGGCCGGCGTCGGCACCGACTCGACGGAGAATCCCAACTATCACATCACGCAAGAGGATCTCGACGCCGTCCCGGCAGAGACGAAAAAATTGCTGGGTTGGAAGTACACCAAACTCAAAGCGATGGAGAAGAAGTACCGAGGGGAAACCGACCTCTCGAAAAATGCGGAGGGGTTCAACACCAAGTACCTGAAAGAAGCCGGCCGCGAGCCATTTCGATTGAAGTTCGAGGGCGGCTCGGTCAAGCGGCGCGACGAGGCATTCTCCACCACGAGCATGAAGAGCAACTGGTCCGAGGCCGACGACGGCACCGCGATGTACGTGATGGACAACACCGGCTCCATTTTCGCGGGCAGCCAGAACGTCGGTCGTTTCCACCATTCCAGCTTCATGGCCGGCGGTCCGGTCGCGGCGGCGGGCGAGATGAGTCTGAACGCCGGGACGCTCAAATACATCAACAACTTCAGTGGCCACTACCTGCCCACGCCGGACCACCTGACCCAGGTGCTCCAGGAGTTGCGCGACAACGCCGTCCCGCTCAACATCCCCGCCGCCGTTAAGTACAAGGGGAACGACGAGGAGATCCACAGCGCCGCCGTGCCCGCCGACGCCTTCCTGACCAAGGCCGAGTCGAATGGCCTCCCAGAGATCCTTCCGCACTTCGGTCCCGCCCAGTCGCAATCGGAACCCGAGGAAGGCGCCGCCTAGCGGCTCGCCAGGGTACCATTGCCGGGTATATCCGGCGGGGTGTGGTGCGCGCCGGTCCGCGACGCAACGCGAAGGAGCAGGGACGCGTGGACATCTACGAGGCCCTCTACACGACCCGTTCGATGCGCCGCCTGCGACCCGACCCGATCCCGCTCGACGTCCAGGCGCGCATCCTCGACGCCGCCATCCGTGCCCCGAGCGAGCCGGACGCCCGCCGCTTCCTCCTCGTCGACGACCCCGACCTCCGCGGGCAAATCGCCGCGATTTACCTCGCCATCTGGGAGCAGTACGTCGATCCCGCCGTGATCCCTCCCGAGTTTTCCCGTGTCTTTCGCTCGGGCGACCACCTGGCACGGCACTTCGCGGAGGTGCCGCTGCTGCTCGTCGGCTTCGGTCGTGGCATGGCCGGTGCCGGCAGCTCGGTCTACCCTGCCCTCCAGTGCGCCATGCTCGCTGCCCGCGCCGATGGCGTCGGCAGCACGCTGACGACGTTCCTCAACGTCCGCCACGACGAGGCGGTGGCGATCCTCGGGGTGCCGCCGGACGAGGGTTGGCGCATGCTCGCCTGCGTCACGTTGGGCTATCCGACCGGCCGGTGGGGCATCGCCCCGCGCCGGCCCGCCCACGAGGTGACGTTCCGCAACCGCTGGGGCACGCCGCCGGGCTTCGAGGCGCCGGAACCGCTGTGGCGACCGAATGATGGGGATGACGTGGGGAGTGCCGGGTGATCAGTTGCCGTCGGCAACGCGACTCGCCCATCCCCCTTGCTACAATGGGTCAGGCACACCATGAAAGGGACACCGATGAACACACCGATCGCCAACGACCGAGTTGTCACCGATCCCGCCGTTCTCCTCGGCAAACCGGTCATCCGTGGGACGCGCATTCCGGTGTCTTTGGTGATCAATTACCTATCACACGGGCATTCCGTCGAGGAGTTGCTCAACGACTATCCCAACCTCACTCGTGAAGATGTCGAAGCGGCGACTGCTTACCACACGGCCGAGTTAGAACGCGTCGAAGTCCGTTCGTTTTGACGAGCGACCGACTACCTCCTTGACGCCAACCTCTCGCCGAGGACGGCCCAATTCCTGGCCACGACCTTTTGGTTTGACGTTCTGTCACTCATCGAAGCCGACTTGGGCGACCTTACAGATGAGCAGGTTGTTGGCCTCGCGAAGCAACAGCGCCGCGCTATTA
This sequence comes from Thermomicrobiales bacterium, assembly GCA_036558305.1. GTDB lineage: Bacteria > Chloroflexota > Chloroflexia > Thermomicrobiales > UBA6265 > DATBFX01. The sequence goes on along the minus strand of DATBFX010000074.1, from coordinate 780 downwards.
TCACCTTGGACACCGATTTTGGTGAGATTTACTACCGGTACGAGCGCGGCAACATCGGCGTGATTCTCCTTCGATTGGAAGACGAGTCGCGCGGCGCGATCGAGAAGGTTTTGGGCCGTTTCTTCCGGCACGCCGCCGGAGGAATCGACCTCGCACACTCATTGGTGGTGCTGACCGAATCGACGATGCGCATTGTCCGCCCTTGATGCTCCGCGGTGATCGGGTCACCGAGTATCGACTCGGCAAACGACGTCCGGCATTACCGGGATACCCTGCGATCCGCCGCCTGCCCGATACGCGATCACCGGCGGGCAACCGCTCGGCCCGCTTCTTGCATACGGTTGCGCCCGAGCGCATCGACCGAAAGCTTCGTCAGAGAACGACTCGGCACGCCGCGCGGCATCCGGTCGGCGACGGGTCGATCGGATCGGAGGAGTTGGGAGGGAGGGTCACGCGATGCACCGTCGCGTCCTGGTTTTGGGCCTCGTCTGCTCGCTGCTCACGTTCGGGTCTCTTGCCGGGACAGCGAGCGTCCAGGAGGCCACGCCGGTCGCCACGGCCTTTCCCGGTTACCCCGAATTGAAGGTGACGATCACCGACACCTTCGAACTCTCGACCGAGACCGTTCCGGCCGGCAACGTCGTCTTGACCGTCACCAATTCGACCGACTCCGACGCGGGCGCCGCCGTGCTCGGCCCGCCGCCCGGCCAAACCCTCGACGAGTTCATGGCCACCGCCGCAACCCCGGCCGCGGAGGAAAACGGTTTCCCACCGTTCCTC
>DATBFX010000073.1:0-28775 GCA_036558305.1 Thermomicrobiales bacterium | reverse complement strand
CCCCCCCCCCCCCCCCCCCCCCCCCCCCCCCCCCCACCCCTGCGGTCCGCAGACCGCCTCGGCCGCTTCAAGCGTGAACCCGCCGACGAAGACGGCAAGGCGGCGGAAGAGGGCCTGGTCGTCGGCGGTGAGGAGGTCGTCGCTCCAGGCGAGGGCGCGGCGCATCGTTTGCAGGCGGGGCGGCAGGTCGCGCGGTCCGCCGGTCAGGAGTTCCAGGCGTTGGGAGAGGCGGGCGAGGAGCGCCTTGGGCGAAAGCATCTTGGCGCGCGCCGCCGCCAGTTCGATCGCCAGCGGCAGACCGTCGAGGCGGCGGCACACCTCGACCACGTCGGCCGCGTTTGTTTCCGTCAGCGCGAAGTCGGGCCGCACGGCGCGCGCCCGTTGCACGAAGAGCGCGACCGCCTCGGCGTTGGCGATCTCGGCCAATGGCGCGGCGTCATCCGAAGCCGGCAGGCGCAAGGGCAGCACCGGGTACTCTTGCTCCACGCTCAAGCGGAGCGCCAACCGGCTGGTCACCAGGACGTGCAAAAAAGGACAGGCAGCGATGAGCGCCCGCACCGTCGTCGCCGCGGCGACGACTTGCTCGAAGTTGTCCAGCACGAGCAGAAACGGGCGAGCGCCGATGACGTCGGCGATCGCCTGATCGAGCGGACGGTTTGCCTCGTCGCCGACGTCGAGGGCACGGGCGATCGTCGGTAGGACGAGCGCCGGATCGGCGATCGCAGCCATGGAGACGAAGGCCACCACACCGGGATCGTCGGCCCCGGCGTCCGCGGCGACCTGGATCGCCAGGCGCGTTTTGCCGACGCCGGCGGGCCCGGTCAGCGACACGAGCCGCAATCCGGGGCGAGCGAGCAGGTGCCGCACCGCCGCGACGTCGCGCTCCCGCCCGATCAGCGGCGTCAGCGGCGTCGGTACGCGCGGGGCGTGGTTGAGGGCAAGCGCAATCGACATCGACGTCCCTTGTCACCGGTCTCCCGAACAACGGAATTGCACGGCGATCATCGGTGGAGACGCGCGGGGTGTCAAATCATGCCGGTGCGATGGGCGACGGCGATCGCGGCGGCGCGCGTATCGACGCGGAGTTTGCCCAGGAGTTTGGTCGTGTGCGTCGAGACCGTCCGGTGGCTGATGAAGAGCCGGTCGGCGATCTCGCGCGTCGAGAGGCCGTCCGCCAGCAACCGCAGGACCTCGAACTCTCGTGCCGTCAGCGGTTCGCCGGGCGGCCGGGTCGAGGGTGAGGGCATCGGCGCAAGCGGTGGCGCGGGTTCCGTGACCGGTGTCTGGAGTGCAGCGGTAATTGCCTCTTTCCGGGACATCGCGCGCTCGGTGGCCAACGCTGCGGTGAAACCCTCCTCGCCGGGCGCGGTGCGGAGCGCGGCGGCCGTCCGTTGGTACGACTGCCGCAGGGCCGGTTCGACCGGAATGCCGACCTCCTCCCGCAATGCCTGCGCCGCGCCGAGGAGGCGGGCGAGGGCGTCGCGGTGACCGCCGGTGAGGAAGTTCAGACGGTGGGAAAGACGGGTCAGCAGGGCCTGGGGAGAGAGAACCTTGCCGCGGGCGGCGGCGAGATCGACGAAGGCGGCGCCGACCGTCTCGATCAGACGGAGGGCGATCCTCGTCTTGCCGATCCCTCCCGGTCCGGTGAGCGTCACCAACCGGACGTTCCCGCGATCGAGTCGCGAGGTGACCGCAGACAACTCGTCGTCGCGGCCGATGAGCGTGCTGGTCAACGTCTGGGGATGAAACGATTCGGTCGAAAACGGGCGGATCATCAAGGCTCCGGTCGGTCTGGATCCTCTGGTGGTCCTACCCACCATGCTTTCCGAGAGGATAAGCGACTGTCAATCCGGGTTCCAATTCCCGATGACCCCGCGGGCGATCCGTTGGCCCCAGCGGCCGCGGTACGAAGGGATGGCGTGCCACGGGCACAATCGGGGATGGAGTCGTCATCGCCGGCTGCGTAGGCTGAAACCCGGATAACCGCCTGACGCCGAGAAACGACCGGATGCTTCTCCTTCGCTCGATGCCGAATGCCGCCGGGGCACCACGACGACTGCTCGCGGCGTTCTTGCTCCGTGCCGGGGTGACGGTCACCGCGTTGACGACGCTGGTGACGACCCTGATCGGCGGGTTCGCTGCCGCCAACCTGGATCGCGCCGGCGCGTTTCTCGGTTTAGCGGTCGCCGTCGTCGCCGTCGAATGCGGTGCCGTTTCGCCCGATCGGCGGTCGGTCGGCGGTGCCCGCGGCGTCACCTTCGCCCTGCTCTTGACCGCGCAGATGTGTTTCGGGCTCGGTGCGGCGGCCTGGCTCGGGGTGATCGCCGCCTTCGCGGGGGCCGGCGCCCAACGCTGCGGCTTCGCGGTAGCGTGCGAGCGGGCGGCGTTGGTGGTGACGCTCTTGACGGCCGGCGAGTGGCTGGCCGGTCCGGGTTCGGCGTGGTTCCCCTTCGTCATGGGTGGCTGTGCCGCCTTTTTCTCGGTCTGGCTGCTGCGCATCCGAAAGCGCGTCTCGTACTGGAATCTGGGTTGCGGGATGCTCGTCCGCGCCTGGGTGATGGCGGTGGCGACGCACAGTTTCTGGCCGTTGCACGGTCCGCTCGATCATTGGGTGACGGAGTTGTCGCCGCTGGCGGCGCGGGTGGCCGGCGCGCTCCTGGCCGATCTCCTCGTCGTGATCACCCTGACGATCGGCGTCGGCGCCCTCGACACCCTCGACGCCTGGGCGATTCGGATGCCGCCGGTCGTGCTGCGGGTTCACCTGCTGGCCCTCACCGCGCTCCCGCTGATCGCCCTCGAACGCAACGTCGGGTCGTTGGCGCTGGTCGCCGGCGCGCTCTTGCTCGCCACCGTGACCATCGGTTGGCGCCGCCGGAGTCCGCCGGCGGGCGGGTCGGTGGGATCCGAACCTCCGGCGCCCTGCCAACGCGCGGACGGTTTGGCGGCCAATACCGCGGTGCACGTTGCCTATTGCCTGACGATCTGATCCATCGAGCGGTACCCCAACAGATGTTCTGGCTTCGTCGGCTATACTCCTGTCGGTGGCCCGAGCGGAACGTCGCGGGGCGCCGGCGGTGACTCGCCCGCAACCGAAACCCGCGGTCAAGAGGAGCGTTGCCATGGACGGCGACGACGACAACCCTCGCTACGACGAACTCGACGGGAACGAGCGCGGAATGGGCGCCCTCCAGGAAGAGGGCCCCGGAGGCCGCAACGCCGGTTCTCCGTTCAACCCGGCTCCCTACGTGCGGCAGCTTCGCGGTCGCGGCGGCGCGCAAGACTACCTCGACGTGAAGTTCCGGCTCCTCTGGCTGCGGCGCGAACACCCCGACGCCGAGACGTTGACCGAGCACATCCGCATCGACGATGGCGTCGCCATTTTCAAGGCGACGGTGACGATTCCCGGCGGCGGCAAGGCGACCGGTCACGGCAGCGAGACGGCCGCCGATTTCCCGGACTACATCGAAAAAGCCGAAAGTGCGTCCTGCTAAGTTCGCACTGGTTTAGGTCCACGACCCGTTCGACCTGCCGATGGGCACAAACATGAACGAGCAGATGCTCTACAACCCATCGCGAACGATCCTGATCGGGCAGGCGCCTGGCCTACACCGCCAGGGGTCTGAAGCCCCGAAAACAAGTCGGGACGGCGGAAGTTGCCGATGCCGTCGCCGGCGAGGATGAGCAGGGATATGGCTAGGGAAACCGAACCGCTGGCGGAAGTGTCCGGACTTTTCGACCACCCCTCGAAGGGCAAACTGCGGGGTGGAGCCGTATTCGGGGGAACCGGATTTTCGAAAGGGACCCCCCAAGCCGCAAGGCAGGAGCAACCGATGCAGGACAGCGGGATGCTCGGATACGGTGGGGCTGTGAGTCAGCCCGTGGGCACAGAGGCGGAGCCTAAGACCCTGCGTCAAGGACCGGTGCGGGAACAGGAGAAGGCGTCCGGGAAGTCCGCAAGGGCAACGGCGGGTGTGACGCCAACATGCCCGGACGCTGGCAGAGGGGTCGTAGTAGTCCGCGCCGGAGAAAAACCGGTACAAGGCGAAGGACCCCAGGTGAAGGGCCGCGACAGCTCACTAGGGGATGACACGCCGACTGAAGAGCGTCGGATTTTGGTCCCCGAAATGCAAAAGCGGCTCGCGGAGAAAGCAGTCGGCGACCCAGCCCACCGCTTCGGCGGGCTGTACGATCTGCTCTCACACGAGAGCGTGCTGGACGAAGCGGCAACGCGCCTCCTTGGCAACAAGGGGTCACGCACGCCAGGACTAGATGGCGTCACGCGGCAAATGCTGAAGGACAGCCGGGAATACCATCTCCGGTCGCTCCAACGGCAACTGCGCGACGGCACCTTCAAGCCCATGCCCGTCCTGCGGGTCTACATCCCCAAACCGAACGGGAAGCAGCGGCCGCTCGGCATCCCGACGCTCTACGACCGATGGGTGCAGATGGCGATCAAGATCGTCATCGAACCGATCTTCGAGAGCGACTTCGCAGCATTCAGCCACGGTTTCAGACCGGGCAGGTCGTGCCTGACCGCATCCGGCCACATCCACCGCCTGACGATCCAGCCACGGCGGAAGGTGTACTGGGTGATCGAGGGCGACATCGAGGGGTGCTTCGACCACGTCCACCACAAGCGGCTCATGACGCTGCTCCGGCAGCGGATCGGGGACAAGGAACTCCTGAACCTGATTTGGGCATTCTTGCGCGCGGGCGTCATGGAGGGGCAACTCTTCACCAAAACGACCGAGGGCACGCCGCAGGGCGGCATCCTCAGCCCGTTGCTCGCCAACATCTACCTGAACCGGTTCGACCAGTGGTTCACCGAGCGCGCCATGCTCGGGGAACACCCGGGCAGACGGGAACGGAACCGCAAAGCCGGTCACGCCAACTTCATGATGGTCCGCTACGCTGACGACTTCGTCATCTTCAGCAACGGCACCAAAGAGGAGACCGAGGCGTTCAAAACCGAGGTCGCGGCGTGGATGGGCGAGGACCTGAAACTCACGCTCTCCGCGGAAAAGACGGCGATCACGCACTACACCGACGGCTTCGACTTCCTGGGCTACACGTTCAAGAAGACGATGGACCGCACGGGTAAGAGGGAAGTCGTCGTCCACTACCCGAGCACGGAGAGCGTCCAACGGGCCATTCACAGGATCGAGGACCTGACGGACCGCACGACCCTGATGAACAGCCACGAGGACCAGATCGAGGCGCTCAACTCGTTCCTCCGGGGATGGGGCGAGTACTTCCGACACTCATCGGCAAAGGGGACGCTCCGCTACGTCGGGGCGCACGCCTTCATGCGGATGTGGAAATGGCTGAACCAGAAGGATGAACACCAGTACGGATGGCGCGCCACCAAGGATCGGTACTACCGGGACTACTCGTGGCAGGTCGGCCAACACCGACTCGTCAGGCTTCAGCAAATGAAGATCGAGTACCCGAAATGCCGAGCCGTCCCGCACCCGTACCTCGGGAAAAAACTGGTTACGGAACCGCGCCACTACGACCCCTTCCAAACCGACTGGGAGGGGCAGCAGGAGTACGGGGCCGACTGGACACCCAACCGGGATCAGGTGTGGGAGGCAATCCAAGGGAAATGCGTCATCTGCGGAGAACCGGCCGACGACGCCCACCACGTCAAAGCCCGACGCAAGAAGGGCGGCAACGTGGTGGAAAACCTGCGGCCACTCTGCCGGCAACATCATCGGGAGGCCAAACGGCGTAACAGCCCGACGAGCCACATGCTTCGCGAGACACCACCCGGATCTGGAGAGCTGGATGCGCTGAAAGGCGCACGTCCAGTTCGGGGAGCGATGCTGTGAAAACCCACTTCGAGACCCTGGCCGAAGCAGCGATCCAGGCGACCGAAGCGGCCACCAAGGCCGCCGAAGCCGCCGCGAAGGCAGCAGAGACGGCGGCGAACCTCGCCGTCGTCCTCGCCGTCATCGCCGCCGACGACGACCAGAACGACGAAGCAGGGCGTCCCGTGTCGACTCCATCCAAGGCCCTTGGCCGCGCCCTCAACGCGCTCGGCTACGGCGCCCAATTCGCGGAAGCGGAGGCAGAAGCGGAAGAAGAACCCCGGCGTGAGTCCGCCGTGGCGGGCCCGTCCTCCCAACCGGCGGGCCGTCCGGCTGCGATCGAGGAACCGGCCGCCGCGCCTGCCTCGCCCGAGCCGACCCCGATGCCGGCGCGACCCACGACCGAGCGGCGCGGCAGCGGTGGACAGGCGCACACCACTCCCGTCGCGATCGGCACGGCGCGCGAGCGGCAGGCGCCGCCATCGCCAACCCCGTTCCCGAACCAACCCGCGCCCCGCCAGGGAGCGAGCGCGAGCACGGCCGAGCCGGAACCGCAACTTGAGGACATCTCCTGGACGGCCTTCTGGAAATGGGCGCGCGAACAGGGTTACGACAGCAAGGGTGGCATCGAAGCCTTCATCGGTCGCCCCATGAACAACCTCAATCCCGCCGAGGTCCGCCAACTGATCCTCGCCCGGCGCGGGGAGACGTAGGCGTCAGGCGTCAGGCGTTAGGCGCTAGGGGAACGGAACGGCGTCGTGCCCCTAGCGCCTAACGCCTAGCGCCTAACGCCTCTCGTATGGGCTTGCGCGCGTGCGGCGCAGACGGTACGCTGATGCCTCGTCCCCGTGTGGAGCGTGGTGCCTGCCGCACCTCCCCGACCGTGGGATTGGCGCGCGGCGGACGTGACCTGGCGCTTGGTCGGACTTTGCTGGAGGGAGCACGATGCAGCAGGGAACGAGGAGTTTCGGTGTGGCGCGTTTGGGCGCCGTTCTTTTGGTCCTCCTGGCGATGGCGTCGTTCGTCCGGGTGGTGCCGGCGGCGGCCCAGGACAACAGCATCACGATCGACCTCAAGGAGCTCAACAACTCCGGCGTCTCCGGCACCGCCACCCTGACCGACAACGGCGACGGTACCACGACCGTCTCGATTCAGGTCGACGGCGCCACCGGCGATCACCCGGCCCACATCCACAACGGCACCTGCAGCGACCTCGACCCGAATCCCAAGTATCCCCTGGCCAACGTCGATGCCGACGGCGTCAGCGAGACCGACGTCGACGTCTCGCTCGACGACCTGCTCGCCGCGCCGTACGCGGTCAACCTGCACGAGTCGCCGACCAACCTCGGCGTCTACATCGCCTGCGGCGAGATCGTCGCCCCGACGAGTTCCCAGACCGGCAACGAAACCGGCGGCAACGAAACCGGCGGCAACACCACGAGCACCTCGGGCGGCACCCTTGAGGTGACGCTGAACGAACTCAACGACTCCGGCGTCTCCGGAACGGCGACGTTGACCGACAACGGCGACGGCACAACGACGGTCGAGATCCACGTCGACGGCGCGACCGGCGATCATCCCGCCCACATCCACCAGGGGACCTGCGACGACCTCGACCCGAATCCGCAGTACCCGCTGGCCAACATCGACGCCAACGGGGACAGCACGACGGACGTCGAAGTCTCGCTCGACGATCTCCTGGCCTCGCCGCACGCGGTCAACCTCCATCAGTCGGCCGACAACATCGGCACCTACATCGCCTGCGGCAACATCGAGGCAGCCGGCGGCGAGACGACCGGCAACGCGACCGCGACCGTGGCGCCAACGCCGACCGAGACTACCGCAACCACGGCCCCGGACACCGGTGTCGGCCCGACGTCGACCTCGTCCAGCAACGCGGCTCTCCTCGCCGGTCTGGCCGCTCTCGCGGTGGCGATGGTCCTCGGCGGCGTGGCGCTGCGTCGCCGGCGGGAGATCGGCTAATCGGCGACTAGGACGGGGCTTGGCGCTGAGCCCTGTCGGTCTCCGACCGACCCGAAACCCGACCAAGAGGGGGCGACCATGATATGGCCGCCCCCGCTTGGGTGTCTGCCTAGGCGATGCATCCTGCGATGAAGGATGGGTGCTACGATAGCTCAGACGACAGCGCATGCCGAGGAGCGATCGCCGTGGTTGCGACCAAACTGTTGACCGCCGAGGACCTGGAAGCGATGGGCGAGGATGCCCGCTACGAGTTGGTTCGGGGGGAGTTGAGACCGATGTCGCCGGTGGGCAAGCCACATGGTCTCGTGCTTGGTCGGGTCACGACTCCGCTCATCGTACACGTTGACACCAATCGCCTCGGCACCGTCTACATCGGTGACGTCGGCGTCGTCATCGGACGGAATCCCGACACCGTTCTAGCCCCCGACTTCGCGTTCGTCCGGGGCGAACCGATGGCTCTGGAAGAAGTGTCTGAGGGATTCTTCCGGGTCATGCCCGACCTCGCTGGCGAAATCGGTTCGCCTTCCGACAGTCGTCGTGAGCTTCGCCGCAAAGCGCAGCAATTCCTCGATGCCGGCGTTCCCAACGTCTGGCTCTTTGAGTCCGCGACTCGCACGGTTACGTGGATGACAGCCGACGGCTCGGAGCGTGTCTATCAGATCGGCGACGTCCTCGACGGCGGCGATCTCATCCCCGGATTCCGCCTCGCCATCGCCGACGTCTTCCGCTAATGTTCGATTCGCCGAGGTAGGAGGCACGAACGTTGGTTGCGACCAAGCTGTTCACCGCCGAAGAATTGAAAGCGATGGGCGAGGACGTCCGGAACGAACTCGTGCGGGGAGAACTGCGACCGATGTCACCGATTCAGGATCCGCACGGACGGCTTCTGTTCCGGGTCGGCACCCCGCTCGATCTCCACCTCGAACGGACCGGGCTCGGCTACGTCACGGGCGGTGAAATCGGGATCATCCTCGAGCGAGATCCGGACACCGTGCTAGCGGCCGATCTTGCCGTCGTCTTGGACGGACGGCGGCCCCTCGCCGAGACCGAACAGGGGTACCTAACGCGCCTGCCGGCGCTCGTCGTCGAGATCGCGTCGCCGTCCGACGGGCGCACAGAGCTTCGTGCGAAGGCGAAGCGGTATCTCGATGCCGGCGTGGAAAACGTTTGGCTCGTCGAGTATCGGACCCGGACCGTGTCATGGATCGCCACAGATCGCAACGAGCGCGTCTACAAGGTCGGCGACGTCCTCGACGGCGGCGACCTCATCCCCGGATTCCTCCTCGCCGTCGCCGACGTCTTCCGCTAACTCGCTCGCTCCTCGCCGGCCATCGACGCCGCGATCAACGAGACCGGGATCGCGCCGTAGCCGAGGAAGCGGTCGTGGAAGGCGCGCAACGAGAAGTCCGCGCCCTCTCGGCGCGTCATCGTGCGGCGCAGGTCGTGGATGGCGTTGGTGCCGATCAGGTACATCATCGCGGCCCCGGGGAACATCGAGTTCTTGACCGCTTCGCCCTTCGCCGCGGCGGGCGACATCCCGGCCTCGCGCTCGTAGAACGCGGCCGTTTCGGCGAGCGTCATCGCGCCGGTGTGGAGCGCCACGTCGGCGACGGCGCGGGCCGCCATCCGGAGCCGGGTCTGGGCTTCCGACAGCGTTTCGAGCGGGGTGAGGAACCCGACCTCGTCCATCAACTCCGTCGCGTAGCAGGCCCACCCTTCGACCAGAGTGCCGGCGCAGAAGAGGGCGATCCGCGAGGCACAATCGACCCCGGCGACGCGACCGATCCGCGAATCGGCGCGGAAGGCGTGCCAGTTCTGGACGTGGTGACCGAGACCGGCGTGGTGGACGATGTGGTTGAGTTTGATCACCGCATCGTTCGTCGCCCGCAGCCGGCGCTCTTGTTCCTCCGGCGGCATGTCGGGTTCGACCGGAGTCACCCGGTACTTGTGGACCTCCGGTCGCCCGAAGGGCGCCGGGCAACGGTAGAAGAGGTAGTAGAGGCCGCCGGCCGCCTCTCGATCGGACGGAGGAAACGGCACGAACTCGATTGGGTAGTCGGGCCAGGTGATCAGCCCGTGTTCGACCGCGGCAAGGCGTGCCGCCTGCCAGACTCGATCGTAAGAGCCGTAGTATTCCTCCGCCGTCGGATGGAGGTCGGCCAACCCGGCCAACTGCTCGCGCCAGGTTCGCGCCGGGTCGACATCGCGCGCGCGCGCTGCGAGGTTGTCGCGGGCGGTCGCGAGTGCCCGTTCCGCGTAGGAGAGCACCCAGACCGAGTCCTGCTCGGCCGCCAGGCAATGCCCGCGCGCGAGGTAGCGATCGAACGCCTCTCGGCCGCAGGCGTAATCGTCGGACGAGCGCGTTGCGAGTTCTCGCTCCAACCAGGCAGCGTGCTCGACGAACGCGTCGCGCGCGATCTCGGCTGCCGAGAGGAAACCGGTAGCCTCCAGACCACGCTCCCGCGCGAGGATCGTCAGGCCGGCGCCGAAATACTCGATGCCGGAACGCGCTTCTCTGAGGGCGCGTGCGGTCCAGGCCGCCGGAGCGTGCGGCACGGTCGCCCGCCCCTGCGCCAGGAAGACCGGAATCGCCCTCATCCGGGCGATCGCCGCCTCGACGCGCTCCGCCAGCGGCTCGGCGTCGCGATGGAAGAGCGACATGACGCCGAAGACGGCCTCGCCCGTCCAGCTCGACGGATTGCGCGCGAACTGCGCCGAACCGGCCTCCCACTCCTGGATTTCGAGGAAACCGTCGGCAAGGAGGCGGTCGTGTCGCTGCGCCTCGGAGAGGCCATCGGTTGGGATTGCCGCCAGACGCGAGCGCGGGCCGCGCGCGGCCCGCGCCAGATCGGTCATGCCCGCCGCAGAGAGATCGGGCAGCGCGTGGTCGTGGTCGTGGACGCCGATGAAGGTGGCGTTGACCGGCCGGCGCGCGTAGTAGTCGGCGAAGAAGTCGTCGAGCCAGGCGTCGAAGGCGCGGCGGTTGGGTTCGTTGAGAAGTGAAGGCGCGTCGTTGGTGGTGGGCACGCGTTCTGTCCTCGTCGTGGTAACGAGGAGAGATCCTTCGCTGGCGCTCAGGATGACGGAGAGCGCGTAGGACCTCTCTCCGAGCTATCTCGGGAGCGGCAAATCCGTCCAGCGGCGCTCGCGGAACGAAACTTCGACGGCGTTGATGATCTCCTGGACGGCGGCGCCGTCGTCGAAGTTGCCCTGGTTTTTCGGGGTGTCGGTCGCCAGTTCGTCGAGGAAGTCCTTGATCAGGTTGGCGTAGAAGAGGGTGTGCCAGCTTTCGCGGGGGTGACCGCCTTCGGGGTAGAAGCGGGCCGGCACCTCCAACTCCTTGAACTCGACGTCGTCCGGGGTCGCCGCCTTGATCGTTTCGGCGATGCCGAACTCCTCGACCAGCCGCGTGATGATCGCCCCCTTCGACCCGTACAGGCGCACCTCGATCCCCGGGTAGTTGCCGACGGTGACGAAACTCGTTTGGACCGAACCGATCGCCCCGTTGCCGAACTCGGCGAGGAAGATGTCGCCGTCGTCGATGTTCATCCGCATCATCGTGCCGGTGGCGCGGACCATCCGCTCCGGCACGAAGTTTTTCAGTGTCCCGACCACCGACGTCAACTCCGACCCCGTCATGTAGCGCGCCAGGTCGATGACGGGTGCGCCGTACCCTTCGAGCGACGAGACGGCGATCTGCGACTGGTCCATGTTCGGGTCGACCTGACGCAACGGCGTCTGCGGGTTGATCCATTGGGAATTCTGCTCGTAGGCGTTGTAGATGTAGGGTTCGCCGCAAAATCCCTGATCGACCAGCTCCTTCATGTAGAGCATCGCCGGCGAGTAGCGGAAAGTGAACCCGAGTTTCGTTTTCAATCCTTTGGCGCGGGCGATCTCGGCGGCGCGCGATGTCTCCCGGAAGTCGAAGGCGACCGGTTTTTCGCAGAGGACGTGTTTGCCGGACTCCAGTGCCGCCATCGCCAGATCGAAGTGGGTGTGACTCGGCGTGCAGACGTCGATGACGTCGAGATCGTCGCGCCCGACGACTTCCCGGAAGTCGTCGCTCACCACCGACGCGCCGAACTTCGGCGCCGTCTCCTCCGCCAGGCGGCGTTCGACGTCGCAGATGGCGACGACCTCGCAGCGGGGATCGCGCGTCCAGCCGGGCAGGTGGGCGACGTTTGCCCACCTCCCAGCGCCGAGCACACCGACGCGCACCTTGCGCCCCGTAATCGGACCTGTCATCAGCCTCGTCCTCCAGCCTTCCGTCGCTCCCGGATAGGCGGGCATCCTCTCGCTCCCGTTACCGGCTGTCAATCGCGCGTGGTGCGGCGGATCGTCGTACACTCGCCGCTCGTTGTGCTGGCGGCGGTGGGAGCAGAGGAGCGGCGGATGAACGTGACCTTCGATTTCTCGGGACGCGTCGTCATCGTGACGGGTGCCGCCCGCGGTGTCGGCCGCGTCATGGTCGAGCGATTCGCGGCGGCCAACGCCGCGGTGCTGGCCGCCGATCGCGACGCCGACGGGTTGGCCGAGACGTGCCGGTCTCTTGATCCGGCGCGCGTCGCTTCGCTCGTGGCCGACGTGGCAACGGAGGACGGGGCGGCCGCCATCGTCGATGCGGCGGTGGAACGGTTCGGCCGGTTGGACGTCTGCGTCAACAACGCCGCCGTGGCGCCGCACGCGTCGTTGTTTGACGAGCGGGTCGAGGTCTGGGACACGATCTATGGGGTCAACACCCGCGGCACCTTCTTGATGACGCGAGCCGCGGCGAAAGCGATGATCGCCGCCGGTCGCGGCGGCCGCATCGTCAATTTCTCGTCCGGTGTCAGCACGAAGGGGTCGCCCGGCGCCGCCGCCTACGCTTCCAGTCGCGCCGCGACCGAGAGTTTCTCGCGCGTCGCCGCCATCGAGCTGGCGCCGCACGACATCCTCGTCAACGTCGTCAGTCCCGGTCTGATCGACACCCAACCGAAACCGTTGCCGCCGAGGATGGCAGAGGCGCTCTCGCGACGGATTCCGAACCTGCCACTCGCCCGTCCCGGCGAACCGGAGGAGGTGGCGTCGGTCGTCATGTTCCTTGCGTCCGACGCGGCCAGCTACGTGACCGGAGCGGTGATCAACGTCGACGGCGGCGCCGGGATCGGCTCGCGTCCCAGCGGCCCGGTCGTCGACGACGACCCCCGGTACGACTGGGTCACGGGGCGCGGCGCACGCTGACATCCCATCCTCGTCGAGATGTCACTCGGTCTCGGGCGCAACCGCGGTCCGTAGGCGTTCGCCGCGCTGGCGGAGGAGTTCGGCGCTGACGAGGATCAGGACGGAGACGACGATGAGGAGGGTGGAGACGGCGGCGATGGTGGGGTCGATCTCCATCCGCAAACCGTCCCACATCTTGCGCGGCAGGGTGACGGCGCTGCTGCCGCTGATGAAGAGGGCGACGATCAATTCGTCGAACGAGGTGATGAAGGCGAAGAGCGCCCCGGCCAGGACACCCGGCCGGATGATCGGCAGCGTCACCTTGAAGAAGGTCTGCCAGCGGTTGGCGCCGAGGTTCATCGCCGCATACTCCAACCGCTCATCGAACCCGTAGAGCGTCGCCGAGACGTTGACGACGACGAAGGGGATCGCGAGCGCGGTGTGGGCGAGGGCAAGCGCGAACGGCCGGCCGACAATCTGCAGCCGGGCGTAGAAGAAGTAGACGCCGATGGCGACGATGATCGAGGGGATGATCAGGGGCGAGACGAGGAACGAGTTGATCAGGTTGCGCCCCCAGAAACGCCCGCGAACCAGCGCCAGCGAGGCCAGCGTGCCGAGCACGGTGGCGAAGACGGCGGTGATCGCGCCGATGCGGAGACTGAGCAGGGTGGCGTCGGTCCAGTCGCGCCGCGAGAAGTACTTGTCGTACCACTGGAGCGAGAGACCGGGTGGCGGGAACTGGAGAAACTTGGCGGAACTGAATGAAACCGGGATGACGACGAAGATCGGGAAGATCAGGTAGAAGAGGATCAGGGCGGTGACGGCGTAGAGGAGGATTTGGCCGAGGGAGACGCGACGGCGGGCGGAAGGCGGAAGGCGGAGGGGGGAAGGAGACGACTGGGGACTGAGCACCGAGGACCGAGTGGTGGACGGGACCAGTCCGCCGCCTTCCGCCTTCCGCCTTCCGCCTTCGGCGTTCATGCCCGCGTCCCCCCGTACAACCGTTCGACGCCGAGGACGCGGGTGAAGACGACGTAGACGACCAGGGAGACGACGAGGAGGATCAGGGCCAGGGCGGCGGCGAAACCCCACTTGATGAGGGTGACCTGCTGGGCGATCAGGATCGAGATCATGACGTCGCGCTGACCGCCGAGGAGGGCGGGGGTGATGTAGAAGCCGAGGGCGAGGATGAAGACGAGCAGGCAGCCGGCGCCGACGCCCGGCAGGCTGAGCGGCAGGAAGACGTGGCGGAAGACCTGGGAGGGGCGGCCACCGAGGTTCTCGGCGGCGCGGAGGTAGTTGCGGTCGATGCCGCGCATCACCGAGTAGAGCGGCAGGATCATGAAGGGCAAAAGGATGTGGACCATGCCGACGTAGACGGCGAAGCGGGTGTTGAGGAGTTGGACCGGCTCGTCGCGGATGCCGAGTTTGATGAGCAGTTTGTTGACCGTCCCTTCGCGCCCGAGCAGCACCATCCAGGCGTAGGAGCGGACGAGGATGCTGGTCCAGAAGGGGATCAAGACGAAGATCATCAGCAGGTTGGCACGCGAGGGGCGGATCGACGCCAGGACGTAGGCGACGGGATAGCCGAGGAGGAGCGTCACCACCGTCACGACCAGGGCGATCCGCAGCGTGATCTCGAACACGCGGACGTAGGCATTCATCGGAACCGAGAGGCCGAACCAATCCTCGTGCCGCGAGACCCGCGTTAGCCGGTCGTAGTTTTGCCAGCCCCAGGTTGGGTCGGAAAAGGACCGCGCCAGCATGGCGGCGACCGGGTAGCCGTAGAAGACGATCAGGAAGACGACCGCCGGTGCGACGAGCAGCAGGTACCGCAGTTGGATACCCCGCTGCAGCCGGGCGAAGCGGCGGGTCTGCTCGGTTCGCGCCGCGACGGAATCGCGTCGCGGGATGGGCGTTGAGACCACGGCGCCCCTCGCTTCCTCGCGTCTGCCTCAGACGAGCCGGGTGTCGTCGACGTGCCAGGCGATACGGACCGATTCGCCGCGCTGGTATTGCCTGACCCCGGCGCGATTTTGCCGCTTCAGGACCAACCGCGCCTCCCCGCCGAGGCGGACCTCGTAGCGGCGCATCTCGCCGACGAAGATGACGTCGACAACCGTGCCGGCGAGCGCGTTGGTCGCACCGGCGGGGGCATCGTCGGCGAAGACGATCTTCTCCGGGCGGACCGTCGCGGTGACGTCGGTACCGGGTCGCAAACGGTCGCGGACGGGAGCGCGGATCACGCCCGCGCCGGGAACGTCCACGGCGCAGTAGCCGTCCGCGGCATCGAGCAGGCGCCCATCGAGGAAATTCGACTCGCCGATGAAGGAGGCGACGAAACGGGTTGCCGGCGTGTCGTAGAGTTCGGTCGGGGTACCGATCTGCTCGATCCGGCCCTCGTTCATGACGGCGATCCGGTCCGACATGACGAGGGCTTCTTGCTGATCGTGGGTGACGTAGATGATCGTCACGCCGAGCTGCTCGTGCAGGTACTTGATTTCGAGTTGCAGACTCTCGCGGAGTTGCTTGTCGAGGGCGCCGAGCGGTTCGTCCATCAAGAGCACACGCGGGTTGAAGACGAGGGCGCGAGCGACCGCGATCCGCTGTTGCTGACCGCCGGAGAGCTGACGCGGAAAGCGCCGCTCGTAACCGGGGAGTTTCACCAACTCCAGCACCTCGTGGGTGCGGCGGGCAATCTCGTCCTTCTTGATCCGCCGCAGTTTGAGCGGGAAGGCGATGTTCTCGCCGACCGTCATGTGGGGGAAGAGGGCGTAGTTCTGGAACACCATCCCGATGTTGCGGCGGTAGGGCGGTACTGCTGCGACCGGCCGATCGTCGACGTAGATCTCGCCGGCGGTCGGGATCTCGAAGCCGGCGAGCATCATCAGCGAGGTCGTCTTGCCGGAACCGGAGGGGCCGAGGAGGGTAACAAACTCGCCGGGAGCGATGTCGATCGAGACCCCGTCGACTGCCCTCACTGCTCCGAAGTACTTTTCCAGCCCGTCGAAAACCACACGCGCGCCAACGGCACCGAGGCGCCCGGAGTGGCCGGTGCCGTCGATCGAACCGGTGGCGGAGTTTGAGTCTGATGCGGTGATCACAGGCACCACGACCGACGCCCCTGGGTCGGAAGGCGGAAAGCGGGGAGGACATCGTCGATCGCCCGCCCTCTTTCGCCCTCCGCCTTCCACCCCGCTAGAGCCTGTTTTGGACCTCAGCGTACCGACACGCCTACCAAGCCCAAAGCAGGCTCCAGTCACCGTCGAAGCAGGTTTCGTGATAGGTCCAACCGTCCATGCCGGGCGGCTCGATGCCCAGTTGGGTGAGGATCGCGGCGACTTGCGCGCGGTGTTCGGTGGCATGGTTGATGGCCTGGACGAGGAGCAACCAGACCGGCAGCGTGTAGCCCTCACCGCGCCACGTCGTCGTCACGGTCGCCCCGGATTGGGTTTGCGCGGCCAGTTCGACCAGCGCTTCGCCGCTCGTGCGCGCGCCGTCGCGCAGTTCGGCGAGGCCGGGGAACGGGGCACGCTCGCGGCTCGCGCGGACCGGCCCCGCCTCGGCCAGTGCCGCGACGTAACGCTCCTGCGCGCCGACGATGTGCACGAGGGTGTTCCGGATGCTGCCGAACGTGCCGACGACCGTCGCGTCCAACTGCGCGTCGCTCAGCCCCGCGCAGGCGTCGAACAGGCGCTGGTTCGCCCAGGCGTTGTGTCTGAACAACTCGACCAGGCTCTCGGACAATCGCGGTCGCCTCCTCCGCGAGATACGCCGTACGAGGCGGTGTCCCAATGCCCCTAGTCTACGCGCCCGGCAAAGTTCATAACAGGCTCTAGCCGAGGATCCACTCGTTCCACTTGTCGAGGACCGTGTCGAGGTTGTCGGCCCACCACTGGCTGTTGAAGGTGAACAGTTTGCTCTTGATGTCCGGCGAGGTGAGGAGGCCCTTGATCTCCTCCGGGGTCATGTAGTCGATCGACTTGTTGTTGACCGATCCGTAGGGGATCAGCTTGGAGAGCCGCGCCTGCGGGATCGCCATCGTGATGAAGGCGGCGAACTTCTGGGCGTTGTCCTTGTTCGGCGCTCCCTTCGGGATCGCCCAGACGTCGGTCAGGAAGGCGCCCTCGTTCCACTGGATGGCGACCGGGACGCCCTGGTCCATCAGGGCTTTCATGCGGCCGTTCCAGATGACGGCCATCACGGCTTCCTTGTCGGTCAGCATCTGGGCGGGGACGGCGCCGGCGTCCCAGAATTTGACGACGCTGTCGCGGATTTTGGAGAGGGAGTCGAAAGCCCGGTCGATGTCGAGGGGATAGAGTTCCTGCGGCGAAACGCCGTCGGCGATCAGCGCCGCTTCCAGGAAGGGGTAAAGTCCGCCGTTGCCGGAGATCATCGTCCGCGGGCCGGGGAAGTTCGTGGTGTCCCAGAAGTCTTTCCAGCCCTGGGGGCCCTGCGCGAAGACGTCGGTGCGGTAGCCGATGATCTGGGCGTAGGGGAGCATGTCGATCGAGTATTTGAACATGCGCTCCTGGTCGATGTTGGCCGTGTCGAAGAGCGAGTAGTCGATCTCCTCCCAGTAGTCGCCCTTCTTTTCGAGGTTGATGACGCCGGCGCGGTCGAACTCGGCGACGTCCCACTCGATGTTGCCGGTGTCGACCATCGCCTTGACCTTGGCGGTGTCCGGTCCTTCGGCCTCGTTGACCTTGATCCCGCTCAATTGCTCGAACGGTTTGAAGTACGCCTCGCGCTGCGCGTCCTGGAAGGTGCCGCCGTAGGAGGCGACGGTGACCTCGCCGCTCCCCTTGAGGTTGTCGGGGATCGAGGTGATCTCCGGCAAAGCGACGGCGGGCGCGGCAGGCGTCGCGTCCTGGGCGGCGGCGCTCAGGGGGAGGCCGGCGGCGAAGAGCGCGGCGGCGGTGGCGAAGCGGCCGCCGTGCTTGAGCAACATCCGCCGGCTCATCTGGTCGAGATCGCGCAGCATCGCGCGTCGCGCGAGGTCCTGGAACCCGATTGGTTCTGGTCTATCCCGGTTCTCGTCGGCCATATCCTGCCTCCGATCCTGGTCTGCCCGTTGCCGGGTCTGCGTCTCCTGCGGCGCACGCATTGTATGGCTGGTCGGCGCGTCCGTCTACGGAGCGCGAACTCCTAGCAAAACCTTCCGAGATTTTTTGGACGTATGGTGCTAGTCTGCCCCCTTGCAACGGGGTACAATGCACCAGAACGATTGTTCTGCAATCTAGCTGGGAGTGCTCTATGGATGACAAACTCGATCCAATCGAACTGACGGTCCTCGGTGATCCCGCGCTCGACAACCGTGTGCCATTGTCGGCGTTTGTGGCAGTGATCAGCGATTGGTTCGCTGCGTTGCGAAACGAAACCGAATCCCTGAGTCCGCGCAAACCTGCCGTCGAATGGGTTCTTAGTGACCTCAAGACGGGCAGCGCTTGGGCATCGTGCGAGCCGGTTCCCCGGACGAGCGAGGGCGCTCTCGTCGCGAAAGATGTTGAGCGGCGAATCATCGTCGCGACCAATCACGCGATGAGGGGGGGCGATCCTGGAGATGTCGTTCACGAGAACACCATCGCACCGATCCTGCGACTTGTTCGCCGGGTTGACGACGGGGACGTGCCCGGGGTTAGCCTGAGGAGCGGAGACCTCGTCGCCGATGTGCGTCCGACGGAGATCGACCATGACTTCCCGAAAGCCATCTCGCGCCATGCGATAGGGTCGGTCGAAGGCGAGCTCGTTGCCGTGTCATTTGCCGGCAAGAACTCACTGTTCACCGTCCGCGACCGGCTCACCGGCAACTTGGTACGTTGCTTCTTCGACTCGAAGCAATTCTCCGAACGCGTCATTTCCGGGCTGTTGCACCGCGTTGCGGTGAGCGGGATTCTCACCGAACAAGTCAACGGAGAGGTACAAACCATCGGCGATGTCGATGCCATCTACGTTTTTCCCTCACGGGTGGGCCTTCCGCAGCCTGCGGACATCATGGGTCTCGATCCGGATTTGACCGAGGGGTTGCCGGCGGAGGAGTGGATCGGACTGCAACGTGCCTGATCAGCACGTGCGCCGTTATTGGGATGCCTGCTCTTTGATCGCCTTCATTGCCGGAGAAGCCGGACGTGCGGACAGTTGCCGCAAGCTGCTTGACGAGGCGGCATCGGGGGCATATCTGGCGTTCACGTCGGCGATTACACTGGCAGAGGTAACCCGAAGACGCCACCATGCGGTGACGCCAGAACATCGCCAGAAGATCGAGCGATTCTTCGAGAACCCCTCTATCCAGGTGGTCAATGCCGATCGGTTCACCGTGCTTCGCGCACGGGAACCGATCTGGGAGCATCTCTCACTCCGTCCCAATGATGCCATTCATCTCGCCTCGGCCCTCCGGGCGCGCTGCTCCCTCTTCTACACCTATGACACCGGTCTTCTCGACCTCGATGGGAAGATATCCGGCCTCGGGATCGCGGAACCCGCCTGGACCGGTCAGATGCAGCTTACGATCGACAACAGTGGGTCCACATGACTTACTAAGACATTCATTTCTGTCGGCTCCTGGCGTTCTGACTGCGCGGAAACGAATGATGGCGAGAACGATTTCGGACAGTTTCGCCAGAACCGCCATCTAGCATCTGGGTATAGATCGCGTTGAAATCCCTGTTCCGGGATGATTGCAGGCGCTCCTGTTGAGGGAATCCCGTCGACGTCGCCTAGCGGGAACTCGCAGATCACGAGATAGTCGGAAAGCGAAAGGTGGAGATCAACCGCATACCGACCATCTCCTTGCGACCGTCCGAAGCACTCGCCCCACGTTGCCTGACACGACGGTAAGTTAAAAGCAGGAGCTCTCCGCATAGCTGCTCGCCGCGTCCGTCTACGGACGGCGAAATCGGTAAGATGCCGACGGTGTGATGGTGACGACGAACGAGAGGAGGACCGGCACGATGGCCACGCGCTACGCGGCGAAGGAGTTCGCGCTCGGTTGGGTAGATCAGAACCGGCAGCGATTGTCTGAGTTCGACCTGGAGATCTGGCGCTATGCCGAACCGGCCTGGCGCGAGTACAAGTCCGCCCACGCCTATTGCGACCTGCTGCGGCGCGAAGGATTCGAGGTCGAGGAGAGGTCCGGCGGGATGCCGACGGCGTTCATGGCGACGTGGGGTTCCGGAGGACCGATCATCGGCGCCTACGCCGAGTACGATGCGGTGCCGGGCAACTCGCAACAGCCGATCGCCACGCAGGCTCCCCGCGAAGGACTCCACCCCTACGCGGCCGGTCATACCGACCCGCATTCGATGCTCGGTGTCGGGGCGCTGACGGGGGTACTGGCGGCGAAGGCGGCGATGGAGCGGCACGGGCTGCCGGGGACGATCCGGTTTTTCGGGGAGCCGGCCGAGAAGGTCTGCGGGTCGAAACCGGTCCACGCGGCGAAGGGTTACTACGACGGCGTCGACGCCTTCATCGCCTATCACCCGCTCAACGCGAACACGACGATCTGGGAAACCCATTGCGGTTCCTATTGGAGCGCGGTCTTCACCTTCGAGTGTTCGCAACCGGAGAAGTGGTTGGGACGCGAATTGACGCCGAAGGCGAGCGAGGACAGCGCCGCCAGCTCGCACATCGTCGCCCGCTGCCCCGGCGCGATCGACGCCCTCTGCCTGATGTACACGACGACCAAGTACACCAAGGAGGCGATGTTCCCCCACACCGGCACCTGGACGCTCAACGAGTTCGTCCTCGCCGCGGGCGATGCGACCTCCGACAATCTGCCGCCGCGCTTCAGCCAGATCCAGTATTCCTGGCGCTCGCCGCTGCTGTCGGTCCAGGAGCAGATCTCCCGTGTCTTGGAGAACAACGCGAAACAGGTCGCGGCGATGACGGGGTGTGAGGCGTGGGTCCAATGGGTGACCAAGACGCGGGTCGGGCTGGCCAACAACGCGCTGGCCGACCTGACCTACCGCAATCTGGAGTTGGTCGGCCCACCGGTCTATGCGGAGGAGGCGCGCGCCTTCGGGCGCGAGATCCAGACGAACCTCGGGCTGGACCCGATGGATCAGCCCTTCCCCGCCGTCTACGAACGGTTGACGCCGCCGCAAGAGTACGAGGCGGCGACGCGGGCGCTGCTGCCGACCTGGCAGCGGAACTTCACGTCCGATGATTATGTCGAGTATACCTGGCACGCGCCGACCGTGCGGCTCTACACCGGTCGCCCGGCGTTGAAGCCGCCCCAACCCGGCTACGAGTACCCGGCCTGGGCGTACAACGCGCTGGGCGGGCGGCCGGAGATCGTCGATCCGGGGATGTTTGTGGCCGGCAAGACGATCGCGGCGACGATCCTCGACCTGGTGACGATCCCCGAGGAACTGGCGCGAGCCCAGGCGGAGTTCGACGAACGGACGGGTGGCGGCATCGGCGGCAGCCATTGGGTCGCCCCCCTGCTGCCCAGGGACTTCGCACCGCCGGTCGATCTGCGGTGGCCGGAGTACGTGACGACGGTGCGGGGCGAGGAGTGGTGGCTGCCGACGCCGAATCCGGCGGCGCGGCAACGTCTTGGCTGAATCGGTGGATCGACGTCGCCACGAGAACGGAGGAGTCGTCATTCCTCAGGATCGCCGACGGCGACGAGCCAACCGTTGTCGCTGCCGACGTAGACGAAGCCGCCGATGATCGCCGGCGATGAGAGGTAACTGCCGACGGTCAGATGCCAACGCTCGGCGCCGGACGCGGCCTTCACCGCGTACAAAACGCCGGCGTCGTCGCCGACATAGACCGTTCCATCGGCAACGGTCGGACAGGAGATGAGTCCCCCGGTGCGAGACAAGCGGCGGGACCAGCGTTTGTGGCCGGTCGCGGCGTCGACGGCATGGAGAGCGCCGTCCGCCGTGGCCAGATAGGCGGTGCCGGCGACGACCGCCGGACTCCCGAACGGCACCGGCGCGCCACCGTCGAAGCGCCACCGCTCTCGGCCGTCGACCGCGTCCACCGCGTACAGGACCCCTTCGTCCGTGAGGACGTAGACCGCACCGGCGGCGACTGCCGGCGCGCCGCGGAGACGCTCACCTGCTGCCGCGGCGAAGCGCCAGCGCTCTTTGCCGGTCGCCGCGTCGAGGGCGAGCACGAAGTCGGTCTTGCCGATCCGGTGAGCGCGGAGGACGACGTAGACGGCGCCATCGACGACGGCCGGCGGGTTGTTGAGGGTGTATTCGTAGTCCTGGTCGATCGCCGATCGCCAGCGTTGGTCGCCGGTGGCGGCATCGAGCGCATAGAGGTATCCGGCGTTGTCGCCGACGTAGACGTCGCCGTCGACCACGGCCGGCGAGGAAAAGACCGCTCCCACGGCCGGGAACCGCCAGCGCTCCTCGCCGGTCGCCGCGTCGGCGGCGACGACGATGCCGTAGTAACTCCCCGCGTAGACCAGCCCGTCGACCACGGCGGGCGAGCTGTAGAAACCGTCACCGGCGACCGTCTGCAAGCGCCAGATTTCATCACCGGTCGCGGCGTCGACGGCGTAGAGGGCACCGCCAGCCGGATCGGTCGGGGAGACCGAGCCGACGTAGACGACGCCGTCGACGACGGCCGGGGAGGAACTGATCAGTGCATCGAGCCGCGTTTGCCAGCGCACCGACAGTGCGCTGGCCGGTCCTGGTCCTGGGTTCTCGCCCGTGCGCGCCGGACCGCCGCGGAACATCGGGACCGATGCGGCGGACGAGGCCGGAGCGGACTTCTCCGCCGTCGCCGAGGCGGGACCGAACCCGGTGCAGAGGACGAGGCCGGCGAACAGCAGTTGCCGGCGAGTGATCGTGCTCATCGCGATGATCCCCTTCGTCGCACGACGGTGACAGGCCTACGCACAGGGCACGTCGAGTTCGAGGATGCAGGCGGCCGCCAGCAACTGGCCGGGCGAGAGCACCGCCTGGTTCTGGTCGATGAATTCCAAGGTCGCGCGGTCGAAGTCGGGTCGGTCCGGCGGCGATTGACCGGACTCGGCGAGCGCCGGCAAGACGGCGGCAAGCAGCGGGTTGCCGTGCGTCTCGAGCGCGCGCCACGCCGGGTCGCCCGGTCCGTCGAACATGAGACTCGGGTAGAACTCGTAGAACTCCGTCACCGGCCCGACGGCAACCGGATCGAGGTTCGCGACACCGTCCGGCACGAAGACGTTCAGGCGATCCGTACCCGCAATGCCCGAATTGAGGCGCACGATCGCGAGGGGGTTACTTCCGACCCTGGTCAGCAGATCCGGCACCCTGGCGATCGTCGGGTCGGTCAGGATCATCTGCATGTAGACGAGTGACTCCAGCGCGACGGCGGTGGCCTCCTCGGGGAGCCCCACGTCGTCGGGTTGGTCACCTGCCGCCGGCATCGCCGGTGGGAATTCGACGTGCAGCGCCTCGTGGAAGAGCAGCGCGCTGAACGATCCGAACGGATCGAAGCGAAGCCGCCCGTCGAAGACCATCTCGAAGGTCCCATCGCGCGACGGGTAGACGGTCGCCCTCGGTCCATTGGGAAGCCCCTCTCCGTATTGGGCGACGATGCCGAAATGGATCGTCGTGACCGGTGCCTGGGTAAGGAGATAGCCGATCGCCGGTTCGCCGATGGTGCCGGTCAATGCCGCGAGCGCGGCGCGCAACGTCGGATCCGGAATTTTCTGCCGCGCGGTGGGATGGGAGAAGACGTCGAGCCCTTCCCGAACGCGTTGCGGCGAGCAGGGGAAACGGCGCTGTAGGAAAGCGCGCAACTGATCTCTGGTTTCGTCATCTGTCAAACCCGGACCTTCGGCGTAGTGCAGCGGCGCGACGTCCGCCCAATCCGCACGGTCAAAGGAATAGAACAAGTCCCGGTTGGTCGGGACGAAGGGCCGCCGGGTCGCGAGGATCTTGCTCGCCGCGGTATCGTCGTACAGGCGCACCGCGTCGCAAGGTCGGGCAACCGCGGGCGGCGCCGCGAGGAGCGACGCGCCGAGGAGTGAGAGGCCGAGCGAAACGAGGATGGACAGCGAAAGCAGGCGGCGCATTACCGATCCGTTTCCGCCGGAGCGATCATGGCCGAGAAATCGGCGCCGGCGATCGATTCGGCATCGCGGCCCACGACCTCCTTGTCCGTTCCCGTGACCGGCACGAGCGAGCTCGGAATCGGCGCGGGTTGGAGGCAACCGCCGTCCGCGAGGCAGTCGGTCTGGGCTTGCGCCACGTCCGTAAAAGCGGCGAGCGAGATCTCCCAGGGCGCCACGAGGTTGAAGACGGCGACCTTACTGCCGACGCGGATGACGGCGCCGAATCCGGTGGGGGCGGGCTGGCCCGCGCCCGGGCTTTCGTCGCAGGTGCACGCGAAGGTAAAGGACTCGTCACCGAAGGTGGGTGCGTCCGCGACGGGCGTCGCCCCTTCGGTGGCCTTCGCCATCCAGGTCGAAGCGGCGGATGCGCTGTCGAATGGGTAGATGTAGGAGCGAAACGTGATGACGGCCGCCTCGTCCGACTCGTCGAAGCCGAGATACTGATAGACGACGTAGATGTCGGGGAGGTCGGGATAGATCGAGAGACGCTGCTTGAGGTGGTCGGGGGTCTCTCCGTAGTAGCGAGTCCATTCCTCGTCGAGGCGGGCGTAGTTGTCGTAGCTCGCGGTATCGGTCGGCAGCGCGAAGCGGAGGGCGGACGCACTCAAGCCGGGCTCACCACTCGCCTGGACGGTCTCGATCCGCCGGAGCAGATCGGCGGTCAGGGACTCGACCACGGCGATGCTCGGTTTCTGCCCGCGAAAATCGTCGAGGGTGACGGAGGCGGTCAGGTTGCCGAGGCGAAGGTCGAGTTCGAGGGCGTGGAGCGGCGCCCCGGTCGCCTTGCGCGTGCTGTCGTAGCGCCAAAGAACCGCCTGGTCGGCGTGCGGCATGTCGCCTTCCCACGGAATTACCTCGACCGAGTACGCCGTGATCTCGCCGGTGTCGGTGAGGGCGTCAAATGCCCGAGTTGCCCCGTCGGCATCGGCATACTGGGTGACGGCGGTGCGCAGGCGCTGCGTGAACTCACCGGGTTGGTCGGGATTCGGCGAGGCGAAATAGTTGACGTGGGACGTCTGCCAACCGGCATCGCCCAACAGCCCCGAGTACCGATCGACGTTCTTCGGTGTGTCACCACCGCGAACCTCGGCATAGCCCCGGGCCGCAAAATCGAGCGTGGCGAAGCCGCCGTAGGTGATGCCGAGGTCGGCCAGGCCCGCCTGATCCAGATCGGACGGCTCCAGGCTCATCGCGGGGAGGTCGAGGGTATCGGCCGGGACGGGAGTGGCACCGGGCGAGGTGGCCGGGTGCAACTCCTGGGCAACGGCCGCGATCGGGAAGCCAACCACCAGCAAGGCGGACAGAAGGGCGACGAGCCGAGCGAACGCGAACGAGCGATTCATTCTAGAACTTCCTCCATCGTGATCGACGAACGGATCGTGTCTCTTGCGGTGACCGATCGGATTACGCTGTCGCCGACGCCGCAGGGGTTGGGGTCTCGGGCGCGTAACCGATCACCCCCTCGGGCACCGGCACCGGGTCGCAGCCGCCATTTGCGAGGCAGGCGGCCTGTGCCGTCAGGAGTTGGCGGGCGGCCTCCGGCGCGACCTGGGTCCCGGTGAGGATGGCGACCAGGGAGCCGACGCGGACGGCGTCGATCCGGTGGTCCTGGATGATGTCGGTCGGCGCCGACAGGTAGGTGGAGAAGAAGGCCTCGTCGCCGACGCCGGGCGCGGCGGTGACCCGGAGGTCGCGGGCGGACGTGGCCGCGAGTCGAGCGGGCAGGGCGTGCAGCCAGGCGGCGGCGGAGCCGGCGTCGGGGAACCGGTAGACGGTACTGCCGTGATCCCCCGCCCAACCGCCGCCCGGCAAGACGAGGGCGTTGGCGAGGTCGTAGCCGTCGAGCGCGCCGGCGCCGGCCGCGGCGGTGGCCAGCAGCGGGAGGTAGACGTCTTTGTAGCCCGCGTCGCGGACGACGACGTTCCCTTCGACGAGGTTGTAGCCTTCGAAGGGGCCGGTCATGACGACCTCGGCGGGGAAGCGCAGGACGTAGCCGCTGAGCCCCGGTCCGCTCGCGTTCGTCACCGTTTGGATGCGGTCGAGCAGACTCGCCGCCAGGGTTTCTACGGCGGTCTGTTCTGGGTGCGCCACGTCGTCTCGCATCGCCAGGTAGGCAATCAGGCGGCCGGTGCGGAAGGTGACGCCGATTTCGGCGTTGACGTCCAATTCCGGCGCCGCGTCGCTCACCCAGCGGGACTCGTCGCCGACGGGCGCGGACGGCGTCAGTTCGGCAGCGTCGCGCCCGAGCAGGAGCGCCAGCGGGTCGAAGGCCGCCGTTGCGCTCGCCTCGTCGGGGAATTCGAAGATGGAGGTGACGATCCGGCGAGCGGTGTAGACGGCCGGGACGGGATCGTTCGGGTATTTGAGGGTGTAGACGTGCTGGTAGCGCCGCCGCAGTCCGCTGTCGACGAAGACCGCCTGCGCCCGGTCCCTCGGCACGCCTTGGAAGTCGACGAACTCGTCGGCCGTCGCCTGCGCGGTCTGCGTCATCCCGTCGACCTGATCGATGGGGTACCGGGCCATCCCGGCGATCCCGAGGTCGGTCGGGGTGAGGATCATCGCCGGGAGTTCGGGGACCCGATTGTCGGAACGCGCGGTGACCGCGCTCGCCGGACCGCGACCCGGATGGGCGATGACCACGAGGGCGAGCCAAACGAGGAGGATCATTTTCCCGAGTGTCATCATCGTCTCCGTCACACGTATCGTCTGGACGCCTATTGATGCGCGGTGCCGTCGATGGCGTAGAGGGTTTGCTGTGCGTCGTCGCCCGACGAGGTCACGGCGCCGACGTAGACGCGTCCGCCGATCACGACCGGGGTCGTCGCGATGCCGTCGAGCGGCACGTTCCAGAGCTCCTGGCCGTCGGCCGCGGCGATGGCGCGGACGGCGCCTTCCTGCTGCCCGTCGGATCGACCGACGCCGGTGCCGACGTAGACGACGTCGCCGGCAACCGCCGGGGTGGAGACGTAGCCCTGGGTGTCGAACCGCCAGAGTTTGTGACCCGATTCGGCGTCGAGGGCGTAGAGGAATGCGTCTCCGGATGGTTCGCTTGCCGAACCGGTACCCAGATAGAGCACCCCGTCGACGACCGCCAACCGGTTGCCGCCGGCGCTTTCGGAGGCGAACCGCCAGGTCTTCTTGCCGGTTTTGGCGTCGACCGCGTAGAGCGCGTGTTTGCCGGCAACGTAGACGACGCCGTTGGCAACAGATGGCGCGCCAAGCTCCTCGTCCTCGGTCGTCGCGGTGAAGTGCCATCGCTCTTTGCCCGTCGCCGCGTCGATCGCGTGCAGGGTTTGGCCACCGGCAACGTAGACGATTCCGCCGGCGATCGCGGGCAAGCCTAGCGTGTCGGAGCCTTCCCCGATGTCGAAGAGCCAGCGCGCCTCCCCCGTGGACTGGTCCAGCGCGTAGAGGGTGCCGAAGACGGTGCCGACGTAGACGGTTCCGTCCGCCACCGCGAGCTGACCGGAGGTATACCCGACGTAGAATCGCCACTTCTCGGCACCGGTCGAGGCCGTGAGGGCGACGACGAAGTCCTGGACGTGGCGCCCGGCGATGGCGTTGGCTTCGGTGAAGACCAGGCCGCCGGCGAACGCGGGCGCGGAGACGGTCTCGCCGGTCGGGACGCACAACCGCTGGGTCCCGGTTGCCGTATCGAGGGCGTGGAGGGTCCCGTTCACCGTTTCGCCACCCGTGTCAAGTGAGCCGAAGTAGAGCAGACCGTTGGCGACGATGGGACCGTCGCCGCCGCCCAGGGCGGCGAAATGCCAGCGCTCCTGCGGTTTGCCGCTCGGTCCCGGGCCGGGATTGGCGCCGGTGTGTCCGGGATCGGTGCCGGCGATCGTCGCCGCCTCGAATGCCACCGTGCCGCCCACGACCCCCGGCACGTCCGTCTGCGACGCCGGCGGACAGATCAACCCGGCAAGATCCGGCGGGAGTGGGGCCGCCTGGGGGCACGCACCCGCCTGGAGACAGGCGGCCTGGGCGGCGGCGAGTGCGTCGGTGTCCGCGATCGGCAGCTCCTCGGGTGCGTCGAGCGAGAGGCGGGCGACGTCCGCCCCGACTCGGAGGTAGATGCGGTAGCCGTAGGACACTTCTTCACCGCTCTGGTCGGTGGTCGCAAACGTCAGCGACGCGTCCCCGATCGTCTTCGCGTCGGTCTGCTGGTCGGCCGTGAAGGTTCCGTTCGAGCCGGCGACATCCTCCGCCACGTAATCGGGCACCTTTTCCATCCAGGCGGCCGCTGCCGCCTCATCTGCGAACCCGAACAGGCGATCGAGGTAGAAGGGGGTGACCGTGTGGCCCGGAGGCGGAGCAAATTCGTGCCGTAACTCGTAAACGGCGCCGGCATCGCCGTAATACGCTTCCCGGTCTGCGAAGTCCGCCGCCGATTCGTCGCCATCGGCGAGGGTCTCGCCGTTCACGCGCCGATAGGCTTCGAAGCCCGCCGGAGTGGCGAGCGTCGCGAGACGGAGCGCGACGTCGGCGAGCCCCGATCCTGGTTGAGCCAGACTGTCGTCGATGCGCTCCTGGAGCCGTAAGGCGAGTTCCAAGGCGGCCGGCCCGATCATGGCATCGTTGTCGTCGTCCGGCGGCCAGTACTGGAAAACCGTAACGGTGCCGAGCATCGCCCCGTCGCGAAACATCAGCACCAATCGCGTCCCGTCGTTGGGATAGAGATCGCGGGCGATTTCCAGCCGATCGCCCACCACCGGACCGCCACCGCC
>DATBFX010000072.1:0-17850 GCA_036558305.1 Thermomicrobiales bacterium | reverse complement strand
GGACCGGCGCGACTTCCCGTGCAAACTCGGAGCCGGCGCGACGATCGTCTACCAGGACATGACCGCCCACTACTCGCGCAAGCTCTCAGACTGGTTGGTCGCCCTCGCGCGCGAGCGCGGCATCCCCGTCCAACAGGCGATCTTCCAGAACTACGGCAGCGACGGCGCGGCGCTGCTGCGGCGGGGCGTCGAATCGGCGCTGGTGACGTACCCGACGCGCTACACCCATTCGCCGATCGAGACGGTCGACGAGGGCGATCTGCGGGCGTGCGTCGAACTGCTGGCGGCGTTCGCGACGACGGGTGGAGCACCCGCGTCGACCTGATCCGCACCTCCGAGAACGCCCCGTGTTAGAGTGGGGAAGGGCGCATGCCGAGAAAGCTGAGAGAGCTGCGCGCCGATCTTCGACGGGCTGGTTTTGTTCAGACGCGGCAGAAGGGCAGCCACCAGTCTTGGCAGCATCCGGCGCTCGGCGGCGAGGTTGTCACGTTGTCCGGGAGCGACGGCAAAGACGCCAAGCCGTACCAGGAGAGGGACGTGCGACGGGCGATCGAACTGGTGCGAGCCAAAGAAGGGCAACTGCCATGAACGTTCCCGTTCGCTGGTCGATGCTTATTCAGTGGTCCGATGAGGACGATGCCTTCCTCGTTACCCTGCCAGAGTGGGAGGGCCGGGTCTTCAACCCGGTGACCCACGGCGAGTCCTACGAGGAGGCCGTGAAAAACGGTCAGGAGGTCCTTGAACTCCTGGTCGAACTGAGCGTCGAGCAGGGGCAACCGTTGCCGGAGTTCCACCGCGCCACCGTCGCCGCATAGGCCACGCTGGGATCCCTTGCGGTATGTTCTCTGCAGTTCTCCGTTGTGTTGGCCCCGACCAAGAGATCGGCGGATTCACCGTCGTCGTCCTGGGACTGCCGTGTTGCTTCATCCAGGGCGACGCGATCGACGAGTGCCTCAATCGGGCGCAGGAGGCCGGCGCGACCGATCAGGCGGCGGAAACGGGGAAAGTCTGCGAGCGGCGGGAGACGACCCAGATCTCAAGGTCGATGTGGTCGACGTCTGAGATACCCTTCCGACCTGGCCACCGCGCGGAGGCTGCTCACGTAGGGGAAACCGGTATCGAGAATCGACAGTTTGCCCCAGTCCGAGCGCAAGACGGTCGCGAACAGACCGATGGGACCATGCAGGCATCTGGACGAGGAACCGCCAGATCGGTAGCACGGGATTCAAGCCAGGTTCGGACTGGCACACCTACCGCCTAGAAGTCGAAGACAACGAAATCCGACTTCGCGTGGACGGTAACGTGATCTTCGAGGGTACCGACAACTCGTACCTAGAGCCAGGATCGGCGGGCTTGTACATCGTCGGACCGCAGATCGAAGTTCGGCGGTTTCGGATTATCGCGCTGTAACCCGAAGGCGTCTTCACCTCAACATCGCTGGGCCAGAATCGCGACGACGGCGCTGGGGCTACGGTCCTAGCGCCGTCGTCGCCATCCTCGGTTGTCCGGCCCGGACTATGCCGCCTCCACCAGTTCCCGCTGGGTGAACGTGACCGTCAGGGGTAACTGGGTAACCGATCCGACCCGCTACACCCATTCGCCGATCGAGACGGTGGATGAAGGAGATCTGCGGGGGTGCGTGGACTTGCTGGTGGCGTTTGCGACGACAACCGATGGAGGTTAGGGATGGCGGAGGCGGCGGAGTCGGGGATATATACTCAAACCGAAAGGGTGGGGCGACGTGCCGCGCAAGCTTCGAGAGCTGAGAGCCGATCTCCGGCGTGCCGGCTTTGTCCAGGACCATCAGACCGGCAGCCATCAGATCTGGAAGCACGATCTGCTACCGGAGATACCCGTCAACGTCGCCGGTAACGACGGAGCTGATGCCAAGCCCTATCAGGAAAGGGATGTGCGCCGCGCGATTATGCGAGTTCGCAGCCTCAAGGGAGGTGCGCCGTGATGGACATTCCTCGCTATTCGATGGTCATCCAATGGTCAGACGAGGACCATGCCTATCTGGTTTCGCTCCCGGAGTGGGAGGGACGGGTGTCGAACCCGGTGACCCATGGCGACACCTACGAAGAGGCGGCGAAAAACGGACTGGACGCAATGACTGCCCTGTCCGAATGGACGGTCAAGGAGGGCAGGGCATTGCCGTCGCCCCAATATCTCAAGGTCGTTGCATGATCGCTCGGTCGATCGAGTCTTGATTCGGAAGGAGCACCGCGCCGGGGTCGGGAGCACGACGTGTGGGCCGACGCCGAGTCGCCCGCTCATCCAAGTACGCTTCGACGTTTTGGGCGACCATGTCGGGAGATTGGTCCCAAATGAAGCCAACGGCTCCGGCTCCCCGAGATGCTATCGCTCGCTCCATGTCACCGGTGAATTTCGCCGATGATTCGCTTCGTGTCAGCGTGAAGTCGGCTTCCGTCCGGTCGGAGCGGTTGACCGCCGTCACCCGGAACGGGTCACCGACGTGTTCGCCCCGGTCTCCCTGCTAGGATGGGCGAGGGAACACGCCTATCCCGTCGAAGCCGCCGCGGTTCGGTCGTTTTGGACGGTCCCATGGAATGCCCAGGAGTTGTCGTTTCGTATCGACTGTTCCCCGACGAAATCACACGTCTCCGGGAGCCAAAGCGGACCAAAGCGGGTCCAAAAAAGAAACGTGGTCGAGCACCGATCGATAAGGTGCGCGGGCTCTATCTAGGCGAACAGGGTGACCTGTATGTCGAGATTCTCGTTCGTCTGAACGGAGTCGATCTCTTGACCGGCGCCATACCACTGGAGGACGTGCCAATCGTGTTTCGCTGCGTGCGGAATGCGGTGAAGCGCGGCCACGCTACCCAGCGGCTCGACTTTGTGCACCGACGTGAGCTCAGGTGCGAAGTGGTCGGGGACGCTGCCCGCCTCAGCGTCGTGGGTGAGGACGTTGAGCGTCATGCAAGCGCCAACGTGCGCGAGTTGTACCAGGCGGTCCTGACGGCGTTTGACGATTTCCGCGCCGAAATCCTCCGCGATCTCCCCGAGTTGGCTGAGCATCCGGTGGTCGGTACTTGGCTTCTGGGCGGTATCGAGTTCCTTTGACGTGTGTCCAGGTCAGGCCACACTGCACCTTTTGCCTGGTACCCTCCACCCTGGAGGTGCGTTCGGTAGCCACCGGCACCGTCGGAAGTCGCAGCTAGGGTCGGTTGAAGCGGCGCCTGGGACGAACCCAAGCGCCGTCTCCGCGTCTCTCGATTGTCCAGTCCGGATCAGGTCGCCATCAACGCATTCGCTAACTCACGCTGGGTGACCGTGACGGAGAGGGGAAACTGCGAAACGTAGCCGACCCGCTACACCCACTCGCCGATCGAGACGGTGGACGAAGGAGATCTGCGGGGGTGCGTGGACTTGCTGGTGGCGTTTGCGACAAGGCAAAGAAAACGCGTGAGCCTCTTGAAAGGCAAACCGATCGACACGGCTATACTCACGTTGGGGTGAGCCGGCATGCCGCGAAAACTCCGTCAATTGCGTGCCGAGTTACGGTGGGCGGGCTTCCTCGTCATTCGTCAAGAGGGAAGTCACGAGACCTGGGAGCATCCGTCTCACACCGATTCCTGGTTCACGCTCGCCGGCAGCGATGGTGAGGACGCGAAACCGTACCAGGAGCGCCAAGTCCGAGACGCGCTCGAGTCGCTCAGACAGCGTGACACCCAGGGAGGCGCTTGGCTGATGAACACGTGTCCACGGTACTCGATCCTGATCCAGTGGTCCGCCGAGGATCAAGCCTATCTCGTGATGCTGCCCGAGTGGGAGGGGCGATACCACAATCCCGTCACCCACGGCGACACGTACCAACAGGCCGTCGAGCGAGCGGTTGAGGTGCTGACGATGTTCGTCGAGATCACAGCCGAACGCGGCGAGGCTTTGCCCGCTCCGCACCTCTATGCGGACGCGGACACCGCCGCCTAAACAGGGTGTCAGAAGTTCTGTGGCACCTCTCCCCAGAAGCTCCCTGGCAGGGGCAAACCTTGCCGGAGCGACGCCGCGCTTCACTCGTTGCCTGATACAGTGGGCAGGGAGCCAGCGGGTGAATGCAGGACGGGATTTGCCCCGCTATTCGATGCTCATCCAGTGGTCGGACGAAAACGCCGCGTTCCTCGTCCCCTTTCCCGAGTGGCAAGGACGGGTCTTCAACCCGATCACCCACGGCGAAACGTATGAAGAGGCTGCCAGAAACGGAACCGAGGCTCTCGTAGGGCTCGTCGCATCGGCACGGCAGCACGACGAACTCCTGCCAGAACCGAGAACGACGAGGTCGGTGGCCCTACCGGCGTGATCGCTCCACGCACGCGCACTATTGAGCACAAGCAACCCGGTGCCGACATCTGAGCGGCACCCCCTGCTGTCCGGGAGCCGCGGGCACCCTCAAGCAGAGGACCGCCTGGTCAAACCCATTGCCGAACACGTCCCGCCGCGACCGCAAAGACGGCCCGGAGCCCGTGATCTTGGCGACCGCTAATGGGCAGGATCGGGTGCGGACGTTTCTTCTGCGGATGCTGGTATCGGGTGCGATATCCGCCCCACCGCGCGGCCTTGAGGAATGCCCAGGCCAGTCCACCAAAGCAGACGGCCTCCGCTCCCAACAACAGGTGCCGCCGCGGGTCCGCCCTTTGCCGATTCCGGCATTCCTTGGCCAGGAAGCGAAATCCGCGCGACGCCGTCGACGACACGCGTCGATCGACGATCAGCCGCATCACCCTTTCCGGGTAGGCCTGAAGCTCGTCGAGATTATCCATCCGGGTTCCCAGCTTGGCCGGCCGAAGCGTGGTCGGGCGGTGGACGCTCAGTCGGGCGGCGTGGTCGTTTCCGAGGCGTCGGTCGGAGTCAACGTGTCGCGATCGAGCCGCACGCGGTGCAACTTCTCGTACCCCACGAGTCGTTCGGCCACCCGATCGGTCTCGGCGTCCTCGACGAGGACGATGACACCGGTGTGACCCCGATCGAGATGCTCTGCCAACGCTTGCAGTTTGCGGTGGGTGTCCGAGTCGCCTTTGAAGTGGCCGATCACTCCGCCGATGCCGGCGCCAGCGACGGAGGCGGCGAGGATGCTCGGCGGGAAGATGACGCCGACGACGGCGCCGATCGCCGCCCCCCGCTTCAACCCGCGCTTCCCCGTCTGCGCGCCGACCTCTTCGGCCGTCACCTTGCCATCGAGGTCCTTCGTCACCACCGCGACCCCGTGCACGAACGCTTCCGAGGACGACGCGACGTCGCGGAGATGCGCGACCGCCGCGTCCGCGTACGCCCGGTTGGGATAGACCGCGAACAAGGCGGTCATGGGCTCATCGTTCATGCGGTCCTCGTCTTCGGGCGTTGCGGGGAATCGGCCGCAGGACGCCGAGAGGCCGGTCGAGCAGGCCGTCAGTACGGGTAACCGGGCGCTCGCTGGCGGTTCTGGTAGCCGCCACTGTACGACGCGATGTCCGCCAACAACGCCAGACCCAACCAGACCCACTCAAAACCATCGACTCCGTGCGGTTGGACGGCGACGTACATCAGGGTCGACCACGGCAGGACGAGGAGACCAAGCAGCGGCCAGAGAAAGGTGCTGAACGCTTTGTCCCAGCGGTCGGGGGCGGCGATCCACCAGATGGCACCGCCGACGCGCGGACCGAGGAGTACCAACGCCGTAAAGATGCAGCACACCGTCCAGTTCTCCCCGATGGTCCCCCGAGCGTCGCGGTGCCGCACGGTCCGGTATCTGCCGCCGACGCGGAGGCAGCCGGATCAACGGTTCGACAAACTCACGACGGAGAACCGGCGCTCGCCCCCGAAACCTTGTCGATCTCTGCCTGGATCGCCGCCAGTTCCTTGTCGCTGACATCGGTCGATCGCAAGATGCCGCCGTGTTGTCCCAGGTCGTGGATGATGCGGTCGCGGCCTTCCGTTTGGCCAAGCAGGACGAGTGCGGCGCCGCCCGGTTGGAGATCGTTGCTCACCTGTTCGCGGAATTTCTCGAAGTCACGGCTCGCCCCGCTCTTCATCCACCTGCCGACGATCCCGCCGAGCGCCGCGCCGGCCGCGGCCCCGGCCACGGGGACGAAGAAGAAGAGACCGGTAATCCCGCCCAGGACCGCACCGGTCGCGGCGCCGGCCCCCACGGGGTGACGCTCCCCATGATGCTCGATCTTCCCCTTGTCGTTTTTCGTGATGACCGACAGATCGAGAATGTTGAGGAACCCGGCCTCTTGCAGACCCCGTGCGGTGCGCTCCGCCTCCTGGGCGGTCGCCGGGTCGGGATAGACGAGCGCGATCAGGATTGCCATGGTCTCGTTCCTCTCTCCTGTCACCGACGCGCCGGCGGCGCCCTTCGCCAAGAGACGCCGCTCATCGTCGGACCGAGTATGCCGCCGAGGCAGGTCGTAGTCGCATCCGGCTAACGGCGTATATCTGCCCGGTTGGCAAAGCTTACCCGGGGGTGACGCGATTGGGTACCCCTGCACCGACGCGACAGAGGAACCAGATCAGCACCACTCGTGTCACCCGCGGCAAACGTGAACGTGGGAAACGGTCATTGTCCGACGACGTCGCGCCGGACCGGTACGGTCTCGGACTCGACGGCGTCAGCGAGGAGCACGACATCCCCCGCTTCGGGCCCAACGGGGTGTTCGTCAGCATTATCGGTCCGTACCGCGCGCTCCGACTTCACATCTCCGATCGCCGAAGACACCGACGCACACCCTGCTTCCCCGGCGCCTTGCGCGACCGAATCCCGGCTCCTATAGTCCGCGCACCACCCGCGCCGCGCGGGGCGAGATGACGCCCGCTTGGCGGTCGCCCGGATACCCCGCCTGCTCTACCATGTTTCGCACGCGGGGATTCGGCCCCGAACGAGAAAGGACTTCGTCATGGCGACGGCGGTGGCGCTCATCTTTCCCGACCAGGGCACCGCGGAGCAGGCGCTCGCGGCGGCCCGCGCCCTCGAGCACGCGGGGGACGCCACCTTCCTCGAGAGCGGTCTGTTGGTCAAAACCGCGATCGACAAGGCGGAGATGACGAAGGACGGCTGGAAGTCCGAGATCGTCTTCGGCGGTGTCGCCGGGGGCGTGCTCGGCGCGCTCATCCTCGGCGTGCCGATCCTCGGCGCCGCCGGCGGTGCCCTCGCCGGACGCCACGTCTGGAAGCACAAGGACAGCCAGGAAGCCTTCCGCGCCTTCGCGGACCAGGTGAAACACGAGATGCCCGAGGGCGGCGCCGCGGTCGTCGCCCTGGTCGAGTCGACCAATCCCGCGCGGGTCCGGGCCGAACTCGGCACCTTCGGCGGCACCCTCTTCGCGACCGACGTTCCCCCGGCCGAGATCGCCGCGATCCAGGCCGAGATGGACACGCACAGGCGATAGACCGGGTCGCCACCGGCCGCTGAGGAGATCTTTCCAGAGCAGGCCCTTCGCTGGCGCTCAAGATGACCGGTTGAGGCCGCCCCTCCCCTGGTCATCCTAAGCGAAGCGACGGATCCCTCCGGTCGTCACCGTGGCCCAGCGCCCGTCTGATCATGCACGAGCGTGCACGGCAGGAGCCGCATCGCGCCGCCTGTCGACCACCCGACCCGGGCTCACCAGTCCTCCATCACGTCGGAGCGACTGACGGACCAGATGATGAGGATGTCCAGGGCGATCGTGATGATCGTCCAGAGCGGGAAGAAGAGGATGAGGAAGAAGTTCCAGATCGCGCTCAGGCCGGCGAGCGACACCGCGAGGTAGGCCGCCCAACCCCGGCGCATCAAGACGAAAACGCCCGAGATGGCGAGGATGACCCCGAAGATGATGTGGACCCATCCCCAGAAATCCGGGTCCCAGTTGTAGTAGTAGCCGTTCGGGGGGGTCTCGAAGAAACCCTTCTCGTGGACCGCCTGCAACCCCATGATCACCTGAAAGGCGCCGACGATGACGAGCAATGCGGCGGGCAGAATCGCCCCCCGCATCCCCGGTCGGTCATCCGATGCCGGCGCGTAGCTGCTCGCCGGGGGATATGATTGGGGTACCGGCTCGTTCAGGCTCATCACCTCGCTCCTTTGCGGCGAGTGCGCCGCGGCCATGGCGAAACCGATCGACCGAATCGTGCGACGGCGACTCCCGCCGACGAACCACCGTGACCGCGGTCACCGGCCGATTCCGGATGGCGTCCGACGTGGACCCACCACGTCGCGTTGCGTCGCCCGCGCGCTCCGGGTGTCGCACCGGTTGGTCACCCGCGACGCCCGAAAGCGCGGTCAGCCGTTACCTCGGCGGTCGTCCGACCATTGCAGAAACCACAGAAACGCGATGATTCCCCCCACGCCCGCGCCGACCAGGGCAACCGCGCTGCCGATCAATTCGAGACCGATCTTCCAAAGGATGTACCCGGCGAGGAAACCGACGGCAGCGCCGACGATGACGCAGACGACCCACGCGAGAATGAGCTGCCACCCACTCATGGTTTCCATCGTTGCCTCCATCGTGGTCGGAGCGGTCGCGGTCGTACGCGGTTTTCGACCACCCCGATGGCGCCAGTATCCCGGCGGGGATGGTCGTAGGCGCATCCGGCTAAGGGCGTATTCGCAATGGTACGCCTTCCGCCGCGAGCCGGCCACGCGTGCCACGTCGATCTGGCGGAACGCCGACCCGTCCGGCCGGAGATGCGGGCATCCCCACCGTTGCCGAGGCGCCGGTGGTCGGCGACGTGCGCCGGGCGGGACACCGTCCCGTTCGAGTGGCGGTTAGCCGCCCAGCAACCGCGCCTTGGCGGCCTGGAACTCTTCTTCGGACAGCAGACCGGCCTGTTTCATCTGACCGAGTTGCTGCAGTTGGCTCATCATGTCGCTGCCGCCCCCGGCAGCGGGCATGGGCGCGGGCGCGGGCGCGGCCATTGCGGCGGCCTGAGTCTGCTGCGCTTGCATGGCCGCCATCTGGGCCTGGAGGTCCGCGATGTCCTGCTGGGATTGGACCGCGGACTGTTCCGCCATCGCCTCCTGTTGCTTCGCTTCATACTTCTGGTCCTGGCGGCGCGCCACCCTGCCGGAGACGGCCGTCGCCGTTCCGGCCACCACGGCCGTCGTCGCCGCCGCCCTGACCAGGCCTCCCCGCCGCATCGGTGGTCTCCTGAACATCTCGCGTCTCCTTTGGTAACCGAGCGCGGTCGCGTTCGGCAGCTACGCCACGGGATCCGAGGCAAGCATCTCCTCGATCATCGCCCGCGGGATGCGTTCATTGACGAGAACTTCGCCCTTCGCGTTGGCGACGGCGTCGGCGAATTGGGTGGCCCAGACGTTCTCGAAGAGCAAGAGCGCGGCCGATGAGTTGGGTTCGAGCTGCTTCGCGATCTCCCGGGCGTCGTCGTGGCTCAGCAACCCCGACACGTCGGAGACAACCTCCTCGTAGGCCCGGTATTCGTCCTCGCCGAGATCGGCCAGCTCGACCACGCGGACGGCGCCGTCGCCGGCCTTCTGGACGAACAAGAGATCGATGATGCGAATGGTTTCGTCTTCGACGAGGTCGGCGAGCGCGGGGACGATCTCTCCCCGAAACTGGTTGCCTGGGAACTTGAGTGCCAGGAATTCGATCGGTCCGAGGGACACGTCTCACCTCCGTGATCCGGTTGGGTCCGGTCTGCGCGACCGGGAACACCACGAAAACGATGCGCCCGACCGGCGCCGGCCGGGAAGCCGGGTCGGCACGCGGCATCCGACCGACTCTGGATGCGGTGCCCGCACGGCCGAACCAGCGCGCTATGTCCGCGCCGTGCCCGCCAATCCCTCCGCCAATCCCTCCTCGGCGGCGGCGGTCCCAAACTCCGCACCGCCGGCGACGCCCTCGGCCACGGCCGTCGCGGCGGCACCACGCGCCGCGCGGCCGAGCTGAACCGCGCTCTCGACTTCGTCGGCGCCGCGGAGTTGCGTGCCGATGCCGCGGACGAAGAGTTCGTCGCCGGCCTCGGCCATGGCATCGGAGGCGGCCATGCGGACGATCCCCTGGGCGACGTCGTCCGCGCTCAGGTCCGCCAGGTCGGCGCCCGTGGCCGCCAGGGCCGCCGCCAGAGCCCGCGTTCCGGTCGACCGCAGGATCGCCCGCTCCGCCAGCTTGTCGACGCGTTTGCTCCGCCCGTGCAGGAACGTGGACAGCGTCGGCATCGCCATCCGGTCGACGATGGACCCGACCACCCTGAGTTCGCCCGAAAGCCGTGCCAGTTCGAGCCCGTGCTCGAGGTCGGCTTCGCTCATGACGCCGACGATCGCGCCCATCACCTCGACGTCCTCGGAGGCGGTCAGCAGGTGGATCGCCTGGGCAAAGTCGATCGCCCCGGCGGTCGCGACGGCGTCGCTCAACCGGCCCAAACGATCGCCGACGACCGCGGCGTCGGCGCCACGGGTGAGGTCGGCGACCCCGGCGGCCAACTCCTCGGCCCCGGCACGCTGCAGGAGATCCGCCGCCGCGAGGTCGTCGGCGGCGTCCGCGAGGTCGGTCGCGGCGCGCGCGGCATCCTCGGCGGCGTCACGGTCCGCTTCGGCGATGGCGTCGTCGACTTGGCGCCGGGTGGTGCCACCGGTTTTCGGCTTCGTTGATTTGGTTCTGGTCGCCATTCGGCATTCCTCTCCGTGGTGGGTGTGAGGCGTCGGACCAAACAGGCCCCCGCACGCGCGCGGGGAGCCTGCCGAACGCCGCACCGGCCAATTGCGCGCTCCCGAAGTCGTTAGTCGTCAGTCGTCAGTCGTCAAAACGGGGCCGCACGTTTCAGATTGAAAGTCGCACGGACCGCCGTCTTGGGACCTGGGACCTGGGACCCGCTACTAACGACTGACGACTGACGACTGACGACTCGGCTGTGTCTAGGCCGTCCACTGCTCGACCTGTCGGCCGTATGCCGCCTGCTGAGCGATCTCGTAGCGCGACCCCTTTCTCGCGGGCAGAATCGCGCCGACGAGCCACAGGATCGGGAGGAATATGCCGAGGATGCCCAGCACCCAGCGCCCCTTCTGGAAGGTCATGATACAGACGGTGAAGATGCAGAAGATGTACAGCGTGAAGAACATGATGCCGAATAGCCAGGCCATGTCGTCTCCTTCCTTTCTGCGACGGGAGCCGCGCGTGCGTGTGGACGGGGATGCTACGCGCACGCGCGGCTCACGGCAACCCGGTCGAGTTCGCCTCGGCCTCTTCGGCCATCTGCTTGCCCATGGCGACGAGTGTTTCGGGCGTGATCCATCCCTGGCCGATCACCGCGCCGTCCGCGTTGCGTACGGCCTCCTTCAGGCCGATCGCCCAGAGGTGCTCGAGCAAGATGAAGGTCGCCGCCGTGCCCCGCGGGATCCGATCGGCGATCTCGTCGACGTCGTCCCTGGAGAGGCCAAACAGCCCGTCCTCCCCGGACAGCATGCCGATTTCGGCACCCCGGTCGATGCCCTCCTCTCCCAGGGCACCGTATCCGACGAGCGCGCCGGCGATGGTCCCGAGGAGAACGGCCTCATCCGCGCTGAGATCGGACACCTTGATGGTGTTCAGGTCGTCGTGTTCGTCCTTCGACACGAAGACCGCGTCGACCAGACGCACGATGCCGGCATCGCGCAGCCGGCGCAATTGGTTCACGAAATCCAGCGGTATCTCCGCGCGACCGAAGCCGATGACGATCAATTGCAGGGGGCCGTAGGTCATTTCACGTATCCTTGCGTCCGTGGTCGCCGTTCGCCCGATCGGCCGGCTTCGATCGCACACCCGCTCCCCTTCCCGCCGCGCACTACCCCACGTCGCTCGTCATCTGGTCGATGCAGACGGTCGCGGCCAGGATGACCAGGTCGTTCTGATGCGGCGCGACCTCGACGCCGTAGGAGTCGCGCACGCGGAACCACTTTTTCGAGACCGTGGCCACGTTGCCGATCCGGTACTCGTGCGACAAGATGTTTCCTTGCACCTCGAGATCGGGTCCATCGCCGACCTTGACGACGAAGCGATCGCGCAACGGGGTGATCAGGGCCTTCTTGACCATCGCCAGTCGCTCACCGCTCGGTCCCTCGACTTCCATCGTATCGCGGATCCGGCCGAGTCGCTGTTGGATCTTGCAGACGGCGTTGCCCTCGACGTCGCGAAAGACCAGGGTGTCGCGCACGCGCAGGGCCCTGCCGTCGACTTTGAAGACGCGCTGGCCCTGGTCGTTCTGGATCCAGAAGTCGTCGCCGACGGAGACCAATTTCTCGATCATGCGGTAGCGGTTGGTGGTTCCCGCGCCCGCCGTCGGTGGTGCCGCGGGGGCCAGCGGCGTGGCCGCCCCTCCGCCCGCGCGTCGGTCCCGAAACATCTGCGTCCCTCCTTCTGGACCGCGAGCGGTCGCCGGGGTCGAGGCGGACGCCTGCGGCTGAGGTTCGGCCTCCGACTCGACCACATCTTCCCGGCGGCTGACCGCCCCACCGCGGCGGCTGGAAGCCACGGTCGGAGAACGACTGCACCGCGAGAAGCGACAGCGACGCGCCTAGGCGGGCTTCGCCGACGGCGCGTCTTCGAGGGCGTTTTGCTGCTCCCCGGACAACGATCCGGTCCGCGCAATTCCGGTTCCGCGTGCGACCGCGCGCATCGGCACTCGATGTCTCCGGCCCCGTAACCGACGATTGATTACGCCGCAAGCCTAGGAACAGTCAGGTAGTAACGGCATCGGTCCAAGGGCGTATTCGGTGGTGGAGGTGGGTGGGCACGGCTGGCGACCGCCGGAACATCCCCGATCCGATACCGGAACCAAGCCGGCGATCGGTACGGGCCGATTCGTCGACTCTTGGGTGGAATCGGTGCGCAATGCCGGGGTTCGCGAGAGCGGTTTCGACCGTGGCCGGGAGGGAGGCTTTGCCTTTGCGGTCGCCGGCGTTCGGCAGGTTCGTGCCGGCGAGGAGGACCGCACCCGCGGCCAGCCGGCACCGCGCTCACGATGCCACGCGTTACTTCGTCTCGGCGCCGGGGACCCACGGCGGTGGGTAGCCGTAGTGCTCATAGACGTCGTTGAGGTACGGGTCCGTCTGGACGACGTGGGGGTTATAGATCGGTGCCGCGGCGACGTGCTCGCGCGAGTGGTCGACGACGACGCGCTGCTCGTCGACCTGGCTCACCGCTTCGATCGGGATCAACGACTTGCGCTCGCCGATGCCGAGGAATCCGCCGGAGCCGACTTCGAGGAAGCGGACTTTCTGTTCCTCCTTGTCGATCAACAAATCGTCGACGCT
The DNA here is from genome assembly GCA_036558305.1 of Thermomicrobiales bacterium. Classification (GTDB taxonomy): domain Bacteria; phylum Chloroflexota; class Chloroflexia; order Thermomicrobiales; family UBA6265; genus DATBFX01. The sequence continues at coordinate 4,634 of DATBFX010000072.1, read as the reverse complement.
GCCGATGCGATCGCCGTCGACCGTCAGGACCACACGACCACGCACATCCTCGTCCGCGTATTCGATCAGGAGATCCGAATGGCTGAGCTTGACTAGACGCGGCTCCGGTTTCGATACCATAACCCGACCCCCTTGCCGGAACGACGCCGCCGAACGTCTCCAGTGTCGGCGAGCGACGAGATGCCGAGATGGCGTCGCCGGCAGCGCGCCGGCGCCGATGCGGGAGGCGGAGCCGTTCACGCGCGGAATATCACCAGGGACCGGCGTCGTGGAGACGCGGTCCCCTAATCGCTGGCGGCGTGCGAGGCGCGTGCCGCTTCCTCGGCCGTGACGTTGAGGCGGACGTGGACGTGGCTGATCCCGGCGACGGAAGACATCGGGACGTGGACGTCGTGGGTGAACACGTGTCCGGCCTTGACGAGGAATCCGGTGATGCCGCGTTCCGAGTCGATGATGATCTCGTCGACGTGACCCACCTTCTTGCCATCGGAGCCGATCACCTCGGTCCCCTTGTTGAGCAGGACGCTATCCGGCGGCAGGTCGTCGAGGTTCTGGGCTTCCAGCGTCCCGATCGGGGCCGGCGAGAACAGCGAATTGGAGTCGATGGTCGAGAAATCGCCGCCCGGCGCCCGCATCACCCAATTTTCGCCCGACCCCGCGAAATCGGCCTGGGCTCCCCAGCGGCCCTGGTAGGTGAGATTGCCGGGAGCCCGCAGCATCTGCTCCTGGATGAACGCCGGCAACTGCTCGGCCTGGCGGGTGGTGAGTTTGAGCACGACGCCGTCGGCGTGGGCGCTCTCGATCTGGCCGACGGCGACGATCTTGTTCGTGGAGAAGTGGCCCTTGCCCAGCAGGAAACCGTCCACCTGATTGGTGTCCGGGTGGACGATCAACTTCTGGACCGAGCCCAGCCTGGTCCCGTCTTTGCTGTTGACGTGGGCGCCGATTTCGAGTTCGTACTCAGCCACAGTCGCCATCCTCTCGCGCGGACGCGCAACGCCCCAAACCGGACATCACGATCGGCAGACGGCTTCGTCCAGGTCGCGGTGACGCTCCGCTCACGACACGGATGCTCTGCCAGACCGTCGTTGGTTGCGTATGATCGCACCGATCGGCGCGACCGTCAGTCACCGGCCCCGGTGTGCATGAGGGCGTCCTTCTGGAGCTGGATCATGGTCTCTTCGTCGATGGCCGCGATCACGAGGGTCCCCTCGTAGCCTTCGAGCGCCGCCTGCACCCGCACGACCGACTCGTCGTCGGCCAGGGCGACCACGAGGGCCTTGCCGGGTTCGAGTCCCTCGGCGATCTGGCGCATCTGGTCGGTCTTGACGCCCGAATCGCGCACCCGGCCGGCGAGCGCGCCGATGGCGCCGCCGGCGATGGCCGAGCCGATCACCGAGGGCGGGAAGAGGATCGCCAGCGAGCCCATGATGATCGCCCCGCGGCGGGCGCCCTTGCGGGTCGTCAATTCCTTGGTCTCTTCGATCTGGAGTTTACCCTGGTCGTCTTTGGTCACGAGGGCGGCGTCGACCAGCGTGATCGTGACCGCGCGGTGCATGCGCTCCAGCATGTCCAGGATGACCTGGGCGTGGTCCCGATCGGGGTAGACGGCCGCCAGCAGGTGGGCGGACTTGCTCATCGTTCGCTCCTCTTCGCGTCCGATCTGGACCACCGCCGGCAGGTCCGCTGCGACGCGAGACCGCAGGGCGCGGGCAGATCGCGCTGCGGTCTCCAGGTATTCGGCGTCCACGAGTTGTCTTCGGTTATCGGCGACGGGCGTCTGGTCTTCGCTCCGTCGCGTCTTCCTCGGCGACGGTGGCTTCCTGCCCGCACCGTCTGCGCCGACTCCGCCCCTCCCCGACCCGTCGCCTCCCCGCGCCCCACCGCTTTCGAGATCGGAGGGATGCCCCCGATACCGGGGGCATCCCGCTCCGGTCGAGCCTGCCGAAACGTTAGCTGCTCACCGGCGCCGCGACGACGGTGATGTTGTAGGTGATGTCGATCGCGCCACCGCTCTGGTAGGTGCCGCCGTAGGAGATCGTGTGGTCTCCGACCGTCAGGTCGCTGACGGTGGCGAAGGCGCCGTCCACCACGGCGGAGGCCGGTCCGGGCGTCGCGTTGAGGATGTTGTCACCGGGCAGAACCACGTTGAAGACGGGGGTCTGCAGCCGGTAGGACGCGACGTCGGCGACGTCGGTGCCGTCAACCGAGGCGTGGGCCGCGGTGATCGCGTCCGCGTTGGTGGTGGCGCACGAGGCGAGCGAGGCGGCATCGGTCCCGTGGAAGGGATCGGCCTCGGCCGTGGAGCAGTCGACCGCGATGATCGGGACGATCACTTTGGTCCCTTCGACGATCGTGGTGCTGCGGGTGATCGCCCCGGCGCCGACGTAGGAGGGGGCCAGGAAGAAGGCGCTGCTCCGCTGACCGAGACCGGCCGCGGCGCCGGTGGCGTCCGCCCCCGGATTGATCACGGCCGGGAACGAGGATACCCACTGGAACCAGGCGATCACCTCGTTCGCGTCTGACTTCTCGACCGTAACCGGGGTGGGCGTGGCGTCTTGGGCAGTGGCGGTCATGACACCAGTCGCCATCAGCACGAAGGCGAGACCGACGACCGGAACGAGACGGATTCGTGACATGTGGAAATCTCCTTTTGACGTGTGTCGGACGTTCAGGAGTTCCTGACCCTCGACTGAACCGGAGATAGCGCCTCCACACCTCCTTCTCGACAAAGACCCGGCGCGGGGTTTCTGCTACGAGGCCGCCTGTCGTTTCCAGCCACGTAGCGCCTTCGGGTGGGCGTGTTGCGGTCGTACGCGTTCGGTTCGCGGATTACGACGGTGTGCTGTCGCGCGGAACCGTGGTGTCCTGAAGCATCGTGGTCGTGAGGGGATGGTCGGTGTCGTTCACCGTGCCCATGATGACGATCTCGTAGACCGTATCGCCGCTCAGGGTCACGTTCGGCACGGTCAGCGCCGTCTGCCCGCTGCTGGCCAGTTTGATCTCCAGGTTGTACGTGCCGGCCGGGACGACCGCGTAGTCCGAGGCCCGGGGAAACGCGAGCTGGGTCGCGAAATCGACGTCCGACCCCGTGGCGACGACGTTGACCGCCGGTAGGGTGACCGAAGCGTGGACGATCTGGACGCGGGCCTTGCCGTCCGGGATCGGACTCCGGTCGTAGGGCCCGTTGAGAAGGATCTGGTCGGTGAGCACGGAGTAGTAGTCGTTGCCGGCCGGGATGGGATAGACCGTGTCGAAGACGAGGTAGTTCATGCCCCGGCGGTCGGCGTTCATGCTGACCTCGGTGGCGCCGGGCGGAATGTCGAGCCAATCGCTCACCTCGCCGTACGAAAAGCCGTCGACCTGCTTGTCGTAGTTGAAGCTGATCTCGACGCTCCCCAGATTCGGCGCGGCGTGCAGGAATTGGACGCGCGTTTGGATCGTGATCGGGGACGGGGTGGGGGTCTCCTGGGCGGCGGCGAGGCGGACGCCGGCCGGCGCGACCAGCGCCGCCAGCGCGGCGACCGCCAACAGTGCGGTCACACCTCGCCCAAGGACTCTCGAACCGGGTCGCACCTGTCGCATCCTCTCCCCTCCCGCGTCTTCCCTCGCTTCGGAGGCCGACATCCCGCTCGTCCGGCATCATCTCCGTACCAGGCGTCCTGCTTCGTTCCTCCGGCAGATGACGGCCGTCGAGCCGGTCGATGGCGAGTTCTCCTGAGACGCTAGCCGTGCGCTGGTCTTAGCCGCATGAGTCCAAGGGAGTATTTGGCGAGATGGCGGCAGAATCGATCCGTCGGCTTCATCCCCTTGGGAGGCGGCACCCGGTCCGCCCCGACAGAGTCGCAAGGGCCGTCTTCTCTGCAATCCGCATGAGGCGGCTGATCGCATGCCGCGGGGACGCGCGAACGCCCCGCGGCACCCGATCACGCGTCCGTCGCCGTGGTCGAAACCGCGACCGACGGAACGTCGGGAGGTAGAAGCTCGGCGGTGGCCGGTTCCGGCGCAAGGGGAACCGGTGGCTGCGGTGTTTCCGCGGCGACGACCGCAGGGTCGGTCGCAACGGCCAATCTGGTTGGCGCCGTGACGTCGACCTCCGGCGAGACCTGCCGAGCTCTGGAGAGGGCAAAGGCGCAACCGCTCACCAACACGCCGGTGCCAGGGGTTCGCTACCGGCGCGGGATCGCGTTTGGTCGTCGCGGTGTGCGCGGGGCGCAGTGTACGTAGACGGGCACCGGGGCCAGGCGTGCGCCCGGCGCGAGGAGTGGTAGCGCCCGCACGAACGCCCGCAACCGCGACCAACGCCGACCCTGCACGTGTTCCTCCTCACGCGTTCGGGAGGAACCGCGCCGTCCGGTCGCAGGCGGTTCCAAACGCTCCCGTTTCGAGCATAGGGAGCGGCAGGCGTAGCGTCATCCTACCAAGGGTGTATTCGGCGACCGCCGGCCGCATCGCGTGCGCGGAGCGACGCGCGCAGCCGGGTCCCGTTCGATCTCAGAGCCAGCCCAGGCGGCGGGCCTGGTCCACGGCCTGCGTGCGGTTGGTGGCCTGCAACTTGCCGAGGATGTTGCTCAGGTGCTTCTTGACCGTTTTCTCCGTGATGAACAGGTGATGCCCGATGTCCCGATTGGGCA
>DATBFX010000071.1:0-16977 GCA_036558305.1 Thermomicrobiales bacterium | reverse complement strand
GAACCCGGCCCCGATCCAGGCAAACAGGGCCAGACTCAACGCGCCCAACCAACTGCTGCTCCGCCTGGCGGCCAAGGCCGTGCTGAGCGCATCGCTCGCCGCCCCCGGCGGCAATCCCCAGATACTCGCGTACGTCGTGCTCGTCAGCACCTGATCGCTGTGCAAAAACAACCCGGCCACCGCCAGGCTCAGCAGGAACGTCGGGATCAACGCCGCCAGCGCGTTGAACGCCACCGCCGCCGCCAGATCACCCGCATTCGCGTGCTGGTAGCCGCGAATCATCCAGATGAGGAGCTCGTAGGCCGCGGTGTGCGGTTGGACCCCCGGCCGCGTCTTCGCCGCCTCGGCCGGAACCGAGACCTCCACCGCGATCCCGGCCCGCCCGCGGTCCGCGTTGCCGATGCAGAGCGCCAACGCGTCACCTCCTCCGATCGACGACGCAGAGTCCGTGCCGATTCGCCGTTCAGGCGCCTTCCTCCGGCTCACCGACCACCGTCTCGCCCTCGGCCGCCAGCGGGCCGAACCAACTCCAACCCTCGACGATCTTGCCGCGCTTGATCCGGAACGTCTCGACCCCTTCGGCCGTCACGAACCGCCCCGTCGGTGCCGCCCCGGCGTACGCCCCGGCGTGGGTTCCGCAGAGGGTGACCCGGGCGAACACCCGGTCGTGCTCGGCGACCAACTCGTGCACCGTCATCTCCCCGTCCGGAAACGCCGACCGGAACAATCCGACCGCCTGCTTCAGTCCGGCCAGCCCGGCCACCTGACCGGGCGTCGGGTCGTGGTCGACGAAGTCCGGGGCGACGATCTCGTCCAGCAGATCGACCCCGCCGGTGTCGAAGGCGTCGTAGACGCGGCGCACCAGCGCCTTGTTCGCCTCCGCGCTCCGGCGCACCAGCAGATCCCCGCCCACCCAGGACGCCACCAGCACCACCGCGAGGACGAATCCCAACCGCGTCAGACTCCGGTTGAACGTGCGGTTGGCGGACTCCTCTGCCTGCGCCCGCGGGATCGCGACACTCAGATAGGCGTCGCTGGTCGCCGCTCCCCCCAGCGGGGCGAAAGCGTAGAGGAACGCCTGACCGTTCTCGTCCGCACCCTCGGTCACCCCACTCCCCCGCGCCAGGATCGTGTCGACGACCGGTGTCCCTACGAGTTGGCGCCCGATCCAATTGCCCGAATCGGCGGAACGCACGAGCACCCGGCCTTGCGGATCGATCACCGTCAAGACGGACCCCGGTGGCAACTTCGCCTGCGACGCCAGTTGACTCAACCAGGTCAGGTCGAGCGCCGCATAGACGACCCCGATCAGTTGGTTCTGGTCGTCGAGGATCGGGAAGCCACAGTTGAGCGTCGCGGTATTCGTGATCCGGCCAATCTGGTACTGGCCGACCGCGAACTGCCTGGTCTGGACGGCCTTTTGAAAGTACTGCCGGTCCGAGAGGTCGACCGGCCCCGCCGTCGGCACCCCGCTGCAGACCAGTTGGCCATCCGGCGCGATCACGCCGAGATTCGCGTAGAGCGGGAACTGTGGGAGCAGACCCGCGAGGAACGTCCCGCAGGTCGCCGCGTCACCGCGCACCTCGGGCAGACGCGCCAGCACGATCAGGAGTTGCCGCGTCCCCTCGATCTGGCGCGCGTGGTCGGCGGCGGCGAGATTGGCGTACCCCTGGGCGGCGGTTTTGGCGTCCTTCACCGCCGCGTCCCGCTGCTCGGAGGCCGTAAAGAAGAGCAGCCCCAGCGCCGGCAAGACGGCGACCAGGACCAGGAGCAAGAACCGCACCCGGAGATTCGAGAACGGATGGAGCATCTCGGCACCGTCCTCGCGGTGGGCAGGCGCGCCGATGCCTCGTGTGCATGGCCCATGCCGTGCCCAACCGCGACCGGCAATCCTACAGCCCGGCGTACGCCGAGAACCCGCCGTCCACCGGCACCACCACCCCGGTCACGAACGCCGCACCCGGCCCGATCAACCAGCGCAGGGTGCCGACCAGGTCCTCGGGCGCCCCCAGGCGTCCGGCCGGCGTGTGCGCCAGGATCGCCCGCCCGCGCGGCGTCATCTCGCCGGTCGCCGCGTCCGTCAGCAGGTACCGGTTCTGCTCGGTCAAGAAGAACCCCGGCGCGATCGCGTTCACCCGAATCCGGGGATCGTACTCCGTCGCCATGTGCACGGCGAGCCACCGCGTCAGGTTGACCACCGCCGCTTTCGCCGCGCCGTAGGCCGCCACCCGCGTCAACGGTCGCACCGCCGCCATCGAGGCGATGTTGACGATGCACCCCTCGCCTCGCTCGGCCATACCGCGCCCGAACGCCTGGCAACTCAGGAAGGTACCCAGGAAGTTGAGATCGACGACGCCCGCGACGTCCTCCGGGACCAGATCGAAAAACGACCGCTCCGCCGTCGTCGTCGCCTCCGGCCGGTTCCCGCCCGCCGCGTTCACGAGCACGTCCGGCGGTCCGAGCGAGGCGGTTATGCGCTCGACGGCGGTCCGCAAGGATTCACGCTCAAGCACGTCGCAGACGACCGCGACCGCCTCGCCCCCGTCCGCGCGGATGGCGTCGACGACCGTGTCGCAGGCGGTCGGGCGCCGCCCCAACACCGCGACGTGCATGCCGGCGCGCGCCAACCTCTGCGCCATCGCGCAGCCCAGCACGCCGCTGCCACCGGTGATCGCGACCGTCTTGTCCCGCACGTCGAAGAGCCGGTCCGCCTCGGCTGATTCGCCGCTCATCGTCACCCCTTTTCGGTCGGCGCGTGGGAGGCACGGGCTCTGCATCTGCCTCGCCGGAAAGGAGTCAATGATGGAGAGCAACATCGGCGGAATGCAATGGGACATCCCCGTCGGGGCCACGGTCGTCGCCGCCGACGGCGTCGACCTCGGCAAGGTGATCGAGACGCGCCCCGGTCTCCTCGTCGTCGAAAAGGGCCTGATCTTCCCCTCCGATCTCTACGTCCCGCGCGCGGCGATCGCCTCCTTCGATGGCGAGCGCGTCCACCTCGCCGTCCCAAAGGAGACCGTCCTCGAGCACCGCTGGGACCGCGAACCGGGCACCGAACCCTTCGGCGACGACTACGTCGCCGACGACTACCGGCCGGGTGGCGCCGGCGCGGCCGGCACCGGTGCCCCCGGTTACGTCGAGGAACCCGAAGGCGCTACACCACCTCCAACCCGTTGAGTCCCGGCAGCGCGGGGAACGCCGCGTGCGGTTCCGCCTGGTACCAGAACGCGGTCGAGGCGATGTCGTCTTGCAGCGGCAGGTAACGGACCTGGTCTCCCAACCGCGAGCGCCAGCCGAGCGCCTGGATCGCCACCCGCAGGTCCTGTTGGAAGCGGATCGGGTCCATGATGTGCCAGCGGTACATGCCGAAGCGGGGTTGGGAGCGGTACATGCCGGTCGGACCGATCACCTGGGGCAGACCGAGGAAGGGGGTCGAGTAGACGCCGTATTCGCCCGGCGGGAACTCGAAGTTCCAGGCGCCGCCGAAATAGTCCTCGGTGCCGGTGCCGCAGATCGTCGGCCACTCGCCGTCGCCGTCGAGGTAGAACTTGATCTCGCCCTCGCCCCACCAGCCGGTGTTGTGGACGCCCCAGGCCAGGTACGTCCCGACGTAGTGCCCCTGACCGCGCACGCCGTCGAGGAGCGTGTGCACCTGTTGGTACGGCAGGGGATTGCTCCGCCGCCACTGGGCGTGGAGGTAGGCGCGGTCGGTCGGGACCTCGGTCAGGGTGTAGTCGATGGAGTAGTAGAACCCTTTGATCTCGTCCGGGCTCAGGTTCTCGATCTCGATCCGGGCGTGTTGCCGGAAGGGCATCTCCCAGTAGCTGTTGAAACCGCCCGCCGGGTTGACGGCGACCGGCAGTGAGCTGATGTTGCATCGCTCGCACCACCCGTTGCAGAAGAAGTCTCCCAGAGGCGTCTCGACCGAGGGCGACTCCTCACCGTCCCAAAAGCAACGAAACACGAGGCGGCGCCAGGCCGTCGGGTGGACCGTCAACCAGATGTGCTGGATGGCGCCCGGTCCCGCGACGTCGGCGAGGGCGATCTTCGCGTTCGCCGGCACGTTGATGCTCGGGGAGACTTTCCAGCTCTGGCCGAGTTCGCGGGCGGCGACCGCACCGGTCCCTTCCGTCGCCATCCCGCCGCGGCCCTTGGCGCCGGTCGGGTTCTCGGCGCTGATCGAGCGCGATTCCGCGTTCGACAACCGCGCCAGGTTGCCGAGCCCCATGCCCAGGCCGTTGAATGCGTCTGCCAACGTCGACTCCCTTCCATCGTCTGCCGCGCGAGCGCTCTTCAATCCGCGCCATTGGTCCCGCACGACTGCCGGACCCGAAGCTCGAACCCGTAGACGACGCACCGGGGGTGCGACCGCGTTCCGGCGATGCGTTCGAACAGGAGGTCGACTGCCGCCTCCGCCATCCGCCGAACCGGCTGCGCGACCGTCGTCATTGGCGGTTCGAGCAACTCCGCCCACCAGGGGTCGTCGATGCCGACGACCGCCAGCTCGTCGGGCACGCGGACACCGCAGGCGCGGATTGCCCGCCAGGCGCCGACGGTCATCCGGTTGCTGCCGACGACGAGTCCGGTGATGCCGTCCGGGTGGGCGAGGAGGGCCGCGGTCGCCTCGCGCGCCCGATCGACGTTGAATTCGCCCGGGGCGACGTACGGTTCGAGGCCGCGCTGGCGCAGCGCCGCCTCGTAACCCGCCTGGCGGTCGGCGCCCGGTTTGAGGGCGACAATGCCGCCGACGAAACCGATCCGGCGGTGCCCGGCCTCGATCAGCAGTTCGGTGGCGCGGCGGGCGCCCTCGAAGTTGTCGGCGATGACGGTATCGGCCCGTGGGTCGTCAACGGGGCGATCGTAGGCGAGCAGCGGGATGCCGCGATCGATGACGGCGGCGATCTCGGGTCCGTCGGAATCGTAGGGAACGAGGAGGATCCCTTCCACGCGCTCGTCGGCGAGCACCTCGAGGTATGCCTGCTGCTTCGCCGGTTGGTCCTCGGTGTTGCAGAGGAGGACGCGAAACCCCTCGCGGTAGGCGATCTCCTCGAAGACCCGAATCGACTGCGAAAAGTGCGGGTTCTCGATGTCGGGCACGACGACGCCGATCTTGGCCGTCTTTTGCCGGCGAAGATTGCTGGCGAGGAGATTGGGGCGGTAGTTGAGCTCGGCCACGGCCCGGAGGACCAGATCCCGTTTCCGCCCGTCGACCGCCGTCCTTCCCGTCAGGACCCGCGAGACCGTCGCCGGCGAGACCCCGGCCCGCTCCGCCACCTGCTTGATCGTCGCCACTCCGCCCTCTATTCTGTAATCGATTTCTGCCGTACCACGTCTACCATCGCCGGTTCCCTACGTCAATGGGCGGAGTGCCCGACCACCCAACCAGGCGGCAGCCCGGTTGCACCGTATGCGGAGGTTCCGATGAGGACGCGCCTCGGCTTGATCCTGATCGTCGCATCGCTCACCGTCGCCGCGGTTTCCCAGGCGCAGGCGCGGCAAACCCCGACCGCCGGCTCCCTCGGCGTCGTCGCCAAACTGATCGGAAGGGACTCGATCAACGACACGCTCGACCGCTACGGCGTCGCCGGCGCCGACCTCGGGCATACCTTCCTCTTCAAGGACGAGCTCTACATGGTCTTCGGCGACACCTTCGGCATCGCCGGCGGCGACTGGCGGAGCAATACCATGGCGGTGATCGCCGACGACGACCCGAGCGACGGTCTCAGCTTCGACCGGATGATCGAGGACGCGCCGGGTCACGCCAAGGAGTTGCTGTCGTCCAAGAAGATCGAGCACGACGAGATCACCGTCATCCCGACCTACGGCATCGCCATCGGCGATCGCCTCTTCCTCCACTACATGTCGGTCCACGAGTGGGGCGCGCCGGGGCACTGGGACCTCAATTCCTCCGGTCTCGCCTATTCCGACGACGGTGGCCAGACCTGGACGAAGGACCCCGGCGCGACCTGGGCCGGCGACAGCAACTTCGGCCAGGTGGCAATCGTCGAGGTCGGGGACGACGTCTACTTCTTCGGTATCCCCGGCGGTCGCTACGGCGGGGTTCACCTGGCGCGCGTCGGGCAAGACCACCTGCTCGACAAAGACCGGTACGAGTACTGGGACGGGAGCTCGTGGGCGCCCGCTGGCGAGGCGACGGCGCAGACGATCGTGCCGGCGCCGGTCGGCGAGTTGTCGGTGCGGTGGAGTCCCTACTACCACAAGTGGCTGATGATGTACCTCGACGAGACCAAGTTCGGCATCGTCCTGCGGACCGCCGATTGCCTGACCGGTCCCTGGAGCGACGAGCAGATGATCGTGACCAGCGCCGATTACCCCCAGCTCTACGCGCCCTACATCTTGCCGAGGTGGAACGACGGACCCGACCTCTACTTCACGATGTCGCAATTCGGTCCGTATAGCGTCTTCCTGATGCGAACGGAACTCACCGGCATCGCGCCGTCGCGCGTGGCGCCCGAGTGCGTCGCCCCTGGTTGAGGGATCGGTCGCGCCCGGTGGCACGGCGAGTGCGCGGTTTTTGCTATTGACACTGTGCTGGGCGGGTGCTAAGTTGAAATCGATTTCAAATCGCGAACGCAAAGAGACGCAGTGGAGGGAGCGCAGATGAGCGACCGAGGACCCGTCGATCGTCGGTTGGTTAACCGTCGCCAGGTGCTCAAAACCGGAGGTGCCGTCGGCGCGGCGGTGGCGATGCCCCACTTCATCTCCCGGCGGGCGTCCGCCCAGGCCAAAACGTTGTCGTTCTGGCAGTTCTACGCGCCCGGCGGCACGGTTGCCACCCAGGGCAAGTGGTTCGAGGACATGGTCAAGTCCTGGAACGACCAGAACGAGACGAAGGTCGAACTCAACTACACGCCGGTTGCCGATTACCTGAACGGGTCGAAGCTGCAGACGGCCTTCGCCTCCGGTCAGGGGCCGGACATCTTCATCATCAGTCCGGGCGATTTCCTCCGCTACGCCAATGGCGGCGTTCTGACCGATCTCACCCCCTATATGGACCAGGCCGCCCGCGACGACTTCTACGAGGGCGTGATCGCCTCCCGGATGGTCGACAACAAGATCTACGCCCTGCCGATGGAAGTCGAACCGATGGCGATGTACTACAGCCAGGACGCCTGGGACGAAGCCGGTCTGACCGAGGCCGACGTTCCCCAGACGTGGGAGCAACTGTTGGACGTCGCCAAGAAACTGACGAACGACGAGCGCTTCGGCGTCCTCTTCGAGACGATCCCCGGCTACTACCAGAACTTCACCTGGTATCCGTTCATGTGGCAGGGCGGCGGCGACTTCGTGATGCCCGACGGCAAGACCAGCGCCTTCCGCAGCGACGGCGCGGTCCAGGCGCTCAAGTTCTGGCAGGATGCGGTCAACATGGGGGTCGCGCCGCGTAAACCGCTCGGTTCCGGCGGTGGCGACGTCGGGGCGAATCTCGTCAGCGGGTACTGCGCGATGCAGAACGTCGGGATCTGGGCGCTGTCCGACCTCAAAGTCAACTCCCCCGACTTCACGTACGGCATCTTCAAACTGCCGCTGCCGCCCAACGGCAAACCGTCGACCGACCTCGGCGGGTGGGCGTTCGTCGCCAATTCGAAAGGGCAGGACCCGGAAACCGCCGCCAAGTTCTGCGTCTGGGCGCTCGGTTCGATGGCCCCCGATTCCGTGCAGCGCGTCGCCGATTGGTGTACCGTAGCCAAGAGCGACATGCCGCCGCGGAAGTCGGTGCTCGACAACCCGGACGCGAAGGCCGCCTACGCCGAGGGCGGACTGAAGATCTTTGCCGAGCAGATCCTGCCGGACGGTCGCGCCGAACCGCGCCTCCCGCCGGAGGTCTACAAGGCGGTCTCGGACGCCATCCAGGCGACCCAGTTGGCCGGCGACGATCCCGCGAAGGCGGCGGACACGGCGGCGCAGCAGATCGAGTCGTTCCTCGCCACCTACGAGGGCGTGCCCATCTTATGACCCTCTCCTCGACCGGCGAATCGGTCGACGCGACGACGGCGAGGCTCCGCGCGGAGGTGGGGCCTCGTCGTTCTCGTCTCTCCCGCAAACACCGCGAGTGGCTCGCGGCCTTCCTCTTTCTCCTGCCGGACGCCGTCGGTCTGTTCGTCTTCCTCGGCGTGCCGATGGCGCTGGCGCTCAGTCTCGGGTTTTTCCAGGTCAACGGGTTCGGGGAATACAAGTACATCGGGCTCGCCAATTACCGGCAGATGTTCAACGATCCGCTTTTTATCGACAGTCTCAAGGTGACGGCCAAATACGTCGTGGTCCTCGTGCCCGGTCTCTACGTGGTCGGTCTGGGTCTGGCGATCCTCGTCAATCAGAAGTTGCCGCTGATCCCCCTCTTTCGCGGGATGCTGTTTTTGCCGAATGTGGTCAGTCTGGTCGTGATCGGTCTCGTCTGGCAATTCATGCTCGTCGATCGACTCGGCGTCGTCAACAAACTGCTCCACCGATTTGGCTTCCAGGGGAGATCGTGGTTGGGCGAACCGAAACTCGCGCTCGGGTCGCTGCTGGTGATCACGATCTGGTTCCTGATGGGCTACTACATGCTGATCTTCCTGGCCGGTCTCCAGGAGATCCCGCGCGAGTTCTACGAGGCCGCCCGCATCGACGGCGCCTCGGTCTGGCGGATGTTCCGGGACATCACGCTGCCGCTGCTCAAACCGACGAGTTTCTTCATCTTGCTCACCTCGACCGTGACCGCGGTGGCCGGCGGGCAGGGATTCGATCTCGTCTACGTCATGACCCAGGGCGGTCCCGCCAACTCGACGAATCTGATCATCTACTACATCTACCAGCAGGCGTTCCAGTTCAGCCACTACGGCTATGCGGCGGCGATGGCCTCGTTCCTGGTGATCGTGCTCGTCCTCCTTACCGGAATCCTCTTCGCCGCGACGAAGGGAGGGCGCTTTGAGTTCGATTAGCCCCGGTCGACCGATTGCCGGGCGCGCCCGCGTGCTCGGCCAGAAGACCGTGCTCTTCGTCCTGTTGACGGCGATCTCGGTGCTGGCGATCGTGCCGCTGCTCTGGATGGTGTCCGGGGCGGTGAGGACGCGCAAGGAAGCCTACAAGCTGGCCCTAATCCCCGATCACCCGACCCTCGCCAATTTCCGCTACGTCTTCACCGAGGTCCCGTTCACCCGGTACATGTTCAACAGTTTCTTCGTCTCGGCGACGGTGACGATCCTCGCCCTCTACTTTCACTCGATGGCGGCGTACGCGCTGGCGCGGCTGCGCTTTCCCGGTCGCGAGATCGTCTTCTCGCTGATCTTTTCGACGCTGCTGGTGTCGCTGCCGGTGATCCTGGTGCCGCTGTTCATCCTGGTGCGCGAATTGGGGATGCTCGACAGCTACGGCGGGTTGATCGTACCGGCGATTTTCCACGCCTTCGGCATCTTTCTCTTGCGGCAGTTCTACCTTGGGATTCCGCGCGAGTTGGAGGAGGCGGCGATCGTCGACGGCGCCGGGTACTGGCGGGTCTACTGGAACATCATCCTGCCGTTGAGCCGGCCGATCCTGGCGGCGCTGGCGGTCTTCTTCTTCCTGGCGAACTGGAATTCGTTCCTTTGGCCGTTGACGATCACGACCAATCAGGATCTCTGGGTCGTCCAGATCGGGATCGCGAGTTTTCGCCAGCAGTATGCCTCCTCCCAGCAGTACATCATGGCGGCCTCGACGGTCGTGGCGATGCCGACGATGCTCCTGTTCTTCATCTTCCAGCGCCAACTGGTCGAATCGATCAAGACCTCGGGGTTCAAGTAGGCGTTCGCCGAAACCGGACCCGACAGTTCACGGACACGACCGACGCCCCTCCCCGGCCGCGGTCATGGGCTACGGGACCCCGGACTCGGCAGTCTCCGTACCCGTCGGGGTAACGACGACGCGGCCGCCGTGGACGAGACGTTGCTGCTTCGGGTGCCAGGCGCCGACCGCAAACTCGACCCGGTGACCGCCCGCCGGCAGCGCCTGCACGCGGACGCGACCGTAGTTGTTCTCCAGTGTCACGAAATGGCGGCGAAGGCGCAGACGGGGCTCGAACAGGTTCGGTGCCAGGGTGCCGATCTTGTTCAAATGCCGCTCGAACCCGATACACGGGGTGGTGAAGGCGCTGCTCGTGAACTGTTGGACCACGCCGGGGCCGTTTCGGTTGAAGATGGTGAAGGCACTGGCCACGTGGACGTCGCCGGAGAGGACGATCGCTTGGCGGTGCGGTTCCGCGGTCTGCCAGGCGAAGAGTTCGTCGAGGAATTCGTCGCGGCTGGCGACGAAGGCGCGGGAGCACCAGCGGTCGCGGACGTCGTCGGCGTGTTGCCCGGGCCAGCGTTGGAGCGCCTCGACCAGCCAGCGCGAGAAGTGGGCGATCGGGACGCTGGCGACGACGAAGAGGGTATGGAGTGTTCCCGCCACGGCGCCGTGGAGGAAGGCGCGGACGATCTCCCATTGTTGACGACCGAGGAGGCGCCCTTCGGTGTAATCGCGGGCGCCGCGGAGATCGAGGACGAGGTAGCCGGCGGTACCGAACGGGAAGAAGTAGGTGTAGGGCGGGGCGTCGCCGGGGGTCAGGTTGATCGGGTTGCGGCCGTGCTGGTACTCGCGATAGACCTGGCCGGCGGCCCGGAAGAGGAGGCGATCGAGCGGGCTCTCCTTCAGGCGCGAGCCCCAGTCGTTGAAGATGTCGTGGTCGTCCCACATGCAAAGGGTGGGAATCGACTCGCGCAATCGCCGGAAACCGGATTGGCCGAGGTAGCCGCGGGCAACGCGGCGGTAGGCGCGGACCGCGACTTCGAGCGGCGGCGGGTGCTCGTCGTCGCCGGGGAGGTGGTCGCGGATGCTGATCGAGTCGATCTCGTCCGAATAGATCTGGTCGCCGATCAGGAGGAGGAAGCGGGCATCGGCCGCGGTCAGTTCGTCCACCATCGCCGGGTAGATGGGGGCGGCGTCGTTCAATTCGATCCGGCCGTCCGGTCCCGGTTCGAAGGGATGGTTGCAACTGCCGAAGCCGAAGGTGAAGTCGACGTGTGCCCCGGCGGCGGGGGCGAACCGTCCGGACAACCGGCGGTCGTCCACCGTGACGGTGAACGGTCGCTCTGGTGCGGGGTCGGGGAGCGCGAGTTCGGCCACGCCCGTCCAGTCCGATTCGGCGGATACCGTGGCGGAACCGGTGACCGGTTCGCGTCCGTCGACGCCGAGCCGGATCGGGACGCGATCGCGGTCGGGCTGCCGAACCCAGATACGGGCGCTCCGATCGGTGATGGCGCCGATTTCGGCGGCGGCCGCGAGTTCGCCGTCGGGAAAGGTTCCGTCGAGTTCTTCGCCCATCGGTCACCCGTCACGTCGCTCGACCTGCACGCACCGGTGGTCGGCACCGGCCGCGGTCGAGCGCGCAATCCTACCGTTCCCGGCGGTTCGGTGGTGTACGATTGGCGGTTCACGGGTGCCGCGAAGGTGGCGCCGGCAACCTCGTCGTCCTCCCCGCCAAGGAGTCGATGCGTGGGTTTCCTGATGGACGGCCTCGAGGCCGAGAGTTACGACCGCGTCTACGACGACCGGCGTCTGGTCGGTCGCATCCTCGGCTATTTCCGGCCCGAGCTGGCGCCGATGCTGCTCGCCTCGGCGATGGTGGTGCTGACGTCGCTGCTGGATGCGGCGCTGCCGCTGATCGTCGCCGCCGGGCTCGATCGGTTGACCGCGGACGACACCGCGTTCGACAACACCGCCTGGTTGCTCGTCGGCGGAGTGCTCGTCGCCGGCGCGTTCTCCTGGGGGTTCAACTACGTCCGGCAATCGCGGACAGCGCGCATCGTCGGCGACGTGGTGCTCCGCCTGCGGGTGGACGCCTTCCGGGCGGTGATGGACCGCGATCTTTCCTTCTACGACGAGCATCCGTCGGGCAAGATCGTCTCGCGGGTGACGAGCGACACCGAGGAGTTTGCCAACACCGTCACCTTGACGTTGAATCTGGTCAGCCAACTCCTGCTGATCGTCGTGATCACGATTGCGCTCTTCTACCGCGACGCGCGGCTCGCACTGCTGACCATGATCTTCGCGCCGGTCGTGGTCGGGATCGCGCTGCTGTTCCGGCGGATCGCCCGGCAGAGTACGGCCGGTGCCCAGCGGGCGCTGTCGCAGGTGAACAACACGGTCCAGGAGACGATGCGCGGGATCGCGGTCGCCAAGAACTTCCGGCAGGAAGAGACGATCTACGGCGAGTTCCAGGAGGTCAACGACCGCACCTACCGGATCACGCTGCGGCAGGGGTTCATCTTCAGCGGGATTTTCCCGATCCTCTTCGTCGTGGCCGGTCTCGGGACGACGATGCTCGTCTACGTCGGCGGGCGCTCGGTGATCGCCGGGGACGTCTCGGCCGGCGATTGGTACCTGTTTTTGCAGAGCATCGCCCTCTTCTGGTTCCCGCTGACGAGCATCGCCTCGTTCTGGAGTCAGTTTCAGCAAGGGCTCTCCGCCGCCGAGCGGGTCTTTGCCCTGATCGACGCCACGCCGCGGGTGGTGCAGCGCGATCCGACGCCGGCGCCGCGGCTGCGGGGGCGAATCGTGTTCCGCGACGTCGACTTCGGCTACAAGGAGGACCAGGCGGTTCTGCGGGACTTCTCGATGACGATTCCGGCCGGGCAGACGGTCGCCTTCGTCGGGCACACCGGGGCCGGGAAGTCGACGCTCGGCAAACTCGTGGCGCGCTTCTACGAGTTCCAGGGGGGAGAGATCCTGATCGACGGGCGGGACATCCGTTCGTTCGAACTCGAGAGCTACCGGCGGCAACTCGGGTTGGTGCCGCAGTTGCCGTTCCTGTTTTCCGGGACGGTTGCCGACAATATCCGGTATCCGCGGCCGCAGGCGAGCGAGGCCGAGGTCGAAGCGGCGGCCCGGCGCATCGGCGGCGGCGACTGGCTGGAGGCGCTGCCCGACGGGCTCCAGACGGAGGTCGGGGAGCACGGGCGGGCGCTCTCGATGGGGCAGCGCCAGTTGGTGGCGCTGGCGCGGGTGCTGATCCAGGACGCGGCGATCGTGGTTTTGGACGAGGCGACGGCGAGTGTCGATCCGTTGACCGAGGCGCAGATCCAGGAGGGGCTCGACGAGGTCTTGCATAACCGGACGGCGATCGTGATCGCGCACCGGTTGGTGACGATCCGCCACGCCGACCGGATCGTGGTCTTGCGCGAGGGCCAGATCGAGGAAGAGGGCACGCACGAGACGCTGGTCGCCCGCGGCGGTCACTACGCGGAACTCTACGCGACGTACTTCCGCCACCAGTCGCCGGACTACGCGCCGTGGCAAGGAGAGGTGGCGGCGGACTGAGGCGTCAGGCGTCAGACGGTGGGCTCGGTGCGGATGTCACCGACGGGGATCGCGCCGGGTGCGCCTACATTTTGTCAATGTCGCTATCGCGCATCCAAAAGGAGCCCGTTGCGGTGGGCGACGTCGACCGCCTCGATGCGGGAGTGGACGTCGAGTTTGCCGAGGATGTTGTCGACGTGGGTGCGGACGGTGGCGCGGCTGATGAAGAGCGCCTCGGCAATCTGGGGATCGGACCGCCGCTCGGCAAGAAGTCGGAGGATTTCTCATTCGCGCGGCGACAACCCGAACCGCGCGGCGGGTTCACCGGCGGTAAAACGGCGACCAACCGCCAACCGCTCGCTGAGTGTCGTGACCTCGCCGGCCAAGCGGACCATCCCGAGATCCGCCGCCGTCGCTCGCGCTTGCTCCAAGAGCTTCGCGGCGTGGGCATGACCGTCGGGGGCGCCTCGTTGCCGCAACATCCGGGCGTAGTCGGATCGGGTACGCGCGTCCATCGACAGTGCTGCCTCGAAGTGCCGAGGAGTTCGAGGCGGCGGGCGACGGTGCCGAAATAGGCCGGGCTGTTGGGTGGAGCGACGTTGCGATCCGCGTACGGCGCGAGGAGATCGTAGCAGGGCAGCCCGCTCGCGGTCACCGAGGTGAAGGCAGACCTCGGCGAGGCGCGCGACCGTCGCCGGCCAGAACGGGTCCGCGGATAGCTCGACCAGCGGCTGGCTCACGAATGCCTCGAACAGGGCGCGGGCTTCGTCTGCACACGCGGACTCGGCGAGCACGATCATGCGCAGAACCCGGGCGACGTGCCCGCGCTGTCGATCGAGCGGGTTGAAGCTGATCCCGGCGAGGTCGATGACGGTCTGGAGCGATTCGTCGAGTCCCTGGAGCCGCCCTTGCGCGCGACGCAAGCGGAGACCCGCAGTGGTTGCAGTAGCGGGCGCCCTCGGGGTTGGCCCGACCGCGGGCAGAACACGTCGTGATTGCCGGGTCCCGTGTCGGCGAGGACGCCGGCGGGGAGGTCATCCCGGAATATCGGGGGGCCCTCCGCATCGTACGTGTGCCGCCGCGCGTCAGGCTTCGTACGTCGAGACCAACTCCGGCAGTTTCATGTCCGCCGGCGGGTTGTTGAGGTCGAGTCCGGTCACCTCGCGAACCTGGTCCTTGAACCAGAGGTCGAAGGGATCCTGGGATTCGACGAATCCCGACATAACCTGGTTGACGTCGGGCGAATCGAAATTGACGACGAACTGGTCGCCGCCGGGCAACTCGGCAATGAACCAGTATTCCCGCGTGACGCCGAGGCGTCGCTCGGTGCGGGCGTAGTCGGCTTTGCGGGTCGTGTCGACCTCGCGCTGGAAGGCGCGGGCGGCGTCGGTCTTGCCGGGGAGAATGGGGATGACGAGGCAGGAGTGGTCCACGGTTGTTCCTCCTTCATGATGAACGTTCGGGGCCAACGCGGCGGGACTATCCCGCCGGCGCGATGTTCTGGTTGAAACGGAAGAGATTGGTCGGGTCGTAGGTCTGCTTGAGGGCGGCGAGGCGGGCGTAGTTGAGACCGTAGGCGGCGCCGACCCGGTTTTCTCCCTCCTGACGCACGTCGCTCAGGTAGTTGACGTAGACCCCGTCGACGGCGTGCGGTTGCATCGCCGCCCACACCTCCCGCGCCCAGGCCAGGTTGGCCCCGTCCTGAGTCGGGTCGTCCCAGGCCGCCAGGACGATCAGGTTGAACGGCGCCGACCGGTGGGGGAAGGCGGTCGCGTCGGGCGGGACGCGGCACGCTTCTCCGCCGTAGTGTTCGAGGAAGAGGGCGCAATACGGCGACGGTGCACGCGAATAGCCGTCGACGAGGACGTCGATCGCCCCATCGTCCAGCCCGCGAAGGAACCCGGACTTCCAGTAGTTGCGGCGGCCGGCGGGGAACGCGGCGTCGAACATCGTCTGGAGCGCCCGGTAAGGGATGGGACCGACGAGATCGGCAGCCGGCGAGCCGATCGCCCGCAACGGGCGCACCGCCGCCTCGCCGGTATCGAGCGGGCCGATGTAGGCCGGAAGGAGCGCGGCCAATTGGGCGCCCTCCGGCGACGTCAGGATCGCGGCGTGGCAAGTCAGGGCGTCCGGCCACGTCGGGACGAGGTCGCGATAGTGGCGCAGGACCTCGCGGGCCGCCGGCAGCGGGTGGAAGAGCGGCCCCGCGACCAACGTCGGGCCGACCTCGTGCAGGGCGAACTCGAACGAGGTAACGACGCCGAAGTTGCCGCCGCCGCCGCGCAGGCCCCAGAAGAGATCGGGGTGTTCGTCCGCGCTGGCGGTCAGGAGGCGGCCGTCGGCCGTCACCACGTCGACCGAGCACAGGTTGTCGCAGGCCAGACCGTAACAGCGCATCAACCAACCGAGGCCGCCGCCCAGGGTCAGACCGGCGACGCCGGTGGCGGAGACGGTACCACCGGTGGTGGCGAGACCGAAGGCCTGTGTCTCGGCGTCGAGTTCCGCCCAGGTGACGCCGCCTTCGGCGCGGACCGTCCGGGCCGCGGGGTCGACGCGGATCCCCTTCATCGGCGAGAGGTCGACGACGAGGGCGCCGTCCGCGACCGCGGTGCCGGCGACGCTGTGCCCGCCACCACGAACCGCGACCGGCAGTCCGTGGTCGCGGGCGAAACCGACGGCGGCGATTACGTCGGCGACGCCCAGGCAATGGGCGATCAGGGCCGGCCGGCGATCGATCATCGCGTTCCAAACCGTCCGGCCCGCGTCGTAGCCGGCATCGCCGGGACGAAGCAGTTGACCGCGCAGGCCGGCCGCCAGGGCACTAACCGCCTCGTCGTCGAGACCGGCCGGGGACGCGGCGGGAGCGAGTTGGGTGACCACGGACGTTTCCCTCCTGATGCAACGCCAAGGCCGGTCCGTCCATCCAGGAGGACCAGACCCGCCAAAAGGCCCGATCGGTGCGATGTCGTCTAGATTACCTCCTTTCCGCCTCCCGTCAAGCCCGAGGTCCTTCGGTCCTTCGGTGGCCACCCGGTGGGCCGCACAGGCACCACAGCCGCCGATGGTGCGAGGGACATGGCCCTCATCGGCGACGGAGCGAGGGGGCAGGTATGAGGTGGAAGACATCGCCGTCTCTCCTGGATCGGGTTCCGGCGCTGTCCGTAGGAGACCGTCCCCTCCGCCGGGAACGCATCCATCATGGATCCTTGCGAGGACCGTGACATCGGGCACCTGGCGGATTTCGGGGCCGGTCTCCGGCAGGGAGGCGATACGTAAGGTACGCAGGGAGAGGGGAGCTATCCTCTTCCTACAACACGCACGACGTGGCAACCGGTCCCGTCGGCGCGGTTCCCCCTCCCCTACGTAGAGGGAGGGGCCAGGGGGTGGGGGCGTGAACTGGCGAGACGGACTCTCTTTACCGATCACCGACGTCGCCGATGCCGCGCCGTTCGTCGAACGGCTCGGGTTCTGCACCTGGGCACCGGTGAGCGGGGTTGGGTTTCCGAATCTGGCGGAGGCGATGGGGGAGACGGGCTGGTCGGTGATGGAGCAGACGTGGTTCTGGAAGGACGACGTGCACCTGGAGAAGCGGTTGTACTACGGCAAGATCGTGCGGGGGCAACCGAGTTTCGTCGCGCCGGAGTTCCTGCCGGACTTCGTGGCGGC
>DATBFX010000070.1:0-2365 GCA_036558305.1 Thermomicrobiales bacterium | reverse complement strand
ATTGATCGTCTTGTAGTTGACGTCGGGCGGCGTTTTCGCGGAGTGGAAGTCGAGGGAGTGTCCGATCCGCGCCGCCGGGTCGACGGCCAGGGTGAAGTTGATCGTGTCGCCCTCGACCACGCGGAGGGTCGTGCCGGGGATCGTGCCGTCGAAGGTCCAGGCGGCGAAGGGGACGTCCTTGGCGACGTAGAGGGTGGCGTCCTTCGCGGTGATGGTGATGTCCTTCTGACCGGCCTGCACCGGTGCCAGGGCCGGGTTGCGTAGGGTGAAGGGTTGGACCGGCGCCGGCGCGGCGGGCTGGTCCTGGGCATCCACGGCGCGCGATGCCAACGCCCCCATTGCCGGCAGGGCGAGACCGACGCCCGCGGCACGCCGCAACAGGGACCGGCGATCGGCTCGATAGCCCTGGGCTCCTTCCAAGAGTCGCGCCAACTCGATGCCGTCCGTCCCCTGCACGTCCATTTCGATCTCCTTGCCGTCTGAGACACCGTCTCGCTGTGCCGGTCGCCACCGACCGGCGTTGGTACGCCACCGAGTCTGCGATCCGCCGCGTGACAAACGCATATCCGAGTGAAACGGTTGGGATGACAAAAACGCAACAAGATGACGAACCGTTCGCGGGGCGCGATCATTCGCGCGGGCGGCCGGCAATGCCGTGAGCAACGGCGACGGCCGCCCCGCGCGGGGACGACGAGCGGATGACCGAACGAGCGGCAGCGGCGATCGGGCGCGCGCGTGGCGAGGTGGCGGCGCTGCGGCGTGACCCCGGTTCGGGCCGCCGGTACGCCGTGGCGGTCCTGGCGGTCGCCGTGGCGACGTTGCTGATGCTGACGGTGCGCGATACCCTCGGCATCCTCAACGTTGCCTTGATCTACCTGCTGGTCTGTTTTGCCCTGTCGCTGACGGCGGGCGCGGGGCCGGCGGTGGTGGCGGCCGTGCTGTCGTTCCTCACCTACGACTTCTTCTTCATCCCGCCGTACCACACGTTGACGATCGGTCGGGCGGACCAGATCCTGGCGCTCTTCGTGTATCTCGGTGTGGCGATCGTGACGTCGCAACTGGTGGCGCGGGTGCAAGCGAGGACGGCCGAAGCGGAACGGGAGCAACGTCGGGCGACGCTCCTGTACGAACTCAATGCGGCGCTGATCGGCGACGTGACGCTCGATCAGATCCTGGCGACGATCGTCGAGCGCGTGGTGCACGTCTACGGGTCGGAGACGGGACGGATCCTGCTGCCGGACGCGGCAGGTGAACTGGCGGTGCGCGCCCGCTATCCGTTGTCGATTCCGACGACGATCGACCGGCAGAATCTCGCCGTCGCGACCTGGGCGATGGAGCATCGCGAACCGGCGGGGCAGAGCACGGCGGGGAGGCGGGTGCGGCTCCCGCACGGGTCGCGGTTGCCGGGCCCGTCGACGCTACAACGGCGGGACCGCGACGTGCTCTATCTGCCGATCGCGACGACGGACCGGGTCGTCGGTGTGCTGGAAGTGACGGGGAAACCGGGTGGCGGCCGGTTCGGTCCCGAGGACGAGCAACTGCTGACCAGCTTCGCGAATCAGGCGGCGCTGGCGTTGGAGCGGGCGCGGTTGGCGACGGACGCGGCGCGGGCCGAGGCGCTGGCGCAGTCGGACGAGTTGAAATCGGCGCTGCTGGCGGCGGTGTCGCACGACCTGCGGACGCCGCTGGCGACGATTAAGGCGTCGACGACCTCGCTGCTCGATCCGACGGTGGACTGGGATCGGAAGGCGCGCGACGATTTCCTCCGCGGGATCGACGAGGAGACCGACCGGCTGGCGCTGATGGTCGGCAACCTCCTCGATCTGTCGCGGATCGAAGGGGGCGTCCTCAAACCGGACAAGGAGTGGTACGACGTCGCCGAGTTGGTCGAAGACGCCGCGGGGCGGTTGGCGTCGCGGGCCAGTCAGCGCGGCCACGTCTTGACGACCGAGGTTGAACCCGCCCTGCCGCTTGCCCACTTCGACTACGTCGAGATCGCGCAGGTCGTGATGAACCTCGCCGAAAATGCGCTCCAGTACACCCCGCCGGGGACCGCGGTGACGATCGCCGCTCGGCGTGTGCCGGGGGCGGTCGAAATGGCGGTGTGCGACAACGGGGCCGGGATACCACCGAAGGACGTGCCGCATCTGTTCGAGAAGTTCTATCGGGCCGACGGGACCGGGCGCGTGCCCGGCACCGGGATCGGGCTGGCGATTGCCAGAGGATTGGTCGAGGCGCACGGCGGCCGGATCTGGGTGGAGAGCCTGGTCGGCGAGGGGACGACGTTCCGCTTCACGCTACCGGTCGCCGAAACGGACCGGACCGGAGACGATGGGGGATGAGCGGGCAACGGATTCTGGTGGTC
>DATBFX010000069.1:0-2875 GCA_036558305.1 Thermomicrobiales bacterium | reverse complement strand
AAGCCGCGCCGCAGCCGGAAGCGTGCCGCGTCAACGGTCGAGGTCGTGGCGATCGCGGAACCGCCCGCAAAGAAGCCAAGGTCCTCGCGAAAGCGAGCAGCGGCGACGGTCGAAGGGGAGGAGCCGAAGGGCGAGGCGACTGCCTCGACATCGAAGCCGGCCCCGGCGAAGCGCCGGCGACCCTCGAAGGACGGATAGGGCAGGGGCGCGGCGGGTCCATCGTCGTCATGCCGAGCTTGTCGAAGAATCTCACGGAGCGGAAGCGGAGGCGCTGACTCTCGGGTTTGTTGCCTCTGGCGGAGAACGATTCCTCGACTCGGCTCGGAATGACGATGGAGGGCGATCACAATTGGAGGTGCGACATCGTGGCGGAAACGCGATCCTGGCGTGGTGTCTTCACGATCCCGTGCACGCCCTTTACGGATGACGGTGCGCTCGACCTGGCGAGTCTGCGCTCCGAAGTCGAGTTCTGTGTTGAGGCCGGTGCCCACGGGATCGTGGCCCCCGTCAACGCGTCGGAAGCCTGGACGCTGACCGACGACGAACGGCGCACGGTGGCCAAGACGATCGTCCAGACGGTCGACGGACGCATCCCGGTGGTCGTCGGCGTGTCTGCCGGTTCGGCCGCCGCCTCCGTCGCCTTTGCCCGCCACGCCGCCGAGATCGGGGCGGACGCGGTGATCGCGTTGCCGCCGACCGGACCGGCCGCGCCGCTGCCGGCGATCTACGGCTTCTATCGCAGGCTCGCCGAGGCGATCGCGATTCCCATCTTCGTCCAGAACCACGACGCGCCGTACGGCACCCGGCTCAGTCCCGAGTTCGTCGCGCGGCTGATCCGGGAGTTGCCGAACGTCGATTGGGTCAAAGAGGAGACGCTGCCGCCGGGGCACGCCATCTCGGCCGAGCTCGACCTGGCGGGGCCGAAGTTGAAGGGCATCATGGGCGGTGTCGCCGGGCGGTACCTGATCGACGAGCACCGAAGGGGCGCCTGCGGCACGATGCCCGCCTGCGAGGCGACCGACGTCCACGTCCAGGTTTGGGACGCGCTGGAGGCACGGGACGCGCGGCGTTCCCGAGAACTGTTCAACCGGCTGCTGCCGTTGCTCAACTTCGAAGGGCGGATGCCGGGTGTCTACAAGGCCGTCCTGAAGAGACGCGGCGTGATCGCCTCCGACTACCTGCGGCACCACGCCGGCAATCCACTCGACGCGCTCGATCGCAAGGAACTCGACGCCATCCTCGACGATATGTGCGACCTCTTCCGGCTGGCGCCACCCCGCTGCGGTGCGTCCGAGCCAGGTCGTTGCGCGTAAGGGTCGTCAGGTCGCTGCGTGCGCGACGGGTATCTCGACCGCAACTTCGAGCCCGGCTTCGGCCGATCGATACAGCGCGTCCATTGTCGCCTGTACCGTCAGCGCCTGGCGCGCCGTCACCATCGGCGCGCGACCGTCGCGCACCGCTGCCACGACGTCGGCGATCTCGTCATTGATTGCACCCCGCCAGCCGCCTTGCCAGGTCGCCGCGGCTTGCTCCGCCGGGGCGAGGTACTCACTGGTGATGTCGACCGGCGCGCCGTCGCGCTCGCTCACGATCTGCATTGGGTCGAACCGAATGGCGGCGCGCTCCCCGGTCATTTCGAAGCTGTAGGAGTAGTCGAGTCGATCGTACGACCAGCCGCCTTCGAGCGTCATCCACGACCCGTCCTCGAAGCGGATGTGACCGCTGAAGGTGTCTTCG
Organism: Thermomicrobiales bacterium; assembly: GCA_036558305.1. GTDB lineage: Bacteria > Chloroflexota > Chloroflexia > Thermomicrobiales > UBA6265 > DATBFX01. The sequence continues at coordinate 1,138 of DATBFX010000069.1, read as the reverse complement.
ACGTCGAAGGCGGCGGCGGATGCCTCGTCCGGTGCGGTCCCGCCGCGCTTGGCGGGGAAGAGTCGGGTCATCGACGCGGAGGCAGTCATGGGCCGGGGATCGCCCGCCATCCAGAGGGCGAGATCGAGGATGTGGACGGCCGTCGAGGCGAGGACCCCGCCGCCGGAGATGCTTTTGACCCAGTGCTTTCCCCACCACGGGATGTCGCTCGCGAACGTCCAGGCACGAGTGTAGACCGGGCGACCCAGACCGCCTGCCTCGACGAAGCGTTTCAGGATGCGGGCGTTCGGGAGGTACCTCATGTTGAAACCGAAGGTCAGAAACCGACCGGCTTCCTGCGCCGCGCGGATCATCGCCGCGACTTCGGCCGCGTTCAGCGCGGGCGGTTTTTCGCAGAGGACGTTGGCGCCGGCGGCAAGGGCGGCGACCGCGACCTCGCGGTGCGTCGCGGGCATCGTGCAGACGCTGACCAGATCGTACCGATCGGCGGCGAGCAGGTCCTCGTACCGCTCGAATCGCCGACCGACGCCGAACTCGTCGCCCGCCGCCGCGAGCCGATCGCGATCGAGATCGCAGACCGCCGCGATCTCGACACCGGCGCGCCGGTACGACTCCAGGTGCGCGCGCCCGATCGAACCGCAGCCGACGACGGCGACCCGTTGTCTATCGGCCACCGCTATGTCCGGGCCATCGGCAATCTGATCGGCTGGCCGGTGCGGGACGATTCGTAGATCGCGGTGATGATTTCGAGCGATTTGATTCCCTCGGCGCCCGCGACCGCCGGCGGCCGTTTGTCCCGCACTGCTTGCAGGAAGTCCTGGAGTTGGAGTTGGTGGAAGTAGGGGAACCCCGGCTTGTCCCGGTCTTCGTGCTCCCACTCGGCGCGTTGGCCTTCTTCCCCTGCAATCGTCCAAACGTCGTTGACACCTTGCTGGCCTTCCGGGTTTTCCCAAACGCTGACCGTCGCCCCGTTGTCGCCGTGGACCGTGACGCGGAACCCGAACCCCGGATTGATCGTCGTCGCGGCCAGGATGGTGCCGAGCGCGCGGTTGGCGAAGACGACCGTCGCCACCGCCGTGTCCTCGACGTCGATGTAATCGCCGGTGCGGAGTTTCGCCCACCGCCCGACCACCTCGAC
>DATBFX010000068.1:0-4270 GCA_036558305.1 Thermomicrobiales bacterium | reverse complement strand
ACCGGGTACCCTCTGGGTGCTGGTGAGGGCGGTGACCCCGGCGCCGCTCCGGCCGTCCTGCCCGTCCTCGTCGCCAGGTCGCCCTACGCCCGCCCCGCCGCCCGTGCCCGCCGGATCTGCGCGGCGTGGTCCTGCGCATGCAACCCGTAGAACCCGAGCCAATCGTCCGCACTCATCGCCCCAAATTCGGTGTGCATCCCCACCAACAGCCATTGCTCGTCGGTTAAGAGGCGAAGCAACGGCAGCGTCGCCTCCCGCGCCGCCTTGAACGCCGCCAACGACGGATCGATCGGCCGCTCCTTGCTGTGCAAAACCTTGACCCAGCGATCCTGATCCCAGCCGGCCAGGACCGGTCGCCGCTCCGCGACGATCATCTTGATCCGACCCGCCCCGTCCATCTCGCTGTCGCCCAGATGGTGGACGATCTCGCGCGGGCACCACTCCCCCGGTCCCTCCCGCGCCTCCCACTCCGCCGCCGTGATCGCCTCCAACGCCGTCATGACGTCGTCGTAGCCCGCGGCGTACGACGCGATCAACCGCCCCCGCTCGGCCGGCGACAGCGCCATCGTCCGCCCCCGCGCTCTCAAACGCTGACGGCGAGCGCCATCTGGTCCATGCTCTTCCACATGACCATGAAGTCGTCCCACGGGATCAGGCGCTTGCGGACCGACGAGTCGGGGTCGGAGATCAGCACGCCCTCGTCGGAGTAGCCGTAGGCCACCACCACGTGCGAGCCGGGCGCCATCGTCACCGGTTCGCCGTCGATGTCCATCGTGAAGCTGGAATCCCACCAGAGATCGATCCAGACCAGGGTCGGTTCCCCCCGCTTCAAATGCGCCTTGAGGTTGTTCCGCCCGCCGTACAAGACCTCGCCGGCGAACCCGAACTCCGGAAGGGCGTTGGCCAGCGCCTCCGGGTAGACGCCGTAGTCGTCCGTGCCGTAGATGTAGTCGGCGTCGATGTTGCCGCGGAAACCGTCGTGCGGGTTGTCGGCCTGACCGACGACCGGGATGAAATCGTCCTCCGGGATCTCGTTCCCCAACGCCGCCGTCGCGATCTGCAGCGAGGCGTACTCGCAACTGAGACTGTGCTCCTGCTGGCGCGTCGGCACCCAGAACGACATCGAGTCCCCGCCGAACGCCAGGTAGTCGCCGAACGCCCAACCCTCGTCGCCCTCGTACTCGACGTGATACCAATCACCCTGGGCGTCGTCGATCTTGACGGTTTCGCCGTAAAGCATGCGGTCGACGACGTCGTGGTTCGTTCCCGGCCCGCTGCGCAGATTGAGAACGTCGGTCGCAATCGTCGCCGACGACGGCAAATCGCCTCCACCGCCACCGCCGTCATCGCCGCCCCCACCGCCCAGATCGAGGTAGTCGCCGAACGCCCAACCGACCTCGCCGTGGTAGCTAACCTGATACCAGCCGTCGCCCGTCGGGCCGTCGAGAACGGAGACGTCTTCGCCCTGGTACATCAGGTCGAGAATGTCGTACCCGGTGCCCGGCCCGTCGCGCAACCGCAGCACGTTGGTCGCGATCGTGGCCGACCCCGACGCACCGCCATCGCCGCCACCGCCGCCCAGGTCAAGGTAGTCGCCGAACGCCCAACCGGTCTCGGACCCGTACCGGACCTGATACCAGCCGTCTTGCGGGCCATCCAGGACGGTGACCGACTGGCCCTCGTACATCAAGGTGATGATGTCGTAATCCGTGCCCGGTCCCGTCCGCAACCGCAACGCGTCCGTCGCGATCGTCGCCGATGCCGCCGCCGCGCCGGGCGGCTGCAACAGCCCGAGCGAGAGCGGAAGCACGAGCCCGCACACCAGCAGCAGCCGGACCCAGAAACCACACCCGGTGCGACGCACCGACCTACGCGCCGACATAGGTCCCCTCCCCTCCCCATCGCGCGGATCGCGTCCGAACCGGGTCGTCGGACCGCCGTTGGGGCCGGTTGCACCACCCCCACCGGTCGTCCTCGCTCCAGCGCCATCCGGACGTGACTGAGCGACAACGGTACCGCCGTCCCGCAAGCCCGTCAAGAGGAGGAGAATGGGGAGAGAATGATTCCATTATTCAGCAAGCGACCCTCGTGACCGGCGGGAAAAGACCCCTCGGCCCGGTGCCCCGCTGAGGGACATCGATTCGCGATCAGTCGCTCTTCGAAGCGCCCTCGACCCATTTGCCGGATTCGTTCTTGTGGTACTTCTTCTCGACCGCGCCCCAGGCAATACGGTGGGCGCGGCTCTCATCGTGCCCGTACTCCTCCCAGGCGCTGTTGTAGGCCTCTTTGTAGATGTCCTGGGCGTGCGCGGGAATATTGTCGCGAACGCTGTTGGGGAGGTCGGATTTGGTGTCGTACGGCATGACGGTTCTCCTTCCTTGCCAGCCCGATGAGGGCCGGTCAGCATCGGGAGGAGTAGCAGGTTTCGTGCCTTCGATTGCTTGACGCGACCAGGAATGAGCGGTGATTCACCGATAGGCTTCGCTTCGGTGAGCGACCTTCACGATGAGCACGGTCCGGGCCGAATCGTCGACCTCGTCGATGACCCGGGAGTCGCCTGCGCGCAGCCGCAGCTCGCCGGCACCGGTGACGACCGAACGGACGCCACTTGGGCGGGGATTGTCGGCCAGAGCGGTGATCGCCCGCTCCAAGCGTTGCCGTACGGCAGGCGGCAAGCGATCAAATGCTTTGCTGGCTGAACGGAGCCATTCGATATCGTAGGCCATCCCGCGGACTCAAAGGCGCGGCTGCATCTTGACCTCGGCCCACGAGATGCGGTCATCGTATTCGTCGCTCTCCTTCAGCCGACGCAGGTCTTGCGCGTCGATCCGATCCAGTTCCTCGTCTTCGAGTCGAAGCAAGAGCTTGAGATCGATGAGCGGAATCACCGCGACCGGCGGTTCCCCTTCAGGAGCGACGATGACTCGCTCCTGCGCTCGTGCCCGGCGAATGGCCTCTTGCGCATCGTCGACGACCTCGATCTCGTAGCTGGGGTCGATCATGCCGTTGATTGAGGTGGAGTTCATGACCATCTCCGCTCGCTTCGCAGGCCGATCGCCGCGCCGCTGTCGCTCCTACGCCACGTGCAGGTTCCGCTCCTCCGCCGGCAGCAGCGCCACGTCGAGGACTTCGGCCAGGGAGCCGACCTGGATCAATTCCAGGTCGTTGCGGACGACCTCGGGCAATTCGGAGAGGTCCTTGGCGTTGCGGCGAGGCAGGAGAAACGTGCGGACACCGCCGCGGTGGGCCGCCAGCGTCTTTTCGCGGAGACCGCCGATCGGCAAGACCTTGCCGCGCAGGGTGACTTCGCCGGTCATCGCCACGTCCTTGCGGACCTTGCGGCCGGTGAGGGCGGAGATGAGGGCGGTGGCGATGGTGATGCCGGCCGAGGGGCCATCCTTCGGGATGGCGCCGGCCGGGATGTGGACGTGGATGTTGCGGCGGTCGAAGTAACCGGCTTCGATCCCGTACTCCATGGCGTGGCTGCGGGCGTAGGAGATGGCGGCCCGCGCCGATTCCTGCATCACCTCGCCGAGTTGACCGGTCAGGATCAGGTCGCCCTTGCCCTCCATCACCGTGACCTCGATCGAGAGGAGATCGCCGCCGACGCTGGTGACGGCGGCACCGGTGGCAACCCCGACCTCGTCCTGCTCCTCCGCCCGCCCGAATTCGTAGCGGGGGACGCCGAGGATGGTCGGGAGATCGGGCGCGTCGATCGTGATCTCCTCGGGTGCGTCGTCGCCGGCGAAGCGGCGGGCCGCCTTGCGGCAGAGCGAACCGAGTTCGCGCTCCAGGTTGCGGACGCCCGACTCTTCGGTGTACTCGCGGATGACCCGGCGCAGCGCGTCGTCGGTGACCGTCAACATCTCGGGGGTCAGCCCGTGCGATTCCAGCGCCTTCGGCAGGAGGAACTCGCGGGCGATGGCGAGTTTTTCGACCTCGGTGTAACCGGGGACCTCGATCACCTCCATGCGATCGCGCAGTGCCGGCGGGATCGGTTCGAGTAGGTTGGCGGTGGTGATGAAGATCACCTTCGAGAGGTCGAACGGCACCTCGAGGTAGTGGTCGGAGAAGGAGGAGTTTTGCTCGGGGTCGAGGACTTCGAGCAGGGCGGAGGCCGGGTCGCCGCGGAAGGCGTCGGAACCGACCTTGTCGATCTCGTCGAGGACCATCACCGGGTTGCGGCTCTTGGCATCCCTGAGAGCCTTGACGACACGACCGGGCATGGCGCCGACGTAGGTGCGGCGGTGACCGCGGATCTCCGCCTCGT
>DATBFX010000067.1:0-3856 GCA_036558305.1 Thermomicrobiales bacterium | reverse complement strand
TGCTGCTGAGTTAGAGCGGGTTGCGGAACAGACGGTGTCAGGAGCGCGGTAGGGGCGGACCGGGTGCCCTCTGGGCGCTGTCCGCCCTCGTCGTCCGCGGCATCCGGGGAGGGCGGACACGGCGGTCCGCCCCTACGAACGTCAGGGAAAGAGGGCGACGAGAGGATTCGCTTCGAACTCCGGGGAATTGGGAAGTCGAAGCCGCTCTACCGGCCGGAGGATCGGACGCCGCGGCTTGATCCTGCTCTGTTGGAGAGTCATGCCGAGGGGTTGATTCTGCTGACCGGGTGCCGGCAGGGGCGTCTCTCTCAACTGATCGATGCCGACCAGAGGCGAGAAGCGGAGGCGCTGCTTCGTGATTACGTCAAGTGGTTCGGGGCAGAGAACGTCGTGGTCGAGCTTCAGCACAACCGGGTCTACGGGGATGCACAGCGCGTGCAACGGCTTGTGCAGGTTGCCGAGCAGGTTGGGATGCGTTATGCCGCGACCGGGAATGTTCACTATCACCGGCCGGAGCGGCACCGGTTGCAGGACGTGCTCGTCGCGATCAAGCACCAGAGGACGCTCGACAACTCGCACCGCGAGCGGCGGCCGAATGCGCAATTCTATCTCCGGTCGGCGCGGGAGATGCGGGAGCTTTTCCAGCGCTATCCGGAGGCGTTGGCGACGACGGGGTGGATCGCGGACCGGTGCGCGGCGTTCGATCTCACCCGCAACCTCAATTACGCCTTCCCCGACTACCCGACCGCGCACGGCGAGACGCCGGACGAGGCGCTGGCCCACGTCTGCCGCACGACCCTGGTGGAGCGCTACACCGAGGCGGAGCGGGCAGCGGCGGCGGCGAGACTGCGCGAAGAGTTGGCGGTGATCGCGCACCACGGGCTGGCCGGGTTTTTCCTCCTCTATCGCGATCTGCTGGTGCTGGCACGGGAGGTCGCCGACGAGGTGCGGGGGACGAACTCGGCGCGGAGCGCGGCCAATCTGCCGCCGGGGCGGGGGCGGGGATCGTCGGTCAGTTCGATCGTCTGCTACCTGATCGGGCTGTCGCACATCGATCCGGTCAAGAACAACCTCTTTTTCGGGCGTTTCCTCAACGAGGAGTTGTACGCCGTCCCGGACATCGACCTCGATTTCCCACGGGAGATCCGCGAGCGGTTGATCGAGCGGGTGCACGAGAAGTACGGGGACGGGGCGGCGCTCGTCTGCGCCTTCTCAACCTACCGGCTGCGGAGCGCCGTGCGCGACGTCGGCAAGGCCCTGGGATTGCCGCAACCGGACATCGACAAGATCGCCAAGTTGAGCGAGCCGCGCTCGGCCCACGATCTGAGCCGGGAACTCGACCGCATCCCCGGCTACGCGGAGCGGAAGGACAACCCGCCGTGGTCGTACCTGGTCGAACTGGCCGATCAGTTGGCGGGGTTTCCGCGCCACGTGACGCAGCACGTCGGCGGCATGGTCGTCGCCGCGGGATCGCTGCGGGAGATCGTGCCGGTGCAACCGGCGGCGATGGAGGGGCGATTCCTCTGCCAGTGGGACAAGGACTCCTGCGACGACGCGCGGATGGTCAAGATCGACTTCCTGGCGCTGGGGATGCTCTCGCTGGTCGAGGAGTGCCTGGAGTTGATGGTCGCGGCGGGGAAGGAGCCGACCGATCTCAGCCGGATCGACTTCGAGGATCCGAAGGTCTACGAGATGATCTGCGACGGGGATACGGTCGGCGTCTTCCAGATCGAGAGCCGGGCGCAGATCCAGATGCTGCCGCGGACGCGGCCGCGGAACCTGGACGATCTGGCCGTGCAGGTCGCGATCGTCCGGCCGGGACCGATCATCGGCGGCGCGGTGACGCCGTACGTCGAGCACCGGCAAAAGAAGCGGACGAGTTTCTTGCCGATCGAGCCGCACTACGATCACCCCTGTCTCGAACCGGTGCTGGAAGAGACGCACGGGGTGGTGCTCTTCCAGGAGCAGGTCCTCCAGGTGGCGATGGCGTACGCGGGGTTCACCCCCGGTGAGGCGGAGGGGTTCCGGCGGGCGATGAGCCGGAAGCGTTCACGGGAAGCGATGGAGGCGCTGCGGGAGAAGTTCATCACCGGCGCCATCGCGAGGCACCGAGGGACGGAGCACCCGGTGACGCGGGCAGAGGCGGAGAACGTTTTCACCAAACTCGCCGGGTTCGCGAGCTACGGGTTTCCCAAGGCTCATGCGGTCGCGTTCGCGCTGCTGGCGTATCAGTCGTGCTGGCTGAAGTACTACCACCCGGCGGAGTTCACCTGCGCCCTGCTCAACAACCAGCCGATGGGGTTCTACCCGCCGCACGTCCTGATCAACGACGCCAAGCGGCACCGGTTGCGGATCCTCTCGCCCGACGTCAACCTGAGCGGGGTCCGCTGCAGCCTGGACGGGACGAACGGAATCCGGATCGGGTTGGGATACGTCAAGGAGTTGGGGGAGGAACCGGCGCGGCGGATCGTGCTGGAGCGGGAGGCGAACGGGGACTACCGCTCGCTGGCCGACTTCGTGCGGCGGGTGCCGCTGCCGACGGCGGCGGTCGAGAACCTGATCGCGGTCGGTGGGTTCGACCGCTTCGGGCTCGGACGGCGGGAGGCGCTCTGGCAGATCGGTCTGTTCGTCTCCTCGCAGCGGTTCGGCACCAAGCGGACGACGGCAAACGGGCGGCAAATCCCGCTGGCGCTGCCGGTCGGGCAGGACGGGGTCGAACTGCGGCCGATGGGCGCCTGGGACCAGATGGCGGCCGACTACGCGGTGCTCGGGCTCTCGCCGCGCTACCACCCGCTCGGGCTGTTGCGTCACCGACTGCCGGCGCACTTCGTGATGACCGCCGACCTCGACCGGTTGCCGCACGGGACGGAGATCGAGATCGCCGGGTTGACCGTCTGCCGGCAGCGGCCGGGGACGGCGAAGGGGATCACGTTCCTCTTGCTGGAGGACGAGCACGGGTTGGTCAACGTGATCGTCTACCCCGGTCTCTACGAGCGGCAGCGGATGGTCGTCCGCGGCGAACCGTTCGTCGTCGTGACCGGAACGCTGCAGAAGCAGCACGACACGATCAACGTCATCTGCCGCTGGATCCGGCCGATGGAGAACGCCCGGCAGGAATTCGCCGGCATGCCGGCGCGCGACCTCGACGACGTCCAGCCGCGCTTCGCACCGGAACGGGAGCGGGAGCTGGCGACGGTCTCGCCGGAGTCGCACAACTACCGGTGAGACGGAGAGCCGTTCCCCGGCGATCGCCGCCGCGCTTCGTACTTGGTTCGAATCTTCTCGAAGTACGCATCGGGCGCGACCTCAAGGATCGCGTCCTCGGGATCGGGCAGCGGCAGCTGGCTAAGCCACCTCGGATCGAACCAGAAGCCGGGGAGGGCCAGCGAGTGATAGCGACCGTCGCTGTCGGGATCGAGCGGTCGGTAACGTCCATCGGGCGATAGCGCGAAGACCTCGATCTTCTGCCTTCCGGGACGGGGATCGATCAACCAATACTCGGGCACGCCAGCCCGCTCATAGGCGAAGAATTTCTCATAGCGATCGTATCTCGCCGTCGAATCGGAAAGGATTTCCATCAGCAAATCGGCCGGGCCGACCAACCGCTCCGCCGTCCGCCGGTCGAAATGCTCACGAGCGACGAACAACAGGTCGGGCTCGCGCGACGAGCCATCGGGCAATTTCATCTCAAAAGGCGCCTGCAACACCACACCCAGGTCGTACAAACCGACGAACCGCTCAAGCAGCGAAAAAGCGAACCCCTCGACCAGTTGATGCAACTCCACCGGCGGCATAAAGACGATTACCTCACCGGCGACCCACTCAGCGTGGGTCGAGTCGCCCGACCAGTCGAGGA
>DATBFX010000066.1:0-37774 GCA_036558305.1 Thermomicrobiales bacterium | reverse complement strand
GAAGCGGCCTTCCTGCACCCAGCTCCACACCTGCGAGCGGGAGATCTCCGCCGTGGCAACGTCCTCCATCAGGTTGTCGATCGCCGCCGCTCCGACGCCGTTGAGCCACGCGTCGAGGTAGCGGACGCCGACGGACACGTTCGCGCGCAGCCCGTCGTCCGTGATCTCCGCGCCCGGGATCTCGAAGTCGGTCAGCTGCTCCGCGGTCACCGACACGTCGTCGCGCTGCCGCTCGACCTGGTTCGGCCGGTCGCCGAGGACGCCGTCGAACACCTCCGTTGCGACCGGCACGAGGTCGGGGTGAGCGACCCAGGTGCCGTCGAAGCCGTCGCCCGACTCGCGCTCCTTGTCGTCGCGCACCTTCGCGAGCGCGGCCTCGTTCACCTCCGCGTCGCGGCGCGACGGGATGAACGCCGCCATCCCGCCGATCGCGTGCGCTCCGCGACGGTGGCACGAGCGCACGAGCAGCTCGGTGTACGCCCGCATGAACGGCACCGTCATCGTCACGTCGCCCCGGTCCGGCAGTACGAAGTCGTCCCGCCAGCCGAAGTTCTTGACGATGCTGAAGATGTAGTCCCAGCGGCCCGCGTTGAGCGCACAGCCCCAGTCGCGCAGCTCGTAGAGGATCTCCTCCATCTCGAAGGCGGCGAGGATGGTCTCGATCAGGCAGGTGGCGCGGATCGTGCCGCGCGGGATGCCAAGTTGGTCCTGGGCGGCGTTGAAGACGTCGTTCCAGAGCCGCGCCTCCAGATGGCTCTCCATCTTCGGCAGGTAGAAATAAGGACCCGCACCCCGCGCGAGTTGCTCCTTCGCGTTGTGGAAGAAGACCAGACCGAAGTCGAAGAGACTGGCCGAGATCGGCTGACCGTCGACGAGGACGTGGCGCTCCGGCAGGTGCCAGCCGCGGGGACGGACGACGAGGGTCGCGGTTTCGTCGTTGAGCCGGTACGCCCGGCCGGAGGGATCGTCGAAGGCGATCGTGCGGCGTACGGCGTCGATCATGTTCCGCTGCCCGTCGAGGACGTTCCACCAGGTCGGCGAGAGGGCGTCTTCAAAGTCGGCCATGAAGACCCTGGCACCCGAGTTGAGCGCGTTGATCATCATCTTGCGGTCGGTCGGCCCCGTGATCTCGACGCGGCGATCGTTCAACGCCGCCGGCGCCGGTCCGACCTGCCACTCGCCTTCACGCACCGAGCGCGTCTCCGGCAGGAACGTCGGTCGCTTGCCGGACGCGATTGCGGCCTGCCGCTCGCCGCGGCGGGCCAGCAGCGCCTCGCGGGTGGTGTTGAATGCCCGGTGCAGCCCCGCGACGAACGCGAGCGCCTCGGGGCTGAGGACGTGCGCCACGTCGGTAGGAACCGCTCCTACAACCTCGATTCCGGTCGTATCCGTCGTCATTGTCGGTTGTTCTCCCTCCGTGCTCGTCGGTCCGTCGGATGCGCATGATCGCACGTGGCGACGGGGTCGGCACGCTTGGCAACCGCTTGCTGTTGCTTTTTGTTCTCGCGTCCTCCACCGGTTATCGCTGGTGGACGGCGATCCTCCCGACCGGCCGCGCGGCCGCCTTCGGCTGGACAACGATGTCGACGTCTTGATCCAACCGAGTCAGCAGCCGCATCAGGCGCTCGGTCGAGAAGTTCCCCAACCGTCCACGCAGGAGGGCAGAGACCTTGGGTTGGTCGATCCCGAGCACTTTCGCGGCCTCGATCTGGGTCAATCCTCGCGCCCGGATGAGCGCGCCGATTTGGCGCGCGAGCGTCGCCTTCGCCTGTTCGAGTTCGGGCTCCTCGAACCCCAAATCCGCGTAGATGTTGCCGCTCCCGACGGTGAAGCACGGCTCCGGATCGTCCTCTCGGGTCATGGTCGTCGTTCCTCGCTCGCTCGGACGTGCTTGGCGGATCGCTCCCGCGCCATTCGCAGACGTTGTCTGATCAGGTCCAAGTCTCGCTGCGGCGTTGCGATGCCCCGCTTTGCCTTCTTCTGGAACGCATGTAAAACGTAGACCGCGTCCGGCAGTGTCACGGTGTAGACCACGCGGAAGGTTCCGCCCTCGTCGTCGGCGACGATTTCCTGCACGCCGGTGCCGCCGAAGCCCCTCAACGGCTTCGCGTTGTCGGGCTTGTTTCCCGACTGAACCGTCTCCAGGGCGAAACCCGCCTCGCGTCGGGCCTCGGTGGGGAAGTCTCGGAGGTCCTCCCGACTCGATCCGGCGAAGACCACCGGGCGCATCGACTGGTCCCAACTATGCCCGATCGGGCATATCCGGTCAAGCCCCCACACGCCCTGCCAGAAGGGTGTCTCCGGGGTCGAAGCTGGAGAGCCTTCCTGGGCTGAGCAATGGCCTCACATTGCCCGCGCAATCGCGGTGAGTAGTTCGAGATCGGTGCGGAAACCGGCGGCGTCGGTGAGGGGGCGCCGGCCCGTGGTGACGCAGTCGTGGAAGTGGATCAGTTCGAATTTGAACGCCTCCTGGTAGGAGGTGGTGATGCGGGTCTCGTGGAGTTCGGTGCCGTCCATCGATTCGACATCGACGATGGTGGGGGCGTTTTGCAGGTAGGGCGACGGGAAGCGGATGTGGACGCGACCGTCGGAGGCGTAGAACGAGTAATCCTGGACATAATGTTTCAGGTAGGGGAGGAGCGACCAGGTGTAGGTGGCGCGGACGTCGTTGGGGTAAGCGATGGTCGCGGTGAAGCTGGTGCCGGCCGCCCAGACGTGGGCGGTCACGACGTTCGAGGCGGGACCGAGGGCGCCGCGGAGGACGGTCGCGTCGTGGATGGAGCTGCCGATGAGGAGGGCGTAGGCGGTCAGCACCTCCGGGCGATCGGTTCCCGTCGCCTCTTTGAGCAGGTCGGTCGATTCGGAACCGAGGATCGCCGTTTGGACGCGCTCGAACATCGCGCGACCGTAGACCGGGTTGGTGTCGGCGGTCTCGCCCTCGACGACCTGACCGCCCTTCACGATCGGGTGGTGCATCCGGTAGAGTCTGTCGTCGGGGTGCATGACGCGGGCATCGACGTAGCGGAGATCCCGCAGTTCCGAAAGGGCGCGCACGCCGCGCCGGTAGCCGGGGTCGTATTGCTTCATCATCCCGACCATCACCGTCTTGCCCGCTCGTTGCTCGGCGGCGATGATCTGGTCGGTTTCGGCGAGGGTGTAGGTGAGCGGTTTCTCCGAGAAGACGTGGCGCCCGCTCTCCAGCGCGGCGAGGACGGCCTCGGTGTGGTTGCCACTGGTCAGGACCAGAACCACATCGAGCGGTTCCGCCAGCAGGCCCGCGACGTCCTGGTGGCGGGCGCGGACCCCGTAGTCGTCGGCGACCTTGTCGAGGGTGGCGCCGTCGAGGTCGCAGAGGGCGGCCATCTCGTAGCGGTCGCGCAGCTCCCGCAGATACGGGAGTTGCATCATCTGGGCGACGCCGCCGCAACCGACGACGCCCGCACGCAAACGCTCCGTCATCCTCGCCCGCCTATCCGCTGAAGAGACTGTTCAGAAAGTCGAAGTTGCGCCGGTTGGAGGCGAAGGGTTCGGGGTTGCCGGGGTCCAGCAGACGATCCTGCTCCGCCACGATCCAACCGCGATAGTCGCAGGTGGCGAGCCCCTGTTTCAACCCCTGCCAATCGACGATGCCGCGCCCGAGATCCGCGAACAGACCGGCACCCACCGCTTCGACAAAGTCGATCTCGCTCCGTTGCAGCCGGCCGAGGACGGCGCCGTCGACGTCCTTGGCGTGGACGTGGACGAGACGGTCGCATTCTCGCGCGAGCAGGGCGATCGGATCGCTGCCGCCGATGCGGATGTGACCGGTGTCGAGGCAGAGTTTGATCGGGTCGCCGGCGGTGAGGTCGAGTACCCGCCGGATCTCGGCGCCGCTCTCGATGCGACCGCCGACGTGGGGATGGATGGCGACCTGGACCTCGTATTCCGCCGCGATGGCCGCGACATCGCGGAGGGTCTGGCGGACCTGGGTCCACTCCCGATCGCTCCACCAGGTCTCGGGATGGGCGTCGACGCGGGCGACGACGCCAATCCGTTCCTCGGTGATGAGGTCGCTGACCAGGATCACCGAAGCGCCGCCGGCGACGAGGATGTCGAGGAGGTGCCGGAGCTCGGCGGTGGCCTCGGTCGAAAGGGGCCGGGCCATGTCGACCTCGTGCCAGGTCGTGACGAGGGCGAGGTTGCGGGGGCGAAAGCGAGACAGAACCTGATCGGGGGTCGTGCCGAACAGACCGTAGGTGCCGAGTTCGCACCCGACGTAGCCGGCGTCGACGACGGCGTCGAGGATGGTGTCGGGGGCGGGGCCGTCGGGTGTGACCGGGCCGATCCCCCAATTGATCGGCGCCGAGGCAAGCTGGTAGCGGTCGGACATGGGGTCCCGTTCCTCGTCCACGCGCGGAGAGCTCTGCGGCTCACGTCGAGGCGGAATCATCGCACGAGCGCGGGGTGTCTGCTCGGAGCGGTTTGGGCGCTCAAGATTCGGGTAGGGGACGCGACACCGATGGCCGGGTACGGAACAGCTTGGGGCGAAACGTGGTTCGCACCGCGGCGGTCAGCGCCACCGCGTCGCGCCGGCGACCGACCTGCTCGTAGGCTTCGATCGCCGCCTGATGGGCCCCGCTCGGCAGCCGCCAGAAATCGGGCATCTTGGCGAGGTCGAGTTTGGGATCGAGCAGCGTCGCCTCGACGAAACTCGCGCGGGCGGCGTCGAAGCGGTGCGCGCGCGCCTGGCAGAGCCCGCGGAGGGCGATGGCGCGGGCCCGTCGTTCGTCGGCGGTGAGGACGATCTCGCGGGCCGCGACCTCGCAGGATGCTCGGCGGGAGGCCGCGATCGGGTCCGGGTCGGCGGGAGGCGGCGGGGGTGCTTCGACGGGGACGGCGGCCAGGATCGCGGCGAGGGGGATTGGGCTCGGTGCGGGCGAAGGGGCATACTGGTACGACGCGCGCCCGGACCGGCGCCAACGGCAGAGGTTGCCGAGCCGCCGGAGGAACCGGTCCCGCGTATCCGCGACGACGACGAGGGCCGGGTCAGAGATTACCATAGCCGCCTCCGTGTGCTGGCGAACGCGGGGGTCGACGACCACACCCGCGCCCGCGGATCGTCTCGGGGTTGCGTGGGAGACACGGCGGGCCCAGAACGGCGCCCCTTCGGAGGCCGCCGGCCGGGGTGTCCGTACATCTCCGTCGCGGCCACGATCCTAGCACGAGTTGTGTCCGTACACAAGATCCGGACACCGCGCATTGGCGCAATCAGACCGGGAATACGATCGTTGGAAGAGAGCGAATTGAGCAGACAACCCGCGATGATACCGAGCGAACCGAGCGACTCCGCGACTGCTACCGGACGCGTGCTATGGGCGCTGATCGAGCTGGTGAAGTCGGCGACGGAGATCGTGGCCTTCACCGGCGCCGGTATCAGCACCGAGTCCGGGATCCCCGACTACCGCGGTCCCGGCGGCGTGTGGGAGCGCCAAGCGCCGCCAACCATCGGCGACTTTCTCGAAAACGCGGAGACGCGCCGAGCGTACTGGGAAAACCGGCGGACGCGTTACCCTGAGCTGGCGGGGGCCAAACCGAATGCCGGCCACCTAGCGCTGGCGGCGCTGGAGCGGTCCGGCCGGCTCAGCTACGTCGTTACCCAGAACATCGATGGTCTGCACCAGGCGGCCGGCAACTCGCCCGACCGGGTGATCGAACTCCACGGGACGGCGCACCGCATCCGCTGCCTCGATTGCGGCACCGAATGGCCGGCGGCCGAGATCCAGGCGCGACTCGCCACGACCGAAGGCGAGTTGCGGTGCGAGATCTGCGGCGGTCCGTTGCGGGCGGCGACGGTCCTCTTCGGCGAGGCCCTACCCCGCGCCGCGCTCGATCGGGCGATCGCCGCCGCCCGCGCCTGCGACCTGATGCTGGTGGTCGGCAGTTCGCTCATCGTCAAGCCCGCGGCGCAACTGCCGGTGCTGGCGAAGCGGAGTGGCGCCCGCCTGGCGATCGTCAACCGCACACCGACACCGCTCGACGCGCTGGCAGACGTTCACCTCATCGGCCAGGCCGGCGCGATCTTATCGGCGGTGAACGCCGCGGTGATCGGGACGTCACACCCGGCGGAATGACCGGCGGCGTCGATCGCGTGCCGGGTGGCGTTCGCCTAGCGGGACGGCTTTTTTCGCAGGTGCTCGGCAAAGGCCGCGAGGAGCGAGGCACGCGTCACCACGGCGATGACGTGACCCTCGTCTTCGACGACGGCGAGTTCGTTGCCGTCGTCGAAGGGGACGAGCGCCTCGGGCAACGAAAGGTCGACCGAGAGGTTGGGGAACTCGGTCAGTGGGCGTGCGATCTCGGCGGCCGTCAGCCGGTCCCAGGAGGCGCGGCGCGTGCCGCGGAGATCGAGCAGGCGCAGAATGCCGGCGGGCTTCCCGTTGGGATGGACGACGAGCAGGCAGGTGTTTGCCGGCCCGGTCAGCAGCGTTTCGACGGCGTCGTCGACCGACGTGTCGGCCGAGACCTGGACGACGGGTGGGAGTGTCAACGCGCGCAGCGTCGTGGTCGTCTCGAAGGAGGTCCAGACGGTGCGGCGGGTGGCACGACGGGCGCCGCCTTCGAGTTGGAGACCGGCGACGGCGGCGGCGAGACCCCAGAACGGCCATTCGCCGGTGCGGGCGACCAGCACGATCCCGACGCCGAGGAGGGCCGCGGCGACGAGGTGGGCGTAGATCGCGGCGGCGCGGGTCGCGGCGGTGGCGCTGTCGGTCAAATACCAGAACCAGGCGTGGAGCACGCGCCCGCCGTCGAGGTGGAGCGCGGGCATCGCCTGGAGGGCGGCCAGGGCGACCGCGGCGACGGCGATCGTCTTCAGCGGCGCCCGCAACCAGGTGGCCGCGTGCCGCGTCAGCAGCGCGATCCCGGCGAGCACGGACGCGGTGACGGCAAGGACGGCGAAGGCGGTCAGGGCGCCGATCGCTTCGTCACGAGGGGTTGGGGCACCCTCGGTGAATTCGACGGAGCCGCCAAAGAGGGTGAGGTTGATCCGGTGGACGACCGCGCCGTGCCGGCGCCAGACCCCGGCGCGGACGGCCTCGTGTCCGGCAAGGACGAGGACGAGCGCGGCAAAAGTCGGGGCGGCGACGATCAACCAACCGGGGAGGGCCGCCTCATTTTCCTCCCGCCGGACCAGGCGACTCATCACGCCGCCGACGACGACCGCCAGCACCACGACGCAACTGGCTTGCGTCGCCCACCGGAGTCCCCACAACCGGATGGTGAGGCGGGGATCGAACATAGGCGTGAGGCGGCCAGGCGGCGAGGCGGCGAGGACGAGAGCGGCGGGAAGCGGTCGGTGTTTCCTTGCCGCCTCGCCGCCTGGCCGCCTCGCCGCCTACAGTCGTTGGTACTCCTCGAGGTCGAGGACGAAGACGGTGGCGGCGGCGGGTGGGGTCATGGCGGTCTCGTCTTCGGCGGGGGCCATGCCGGTTCGCGTGTGCTGGCGGATGAGGTCGAGCACGCGGTCGACCTGGTCCTCGTCGGCTCCGATCATCAGCGTGGTGTTGCCGCGGCGGAGAAAACCGCCGGTGCTGGCGAGCCGCGTGGCGCGGAATTCGTCTTCGAGCAATGCGTCCACGACCGCGTCCGCATCCTCGTTTTGGACGACCGCGATCACCAGCTTCATCATGCTGTCAACCCTACCATTCACTCTTCCTCCCGTGGTGGGCGCGAGTATATCACCATAGCGAACGAATTCCGGCACGAGCGGAACCCTCGCAGTCGCTCGGATTAGTAGGACTGCGGAGGGGTGGGAAGGCGGACGTCATCGGGCGGCGATTCCCGATTCCACCGGCGACTTACGTGGAGCAGGCGAGCACGCGGCATGGGCCGTTCCCGTCATGGGCAAGGTGACGAACCGGCTGCCGGACATCGCGCTCGGCGTCGCCGCCGCGACCATCTGCCGTCCGGTGCGGCGCGTAAGGAAGGCGCCCGGTCCCGGCACCGGGTGCGGATGCCGGCCGCGGATAAGGCGTGGTCGGACGCTGCGCGGTGAACCACGGAAGGAGTAGTCGATGGTACTGGCGAAAACACGGCGGCGGTGGGTGTCCCTGGCGGCGACGCTGGGCATCGCCCTGACGACGGCGGTGACCGTCGCCGTTGCGCCGACGGCGGCGCAGGACGAGGCAGGTCACCCCGCCCACATCCACAAGGGGACGTGCGACACCCTGGGCGACATCGAGTACCCGCTGTCGGACGTTGGTCCCGGGGTGACGAAGAACGGCAAGGCCGAAAAGGCGGGCAAGACGGTCGGTACCAAGGAGGACATCTATCCGGTCGAAGAGAGCGTCACGACCGTCGACGCCAAGTTGTCGGCCATCGCCGACGGCAACCACGCCCTCAACGTCCACGAGAGCAAGGACCAGATCCAAAACTACATCGCCTGCGGCAATATCGGCGGCACCTTGTACGGCGAGACCCTGACGATCGGCCTGGAGCAACTCAACGACTCCGGCTACACCGGCGTCGCCGTCTTGCAGGCAAAGGGCGACCAGACCGTCGTCACCGTCTACCTGTCCGAGGGCCTCGCCGGCGAGGCCGCCCCCGCCGCCACCCCCGAGGCCGCGAACCCATCGGCGGGCGCGATGGCGGTGACGATCAAGGGATTTGCCTTCGACCCGGCGCAACTGGAGGTGCCGGTCGGGACGACGGTGACCTGGACCAACCAGGACAGCGCCAGCCACACGGTGACGGCCGACGACGGCTCGTTCGACTCCGGCCAACTCGCCCAGGGCGCGACCTTCAGCCAGACGTTCGCGAAGGCCGGCACCTACGCCTACCACTGCAACAACCATCCCAACATGACGGCGACGGTCGTCGTCAAGTAGCGCTCCCAACCACGCCCCGGCCACGTGGCCGGGGCGACCCCGGCGCTCGCGCCCTTTCCCCTTGACGACGACCCTCCCTTCCCCATAGGCTAATCCCGACCAATTTGGTCGGAATTACGACGAGGGTGAGACGGTGGGGTCGACCAACGCGCTGGTCCTGGGGGCGGTGGCCGGGGGCACGATCTTCCTCGGGCTCCCGGTCGCCCGGCTGTCGGTCGTCGGCCGGGAGCGATTGGCGATGCTGAACGCGCTCGCCGTCGGCGTCCTCTGCTTCCTCTTCGTGGACGTGATGGGGCAGGCCGCCGAGCCGGTCGAGACCGCCGACGTCGGGCGCGATGCGCGGTTCTGGCCGCTGCTCGCGCTGATGGCGTTCGGGTTCGGGGTGGGCTTCCTCGGGCTCGTCGCCTACGGGCAGCGCCTCCTGGCCGGGGGCGGCTCGGCGCGGCGGTTGTCGCTGCTGATCGCCGGCGGCATCGGGTTGCACAACCTGGCCGAGGGGCTGGCCATCGGCAACGCCGCCCGGACCGGCGCCCTCTCGCTGGCGCTGACCCTAGGGATCGGTTTCGCGCTGCACAACGCGACCGAGGGGTTCGGCGTCGCCGCACCCCTGGCGGGCGAGACGGTCGGGTGGCGGTTCCTGGTGGGCGCCGGTCTCATCGCCGGCGGTCCGACCTTCCTCGGGACGCTCCTCGGCGGGCGGTTCACCTCGGACGAGATGTCGGTCTTCATCCTCGCGCTCGCCGGCGGCTCGATCCTCTTCGTCATCGTCGAATTGCTGGCGGCGGGGCGGCGCCTGGCGGCGCCGATGTGGGTCGGGTGGGGGCTGACGCTCGGCGTGCTCGCCGGTTTCGCCACCGACTTCGTCGTCGCCCGCGGCGGCGCCTGACGCGGCGGGGCACCGGTACGGGTGGAATGTGATCGGGATGCCTCGCCACGACATCCTGGGTCTTCCGCAAACCCGGTGAACCGAGCGGATCCACGTCTCAGGGGCCTCCTCCCTCTGGCACAAGGGTCGCGATGAACTCGGCCGTGCCTCGCCCTTGCCGCCATTCACCCCCGACGCGGCGGCGATCGGTTGGCGAGTACCAGGGCGCGCTCGTCCGGGCCACCGCATTCGATTGCGAAACGGGGCCGTCGCTCGTGATCGCCCGCGAAGAGAGGATCGTGGCGGGTAAGCCTGGGTAATCTTGCCGATCGGGGCGTGCCACGGCACGCGGCGGCGCCCTCCCCGGAGCGGCAATCGCACCGATGCGGCACCGGTGGCCCCCGGCGCATCCTGCGGGCGGTGGTACGCCGAGGGTCGGCCGGGCCACCGCACCGAAAGGAGACGCCGATGATCCGCTCGATCCTGGTCCGTCGCCCGAGTGCCCTGATCCTCACCGTGTTGGTTGCCGTCCTCACGCTCCTCCCGTCCGCCTGCGGCGCGGCCGTCGCCGCCGGCACCGGCAGCGTCTTCGTCAACAAGCACGTCTGCCCCGCCGGGTTTCCCGCGGATGCCAGCGAGCTCAAGTTTGCCCGCTACTGCCAGGGCGACAGCCATGCCCACGGCGACGGCAACGGCTTCCTCTTTGTGCTCGTCACCGACCGCGCCTCTTTCCAGCAGAAGACCGGGCAACTGTCGCCCCATGCGGTGACCTGGGACGGGGTACCGGCGCAAGTCCGCACGAGCATCGTCGAGACGATCCCGAGCGGATTCGGCACCCCGGTCGTGTTCTGCCAGGGCAACAACGGCAGCAGCAACTTCGAGCGGATGGTCCTGCACACCGGGAACACGATCCGCTTGAACCTGGTCGCCGGCGGTCTGGCGTACTGCGACTGGTACAACATCCGCCGCTGATCGTGGGCCGACGGGTTCCGATGGCAACGATCGGACGACGGTGGTGGGACGTCCCATGCGACCATCGCCGCGCCGTGTGCGGACGAGGGGCGAGCGTGACACGGTAGACAGGACGCAGCGCCACCCTTCCTGGCTCACCCGGTGAATTTGTGGAGCGGCAGGTAACTGAAACCGATCAAGCGGCAGGGTACGGCCGGGCCAAGGTCGACCTGCTGCGTTAGCAGTTGCCGCGTGCGGCCTGACCGACGCCCGATCCCGAAGATTCCCCGGCCGAGCCCATGCCGCAATTGTCCTCTTTGCGGGTAAGCCAGGATGTCGTGGCAAGATGCCGAGATCGGTGTCGAACATCGCCGCAAGACCGGCGGCAGCTCACTCGATGTACGCCGCGATCGCCTCACCCAACCGCCGCGTTCCCTCCTCGATTTGCTCGATCGGCAAGGAGGAGAAGCTGAGGCGGAACCCGTCGTGCACTTTCTGACCGGCGGGATAGAACCAGGAACCGGGGAGGTAGGCGACACCGTGCGCGGCGGCGATCGGCAGCAGCACGTCGGCGTCGAATCCGTCCGGTAGGCGGACCCAGACGAAGAAGCCACCACCCGGACAGGACCAGGTGAGATCCGGCGGGAGATGACGTTGCAGACCCGCGAGGAGTGTGTCGCGACGCTGCCGGTAGAGCTCGCGAAGCGCGGCGATGTGGTCGTCGAGGAACCCGTCGGCGGTGTGGTAGACGGTCCGGGTGATGATGCGGTCGGTGTGGATGTCGGAACCCTCCTTGGCCATCAGGAGGAGATCCATCAGGCGGCGCGGGGCGACCGTCCACCCGACGCGGATACCGGGCGCGATCGTCTTCGAGAAGGTCCCGAGGTGAACGACCGCCGGGTCGAGGGCGGCCAGGGGCGCCCCTGGGGAGGCACCGTAGTAGAGCTCGCCGTAGGGGTCGTCTTCGAGGACGAGGATGCCGCGCTCGCGGGCGAGGGAGAGGAGCGACTCACGGCGGGCGCGGGTCATCGTGATCCCGGTCGGGTTTTGGAACGTCGGCACCGTGTAGATGAGTTTGGGGCGGGCGCCGGTGGTGGAAAGCAGGCGGTCGAGGGCGGCGACGTCGAGTCCGTCGTCGTCGACGGGGACGACGAGGTAGCGCGCTTCGTAGGCATCGAACGTCTGCATCGCGCCGATGTAGACCGGGCCCTCGACGACGATCTGGTCGCCGGGATCGAGCATCAGGCGGGCGACGAAGTCGATCCCCTGCTGGCTACCGTTGGTGATCATCACCTCGTCGGGATCGACGGGCATGCCGCGCCGGGCCAGGCGGGCGGCGATCAACTCGCGGAGGGGACGGTAGCCTTCGACTTCGCCGTAGTCGAGGACGCCGTCGGCCTCACGCCAGGCGCGGGCACCGGCCTCGCGGAGGCGATCGAGCGGTTGCGCTTCGCGGGCGGGCGCACCGTTGCCGAAGTAGATGGGGTCGGGGTGGCGCGAGACGAGGTCCCAGGCTTCCGCCCAGGGCGAGGCCTCGAAGGCTTTCGCGCGGCGGGCGAGGGTGGGTTGGGACGCGACGCGGGTCGTGACGTCCTGGATGGTGGCGCTCATGCGGGGGCCGCCTGATCGATGAACTGCTCGTCGCCCTCGCCGCCGGTGAGGACGATCTCCAACCGCTTGTTGCTCTTGCCTTTGGAGCGGGTGCCGACGACCTTGATGCCGCCGACCTCGCGGGTGTTGGCGACGTGGGTGCCACCGTCGGCCTGAAGATCGAGACCGACGATCTCGACCGTGCGAACCTCGGTGATCCCTTGCGGCAGGAGATTGATCTTGGTCCGGATCAAATCGGGGATTTGGAAGGCTTCCTCACGCGGCAGGATGCGGACGCGGACGTCGCGACCGGCCGCGATCTCCTCGTTGGCGCGCCGCTCGATCTCGGCGACGCGGTCGGGTGAGAGGTCCTCCAACTCGAAATCCATGCGCGCCTTGTCGGGACCCATGTTGCCGCCGGTGACGAGGGCGCCGTAGTCGCGGAAGACGACGCCGCAGAGGACGTGGAGGGCGGTGTGCGTCCGCATCAGCCGGTAGCGGATCGGCCAGTCGAGTTCGCCGCGGACGGCGTCGCCGGGTTGGGGCAGGCGGTCGGACGGGTCGAGGGTCAGGCGAACTGCGGCGCCGTCTTTGCGGACGTTGACGACCTGCCAGGTGGCGCCGTCGGCGAGTCGCGTCAAGGTTCCGCCATCGGCCGGTTGGCCGCCGCCGGCCGGGTAGAAGACCGAGCGATCGACGGTGACCGAGCCGGTGGTGGGGTCGACCGAGGTGACGGTCGCATCGAACGAGGCCAGGTAGGCATCGCGCTGGTACAGCAGATCGGTTGGCGGCGCGGGTGGGTTGCCCGTACCGGTGGTCGAGCCTTTGTCGGTCATCGCCCGGCTCCGTTTCGGAATGCTGCTCGCGCTGGCAGACACGCCGGGCGATGATAGGCGGACGCCGCACGAGCGTCAAACCCGGCGCCCCGCGACCGCCCGCGCATGCAGTGTGTCAGGGAGACACATTTCCCCTTGCGTGCGATACCGCGGCCTGCTATGCTGCGCCTTAGCTGTACGTACATGCCCCGCAGACCGTTCTTGCCCCGCATCGGAGGCGACGAGTGAGCGTCACCATCGATTCGTCGACCCTCGGTGCGCCCGAAGCGCCTTCGTGCCAACGACCAGGAGAACCGGCGCCGGACCCGGCCACGGGTTTGGCCGAGCGGCTGAAAATGCCCGGATCGGCGGGCACCGGCGCGCGCGATCTCGTGAGTCTCTACGCGAGGAGGATGGACGGGGTCGCGGGGCGGCAGCGGCGCCCCGCCCCGGTTCGGGTCGCTCCGATTCCGTTCGGACGCGCGGTCTGGCAGGACGTGCCGGCACCGTTGTCCGAGTCCGCGAGGAACCGAGCGGAGGAGGCACGGTTTCCCGAACCCGCGGTGCCGAGGCGGCGACACCGGCCCTGGTATCGCCCGTGGTTCCCCGTCCGCGGTTTGGCGCCGATGGCGGGGTTGCGGCGGTTGGTGGCCGCGGCGTTTGTCGTGACGATCCTCGTCGCGGGGACCGGGCAGCCGACGCTCGCGCAGCAGCGCTATCGCGTCCAGGCGGGCGATACGCTGGCAAGCGTCGCGGCGGAGTTCGGTGTCGATCCGGACGCGATCCTGGCCTCGAGCTACGTCGCCGACCCGCCGAATCTGCAACCCGGCGACGTGATCATCATCCCCGACCCCGGACAATCGCCGGAGGACGCGGCGGCGGAGGCCGCGGCGCGCGAGGGGACGAGTCCGTGGGTCGCGGCCGCCTACTACGTGGAGGATGGGGATACCATCGAGTCGATCGCGGGGTCGTTCGGCGTCGATGTTGAGGCACTGGTGGCGTTCAACGGGCTGGACAATCCCGATTTGTTGGAGGTCGGTCAGCGGTTGCTGATCCCGGCCGCACTCGACGACGCCACGGGCGAACCGGTCGATGGGGTCGGGGTGTCCGGGTTAAACGTCGCGAACTCGCCGCCGCAGTGGGTGCCGGCGCACAAGCAAGAGCGGAACCTGAGTTGCGAGTACGCCTCGGCGTTTATCGCGACGAGTGCGTTCGGCAACGGCATCCCCGAGCAGGTCTTCATCGACGAGGTACCGAAATCGAAAAACCCGCACTACGGCTACCGCGGCAACATCGACGGAGCCTGGGGTGGCTACGACGACTACGGGGTCTACCCGGAGGCGTTGGTGCCGGTCCTCAACGAGTGGGGATTCGTCGGCGAGGTGTTCTATGCGGAGGGCGATCCCACGCCATTGGAGAACCACCTCGATGCCGGTCACGCGGTCATCGTCTGGATGGCGCTCTGGGGCGACACCGGTGTGAAATACCACGACGACGACACCTACACGATCTTCGCGGGCGAACACGTGATGGTGGCTTACGCCTACGACGACCGCGGCGTTTACCTGTCGGACCCGGCGCACGGGACCTACAAGTTCATGGATTGGGACACGTTCACCTACGTCTGGGGAACCAGCGACGGGATGTCGCTGGCGGTGTATCCGATGTAGGCGTCAGTCGTTAGGCGTCAGGCGTTAGGGGATCGAGAGCGGTTCCTGGTGCCATGATCCGGCGGCGGCGCCCGCTACCTCAGATCGGGAGGACGATCGATCCCCTTGAGCGAAGGTTGGATCAAAAAGACCAGGGTGACCGCGGTAAAGGCGGCGGCGATCGCGCCGAGGACGGCACGAAGACCGGCCGCTTCGATCGCGACGCCGGCCAGGAGCATCCCGGCCGGGGCGGCGACCATCGCGCTGGCGGCGACCGAACCGAAGACGCGGCCGCGCAGATCCGGCGGCGTTCGCTCTTGCAGGATGGTGGTCACGAGCGGGTTGAATGCTCCGGCGGCGATGCCGACGACGGCCATGACGACCACCGCGACCGGCAGCGGCGGCATCAGCACCAGGGCACAAAACGCGGCGGCGGCGACCGCGTGCATCGCGACCGCGGTTGCCCAGCGCGGCAGGCGCGGTCCCAACGCGCCGTAGGCGAGCGCACTCAAGACCGCGCCCGCCCCGAATCCGGCGATCAGGTATCCCAGGTCGCGGGCGCTTTCGTAGTTCTGCTGGACGTAGACGGGCAAGACGACCGAGAAGAGCGGCGCCCCCACGAAGTTGAGGGTGGCCGCGAGCAGCAGCAGCGTCCACAGGGCGCGATCGCGACGGAGGAAGCGGAGACCTTCCATCACCTCGTCCAGGTATCGGCCGCCCGATGCGGGGTGCCGGATCGTGGCGGGGACGAAGGCGGCGAAGATCAACGCCGAGAGGGCGAACGAGGCGGCGTCGATCCAGAGGACGTTGCTGGCACCGAGCGAGGCGATCAGGACGCCCCCCAGGATCGGGCCGATCAGCATCGACGCGCTCTGGATGAGGTGGGAGGCGGCGTTGGCGCGTTCCAAACTCATGCCGGCGCGTGCGACGAGATCCGGCTGCATCGCGTGCCGTGCCGTGCTCCCCGGCGCATCGAGCATCGCCCCGAGGAACACCAGGAGGAGGAGTTGCCAGAAGGCGAGTCCGATGGTGTGGTAGAGCAGGGGGACCGCCGCCACCGTGAGCCCGCTCAAGACGTCGGCGGTGATGCTGAGTTGCTTGCGACCGACCCGATCGACCAGGGCGCCACCGAAGAACGAGGCGAGGACGACCGGCAACATCTGGGCGAAGGCGACGACGCCGGTTTTGGCGGCGCTGCCGGTCGTGACGAGGACGAACCAGGGAATCGCCAGGGCGGTCAGCGCGTTGCCGGTCAACGAGATCGCGTCCGCCGTCAGCGACGCGGCGATCGGCAGGCGATCACGACCGGCCGGCGGTGCGGCCGTGCGCTGGAGCCCGGTTGGAATCGCTTCGACCACGTCGGCTCCTGCCGCTGACGGGCGACGCCGCGATGTCGGGCTCCTGGTCGACCGTACGCCGCCATGCCGGCGAGCGGTCGCCGGCGATCGGGTTAGGCCAGACCGTCGAGCCGGCGCATCGCTTCGTCGATGTCGATCTCGCCCCGTTCCACCGCGTGCAAGACGGCGAGGCGAGGATCCGCGGGTGCGCCACCCGTTTCCGCGGGCGGAACCGGTGGCGCGGGTGCCGGCGGCGGTTCTGGTGGAGTCGGCACCGGAACGACAGCCGATTCAACTGGACGGTTGGCGTCTGTGGCAAGTGTGCCACGCGCCCGGAGATCGCCGCTAACGGTCTTCACCGCGACGGACGGTCCGCCATCCGTGCCCGGACCGATGCGCCAGGTGCGCTTGGCGATCGGACGAAACGGCGGCTCAACATGAGCCTGGCCGCTGATGCCGCGGAGACTGATCGTGCCGCCGGACGCCGGGAGAGTCAGGTCGAGTTGCACGTCGCCGCTGACGCCTTCGATACGCGAGGCCTCGCCGGTGAGCGCGGTCTGGACAACGGTGTCGCCGTTGACGGTGTTCAACGTGAAGCGGGAGAGGTTGCCGTCGCGGATGGCCAGATCGCCGCTGACGGTACGGGCGGTGACCCGCCCCACCGGGCGCTCGAACGTCAGGTCGCCGTTGGCCGCGTGGATCGAGAGTTCGCCTTCGGTGCCCAGGGTTTTGACGTCGCCGTTCGCGGTGGCGACGTCGATCGTGCCGGCGACGTCCTCGATTTGGACGTCGCCGTTCGCCGTGCGCACCCGAACGCGACCGGGCTGCGCGGTGATCGCGTTCCGGGGCAGTTCGATGGAGAGATCGAAACCGACACGACCGCTGCTGAGCATCCCGAACGGATTGCCTCCCTTGAGTCCGCCCTCCAGAAATTTGAGCACCGTTCGGCCGAAATCGCCGCTCGGCCAAACTGGAGGCATCGAAACCTTTACCTCGATGCGATTATCTTCGATTTGCAAGACGTCGACAGTGGCCTCATCGTACCAGGGTGCGCCGGGACGACCGATCTTCTGCCACCGGGCCAGGACGTCGTCGCGGTCGGCGGCGACGATGTCGGTGTTGCCGTTCGGGTTTTCGACGTAGAGGTCGAGTTGCCGGCCCGGTTCGATCGAGACCGTCGTCACCCCGGTCTCGCCGTCGTCGACATTCTGCCAATCGTCGTTCTTGTGCGCCTTGCTCATCGTTCGCTGTTCCTTTCGTGGCGCGTTAGCGGGAGATGCGGAGGGGGCCGGTTGCGGTGGCCAGATCGCCGACGAGTGGATGCGGTCTGCTCTGGAGTCGCTCGCCGAGACCGACCAGCAGCCGGCCAAGGCGGCCGCGGAGTCCGGTGGCGAACGGGGAGCGCGTCGCATCGGCGATGGCGACGATGCGATGTACCTCCGCCTGGTGCAGCAGCTCTTCTCGACGGGAGACCGCGACGTCGAAGGCAACGAGGGGATGACCGGCGCTCATGATCCTGACTCCTCCACGAGGTCGGACGAACCGGAAAGACCGTGTCGCTGGTTTGCGGGTCAGGGCTAGCCCGAATCGTCGATCGCAGCCAGACGACTCGATGCCTCGGCAACCGAGACGCGGGCGTCGCGCAACTCTTCGAGGATGCGACGGCGCTCCGAACGGGATTGCGCTTCGACCCGACCGGGTCGCGGACCGGCCTCGTCGCCGGTCGGAAAACCGAGGGCGCGCAGGAGATCGTCGAGGCGACCGACGACCGTCCGATAGGACAACCCGAGTTCGGCCTCGACGTCTTTGATGATGCCGCGGTGTTTGAGGAAGATGTCGAGAAAGGTGAGTTGCTCGGACGTCAGCCCGGCATAGCGACCGAGACGGAAGCGGCCTTCGAGCGCGGTCTGGCACGAAGGGCATTGGAGTCGCGTGACTGTCAGTTCGCCGGCACAAACGGGGCAGATACCGATCACCTGGGGGAACGCCATGTCGTTGGTCCTCGCGCGGTGGTGGCGCCGGCTGTCGGCACCCCCGTCCGCGCCTCGTGCAGAGAAGTTATCACGTAATGCAGTATTTGTCAATACGATTGCAATTATCTTGCATGCGGCTGCAATGCCGGGGTGAGCGCCCTCGGGGAAGCGTCCGGATGCCGATCCGCAGCGGTGGCTCGGCTATACTCCTGGGGCGGAGGAACTGGACGCGGGGGTGCCGGTCGCGGTCGACAGGGGAGTCAGGGAGATGCCCGAATTCTTCGTCGGGGACACGGTTCGGGTAGAGATGCCGCGCGGTTACAACAAGCGCGGGGTGTTGGGCGTGAGTGTCCTCTACACGACCGCGCCCGAGGCCAGGTTCGAAGGGGCGACCGGGCAGATCACCGAGATCAATCCGCAGGGCCCGTACACGGTCCACCAATACCTGGTCGATTTTCGCGGCCACGACAACTCGCGGATCGGTATCCCCTGGCAGGCACAGTGGTTCCGGGAGGAGTGGCTCGCTCTGGTCGAACGGGCACCGGTGGACGCAGGGGTGGGTTCGGCGGACCAAACCGCGCCGGTTGCCGCGACGGCCAGCACGCCGTCTGGAACCGGGTCGGGGTAGCGGTTTCTTGGCCTGATCGACCGAGTAACGACGGAGAGGTCTTTCGCTGCGCTCAGGATGTTCAGGGGAGGGGTGCTCCTCAATTGAACATCCTGAGCGCAGCGAAGGACCTCTCTGCGTCTCCGCCGAACCGAACGGCGAGCAACCGCGACCTACACCTGGTCGAGCGCCTGCTCGAGGTCGGCGATCAGGTCGCCGACGGTTTCCAGACCGACGGAGAGGCGGACGTAGTCGGGCGTGGTGCCGGTGGTCGCCTGCTCCTCCTCGGTGAGCTGGGAGTGGGTCGTCGTCGCCGGATGGATGATCAGCGACTTGGCGTCGCCGATGTTGGCGAGGTGGGAGAAGATCTTGGTCGACTCCACGACCTTCCGTCCGGCTTCGCGACCGCCGCGGACGCCGAAGCCGAGGATGGCGCCGTAGAGGCCGTTGCGGTGGTACTTGCTGGCGGTCTGGTAGGCGGGGTGGGCGGGCAGCCCCGGGTAGTTGACCCAGGCGACCTTCGGGTGCTCGGTCAGGAACCGCGCCACCGCCATCGCGTTCTGGCTGTGCCGCTCCATCCGCAACGGCAGGGTTTCGAGACCGAGCAGGAAGAGGAAGGAGTTGAACGGGCTGATCGCCGCGCCGATGTCGCGCAGCAGTTGGACGCGGACCTTGATCGCGTAGGCGATGTTGGCGCCGAAGTTGGCCTCGTTGAAGACGTCGGTGTAGACGAGCCCGTGGTAGCTCGGGTCGGGGTTCGTGAAGTCGGGGAAGCGGCCGGAGGCTTTCCAATCGAAGGTACCGCCGTCGGTGAGGATACCGCCGATGGAGTTGCCGTGGCCGCCGATGAATTTGGTCGCGGAGTGGACGACGATGTCGGCCCCGTGCTCGATCGGCCGCACCAGGTATGGCGTCGGCATCGTGTTGTCGAGGATCAGGGGAACGCCGGCATCGTGGGCGACCTTGGCGACCGCTTCGATGTCGAGGGTGAGGAGATCGGGGTTGCCGATCGTCTCGGAGTAGACGGCCTTGGTCTTGCCGGTGATCGCGGCCTTGACCGCCTCGGCGTTCGGCTCGACGAACTTGACGATGATCCCCATCTTGGGCAGGGTGTAGTGGAAGAGGTTGTAGGTGCCGCCGTAGAGGCTGGTGGTCGAGACGATCTCGTCGCCGGAACTGGCGAGGTTGAGGATCGCCATCGTCTCGGCGGCCTGACCGGAGGCGAAGGCCACCGACATCACGCCCCCTTCGAGCGCGGTGATCCGCTGCTCGAAAACGTCCTGGGTGGGGTTATGGATGCGGGTGTAGATGTTGCCGAATTCCTTGAGTCCGAAGAGGTTGGCGGCGTGATCGGAGCTGTTGAAGACGTACGAGGTCGTCTGATAGATCGGTACCGCCCGCGCGTTGGTCGCCGGGTCGGGTACTTGCCCGGCATGCAACGCCTGGGTTTCGAAACCGAGCGGTCGTTCGGCCATCGGTGATCACCCTTTCCTGTACACATGTGCCCCGGTGTGGGCAGCCAATCGTCCAAATCGAGCCGGCGATGACCGGCTGGATTCGCGGGGGTTGGAAGAACCTACGGCGGTCACAAAACGGCGCGATTGTCACGAATCGCCTTCTGGCAGCATCCGATCGACGAACGGTTTGATCGCCGCGGTCAGTTGGTCCCATTCCTTGAGGAAGGCGTCGTGGCCGTGCGGGGAGTCGAGTTCCTCGTAGGCGACGTCCTTGCCGAGCGTGGCGATGCGGTCGGCAAGGGCCTTGACTTCGTCCGGCGGGTAGAGCCAGTCGCTACGGATGCCGACGAGGAGCATGGGAGCGCGGATCTCCCGCAGCCAGCGCTCTTCGCCGCCGTCGCGGCCGAGGTCGTAGAGGTCCATCGCGCGGGTCAGGTAGAGGTGGCTGTTGGCGTCGAAGCGGCGGACGAGGGCGGCCCCGTGGTAGTGGATGTACCCCTCGACGTCGAAGGTGCCGCCGAACGATGGGTAAAGACTGGGGCGGACGGCGGGGCGGCGGCCGAAGCGCATGGCGAGACTCTCGCGGCTGTGGAAGGTCGTCATCGCGATCATCCGGGCGATGGCGAGTCCCTCGGCCGGGAAGACCCCTTCGTGGGCGTACTCGCCGCCGCGCCAATCGGGATCGGCCATGATCGCGCGGCGGCCGGCTTCGTTGAGGGCGATCCCCATCGGCGGCAGCGCCGGCGTGGCGGCGACCGGAACGGCGGCGGCGACGAGATCGGGGTGCCGCGTCGCCCACTCCAAGGCCTGGCACCCGCCGATCGAACCGCCGATCGCGATCAGTTTGGTGATGCCGAGGCGCTCGACCAGGCGGCGCTGCGTCGCGACGATGTCGCCGATGGTGATCAGCGGAAAGCGCATCGCGTACGGCCGCCCGGTCAGCGGATCGAGCGAGGCCGGACCCGTCGTTCCCTGGCAGCCGCCGAGGATGTTGGCGCAGACGACGAAGGCGCGATCGGTGTCGAGGGCGCGGCCGGGACCGATCAGCGGTTCCCACCACCCGCCCTCGCCGGCGGCGCGGCTGTCGCCGGTGAGCGCGTGGAGGATGAAAATCGCGTTGTCGCCGGCGGCGTTCAACCTGCCCCAGGTCCGAAAGGCGACCGTCACCTCCGGCAGATTCCCGCCGAGTTCGAGATCGACCGCGCCGATCTCCAGCGACTGGAGGTCGCCGTCTTCGGCCGGCTCGCCGCCGTGCTTGGTCGGCACGACGTGCAGATGGGGGCGGCGCACCGGTTGGGCCGGACCGTCCGCGATGGTTACCGGGACGTAGGCGGTCCCGTCGTAGCGCTGTTTCACGGTTCCCCTCCCGAGCCGGAGGGCGGAAGGCGGGAGGCGGCAGAGGGCGGAAGAAGGCGGAGTGATTTCGTCCGCACGGTCCTCAGTCCTCAGTCGTCTCTCGTTCCCCCGCCTTCCGCCTCCCGCCTCCCGCCCCGTTAACGAAAGACCCCCTGCCAAACTGGAGCAGGGGGCGCCGAGCGTCGCCGTTCCCTTATCTCGCAGATCGCTCTGCCGGAATTGGCACCTTGCGCGCTGCCGCGCAGGCTGCCGGGCTTCACAGGGCCGTTTCCCTCCACCTCTCGTGATAAGGCAGCACTCTTCTATTGTTGACCAATTTCTACAGAATCCCCGGCGGCGTGTCAAGCGCCCCCTCTGCCGGGTAACCCTGCCGTGCACGGGCCGCCTATCGCCCGCCACCCTCGACGGCACCATGGTGGCAGACCGGCGCCCGCCTCACATCGGCAAAAACGCCTAATCGCGGTGGTATCGTCGATTACCGTCCGGCACCGCGACCGGTGACGACCTCGGCTTCGTAGGAGTCGAGGTCGTCGAGGTGACGGAGGCGCCCGTTTTCGAGCATGAGGACGCCGGTGATGCCGATGCGGCGGAGAAAAAACCGGTCGTGGGAGGTGACGAGCAGGGGACCGGGATAGTCGGCGAGGGCGGATTCGATGCGCTCGACGGCGGAGACGTCGAGGTGGCTCGTCGGTTCGTCGAGGAGGAGGAAGTTCGCCCCGCTGGCGACGAGGACGGCCAGTGCCAGCTTCGAACGCTCGCCGTAGCTGAGTTGATCGACGCGGCGGTGAACCTCGTCGCCGGTGAACAGGAACTTGTCGAGGAACGCCCGCGCCTCGTCTTCGTGGCCGATCACGCCCGCGCGGAACGTTTCGAGGACCGTGCGCCGGCCCGCGGCGCCCTCGGCTCCCTGCTCCTGGGGGAGGTACCCGACGCGGACGCCGTCGCCGAGGCGGATCGTGCCGTCCACGGGCAAATCGCCCGCGAGGGCGCGGAGGAGCGTTGTCTTGCCGCTGCCGTTGGCGCCGATCAGGGCGAGGCGGTCGCCCCCGTGAACTTCCAGGTCGACGCCGTCGAGAACAGTCGTGCCGTCGTAGTCGAAGCGAAGACCGTGTGCCGAGACGGCGAGGCGCCGGTCCTTGAGCGCGGTCTCGGTGAGGTCCTGGAGATAGAGGCGCTTGGCGTCTTCGGGACGCTCGAGTCGCTCCTCCTCGCCCATGTAGCGTTGCAAACGGCGCTCCTGCGCTTTGGCACGCTTGGCGACGCCTTTGGCGATCTTGCGGTAGTGGAAGTGGATCGTGGTGTGTTCGGTGTAGCGGGCTTTCTGTTTGAGGGCGCGGATCTGGTCTTCGAACGCTTCGATCCGCTCGACCTGATCCTGGTAGGCGGCTTCCTGCTTTTCCCGCTCGCGTCGCTTCGACTCGGCGTAGTCGGAGTAGGTGCCGGGGTGGGCGCGGAGTCGGTGCGTCTCCGCGTCGATCTCAAGGATACCGGAGACGGTCTGGTCGAGGAACCGCCGGTCGTGGGAGACGATGATCGCGGCCTGCTGACTGGACGCGACGAAGCGTTCCAACCAGAGGAGGGCCGGCAGATCGAGGTAGTTGGTCGGTTCGTCGAGGAGGAGGATCGTCGGCGCCGAGAGCAGCAGCCGGGCCAGGGCGAGTCGCGTCTTCTGCCCGCCGCTGAGCGTGGCGACGATTCGGTCTGGTTCGATCTCGCGCAGACCGAGCCCGTCCCGCACCGCCTCCGCGTGGTGTTCGAAGTCGTAGCCGCCGAGTTGCTCGAAGCGCTCGGCGGCGGCGGCGTACGTCGCCAGGGCCAGATCCTGATCCTCCGGCGAGAGATCGGGTCGGGCCAGCACCGCGGTCGAAGCCTCCATCTCGCGGCGCGCCGTCTCAAGCATCGGATCGGACGCGGCGAGTGCTTCGGCGACGGTCAGACCGAGTGCGTCTTCCGGGTACTGAGCGAGGTACCCGACCCGATCGGCGGGACCGAGGGTGACGGCGCCGCTGTCCGGGCGCAGGCACCCGGCGACGATCTTGAGGAGCGTGCTTTTGCCGCTGCCGTTCGGTCCGACCAGTCCGAATCGTTCGCCGGCGTTGAGGACGAAGGAGACGCCCTCCAGGACCGGACCGTCGGGGAATCGTTTTGAGAGATTACTGACCTTAAGCATGAAGGCACCGTCCATCTTGCTGCGGAGCGCGATCGCCGCGTCCGAGCGAGGGGAGGTGCCGTTCGGTGCCGTTCGGATTGCCCCGGTTGGGTCGAGAAGACCCGGCGGTCGTCTGGATTGTGGGGCTGGGTGGTCTCGGGCTGACGTCGGCCGTCTCCGCTGCTCGGCAACGCCACGCCGCAATCCGGGAAACCCGTTCGCGTCGTGGGGTTGTTGGGAGCTAGCTGATCAACGGGCGACCTCCTACAAATCCTGGTTGGACTGTACCGAATTGCGGGGCAGGGTGTCAACTCGGTAACGGCGCGTCACGAAGATGATTGCGGATTTACGGACGAAGGCGTTGGCAAGACGTAATTACCGATCCAACGAACGAACGGCAACCGGCGGTTGAGCGTGTTTAGCAGCCGTTGGTCATCGGTCCAGAAGTCACAGCCGAGGTGGTGCGCAAGCACGATGTAGCAGCCGTCGTAGACGGCGGGTAGACCGTAGTCCTTCGCCGTTTCCAACGCGCGGTGATGCAGTCGGTTCGGCGTTCGTAGAGAGATTGGCAACGTGTCGAATCGCTGGAGCAGGCGCTCCGCGTCCGGGGCGGGCAACAGATTGCGGACGACCCGTTTCCTCAACGAGTTCGCGATCTCGAATGGCAGGAGGGGCGGCGCGACGATCGTGTCCCTCCTTGTAAGCGTGGTCATCAGCAACGATGCCACCTCGGCCGAGTGAGCCTCGGGCAACAGCCATTGGACAAGGACCGACGCGTCCAGGCAGATCAAAGAAGTTGCTCGGTGCGTTCGTCGCGCGCTTCGTTGATAAGCTCCCAGGAGGGCGAGAATGGCACGCCGCCCCGTTGCCGCAAGAGATCTTCGCGAATCCTGTTTCCTGCCTCAAGCGCGGCCAGCGCGCGATCGCGTTCCTCCTCGGTTAGGGGGAGCCGTAACTCGTCGTCGGATTCAGCGTAGTGCATGCCGAGGCGCGGCGATGGCGACGTCGCTGCCGTGGTCGGTCTCACGACCTGGGCAAGGTCGTCCCGCTTGATGCGAACCCGTCTGGGACCGACGCGATAAGCCGGAAGGTCGCCGTTGGCGATCCAGCGCCTGACCGTTGACCGGTCTACTCTCAACGCCTTCGCGGCCTCGGCCACCGTGAGGAATTCGGTATCGATTCGAAGCGCCACACTTGTCTCCAGTTCGTTCTCAGTTGATGCGTGAGTGCGCACGAGCGAGCAAATTGTAACATCACCCGTCGGACCGCATCCTCGTCGCCATGTGCTCCGCGATCATCACCGTGGTGAGGTGGGTGTTAGCGCGGACGTTTTCCGGCATGATCGAGGCGTCGACAACGCGGAGACCGTCGAACCCCAGCACGCGGCAGTCGCGATCGACGACGGCGCGGGGATCGCCGGCGGGACCCATGCGACAGGTGCCGACCGGGTGCTGGGTGTCCTGGCAATTGGCGAGGAGCCAGCCGTCGAGTTCTGCATCGGGCGGGAGATCGGCGGAGAGGTCGCCGGTGACGAAGGAGAAGCAGCCTTCGCTGATGGTCTGAACGATCGGGTGGTGGGCGATCTGGTGGAGGCGCTTGTAGCCGTCGCGGAGGCGGACGAGGTCGCGCTCGTCGGAGAGCATCCGGATCTCGACCTCCGGATCGGCGAGGGGATCGGGCGTCGTGAGCCGGACCCAGCCTTTCGAGAAGGTCTGAAAAGTGGCGACGATCAGCAAGCCTTTGGTGCGGCCCTCGTCGTCGTAGCCGACGATGTTCATCGAGGCCATGAACATGTCGTTGGTGCCGGTGCCGGGCAGACCGGAGCTGAACCGCACGCAGCAGTTGGTGTGGCGGTGATCGACCGTAGGGACGCGCGCCTCCGGCTTCAAGTTGAGACCGAGCCAGACGGAGGAGTGGTCGCAGAGGTTCTCGCCGATCGGCAGATCGGCGCGGACGGGAATGTCGAGCGCCCGGAGTTGATCCGCCGGGCCGATACCGGAGCGGATGAGAACGCCCGGCGAATGGACCGCGCCGCAGGCGACGATCGTCTCGCGGGCCTGGTATTCGCGCCAGCCGTCGGGGGTGATGGCGCGGACGCCGGTGGCGCGCCGGCCGTCGAAGCAGACGCAACCGACGACGGTGTCGCCCTGGATCGTCAGGTTCGGACGGTCGCGGGCCGGTTCCAGGTAGCCGTCGTTGGTGGAGACCCGGACGGCGTCCTGGCTGTTGATGGCGTAGGGTGAGACCCCGGTCGCGCCCGGTGCGTTGTGATCGTCCGCCCAGCCGTAGCCGAGGTCGACCGCCGCGTCGCACAGGGCCCGATCGACCGCGCCCCATTGCTCGCGTGGAGCGCGGTAGATCGGGATCGGACCGCTTCGCCCGTGGTAGGGCTCGTCGCCGAAATCGAGGTCGTTCTCGAGGCGGACGAAGTCGGGAAGAACGTCGCGGCCGGACCAGCCGGTGCATCCCTGGTCGGACCAGATGTCGAAGTCCTCGAGCATGCCGCGGATCGCGATCTGGCCATTGATCGCCGAGCTGCCGCCCATGCCGCGACCGCGCCAGTAGAGGCGCGGTTCCTGCGCCGTCGAGCGGCGGGCCAGCAGGTTGTCGTAGCGAAAGCGGCTGTGTGCGGGGTTGTCGATCACGTCGAACGGGTTGGGGATTTGCATCGCCCGCGGCGTCTCGGCGGAGCGGTAGTCGGGACCGGCTTCGAGGAGGAGGACGGAGGTGCTCGGATTCTCGGAGAGGCGGGCGGCGAGCGTGGCACCGCTCGATCCGGCGCCGACGATGAGGTAGTCGTAGACCATGCTCCCTCCCGGCGATCGACTTTCCGGGCGGACGCGCCGCCGCCCGTAGTAAAATCCAATCAGTCCATGAGTGAGATTCTACCCGCCGTGACCGATCGTCGTGCTGGGCGCGTTGCCCCCGCGAGCCGATCGGGCGCCATCGGACAGGAGAGAGGAACGGGATGCGGCAAACCGTCAGCATGCGGGTCGATCGCGACGTGCCGGTGGAGGTTCGCGACGGCACGATCCTCTACGCCGACGTCTACCGACCGGCGGACGATGCCCGCCACCCCGTCCTGCTCCAGCGAACTCCGTACAACAAGGAATTGGCCACCCTCGCTCCCGTCCAGACCGATGCGCTGCGGGCCGTGGCGCGCGGCTACGCGGTGGTGATCGAGGACGCCCGTGGCAGGTACCGATCGGAGGGGCAATTCAACCCCTTTTACCAGGAGATCGAGGATGGCTACGACACGGTGGAGTGGTGCGCCGCGCAACCGTGGTCGGACGGCAACGTCGGCATGTACGGCACGTCGTACGTCGGCGCCGTGCAGTGGTTGGCGGCGATCTCCCAACCGCCGAGTCTGAAGGCGATCATCCCGACGTTCACGGCCTCCGACTACTACGAGGGGTGGACCTACCAGGGCGGGGCGTTCCAATGGGGCTTCATGTGCAATTGGATCCTGCCCTTCGTCACCTCGGCGGATCTCTTGCGCCGCCAGGCCGCGGACCCGATCCCCGACTTTGAGGCGGTGGTCGATCGCCTGATCGACGCGATCGACCACATGGACGAGACGGTCAAGATCTTGCCGCTCACCGACGTACCGGTCGGTCGCGGGTGGTCGCCCTACTTCTTCGAGTGGTTGTCGCACCCGAGTCGCGGTCCGTTCTGGCAGGCGGTCAGCATCCAGGACCGGCACGGGCAGGTCCGCGTGCCGGCGCTCAACGTCGGCGGTTGGTACGACATCTTCCTCGACGGGACGCTGCGCAATTTCACGGGTGTGCGGGAGAAAGGGGCGACGCCGGAAGCGCGCAACGGTTCGCGTCTCCTCCTTGGCCCCTGGACGCACACCACCCCGCCGCTGGCGCCGTCGGGCAACGTCGATTTCGGTGTCCGTGCCGGTCAAGGGGTGTCGCCGCTGTCGCTGGACGTCGACGGGGAATACCTGCGCTTCTTCGACCGCTGGTTGCGCGGGATCGACAACGGGATCGACCGCGAGCCGCCGGTGCGGCTCTTCGTCATGGGCGAGAGCGTCTGGCGCGACGAGGAGGAGTGGCCGCTGGCGCGCACGCGGTTCACGCACTTTTTCCTGCGCAGCGGTGGCGACGCCAATTCGATCGACGGCGACGGGATGCTTTCCCAGGAGGAGCCCGGCGGCGAACGACCGGATGTCTACCTCTACGACCCGTTCCACCCGGTGCCGACCGTTGGCGGCCAGCTCTGCTGTTATCCGTCCCAGCTTGCTCCGGGCGCATTCGATCAGCGCGCGGTCGAGCAGCGGATGGACGTGCTCGTCTTCAAGACCGCCCCCTTGGAGCAGGACATCGAGGTGACCGGTCCGGTGACGCTGACGCTCTGGGCCGCGACGAGTGCGCCGGACACCGACTTCACCGCGAAACTCGTCGATGTCTATCCGGATGGGCACGCCCGAAATCTGACCGACGGCATCATCCGCGCCCGCTACCGCCAGGGGACCGACCTCCCCCGTCCGATCGCGCCCGGCGAGGTCTACGACTACCAGATCGACCTCTGGGCGACGAGCAACCTGTTCCGCCGCGGTCATCGGATCGCGCTGGAGGTCTCGAGCAGCAATTTTCCCCGCTTCGACCGCAACCCGAACACGGGAGCCGAACTGGGGGCTGACGCGGAGTTGCGGCCCGCGCTGCAGTCGATCTACCACGATCGGGAACATCCTTCGCGGCTGACGCTTCCGATCGTTCCGAGGTAAATCAGGGTGTGGTACCACGAACGAGGGGTCCTTCGCTGCGCTCAGGATGTACAAGTTGGGCACAGCCCCTCAATTGAACAGCCTGAGCGCAGCGAAGGACCCCTCGTTCGTTAGAATCGCGGTATCGCTTTGAATGGCGGCGCAATGGAACCACGCGAGGAGTGTCATGCTGATCGACCGCGTGCTTGAACGCAATCCTGCCATCGTCGAGGCCGCCGTGCGATTGCACCAGGACGGCGCGATTCCGCCCAACACCTGGCTCTACGACCTGGACGCGGTTGCCCACAACGCGCGGATCCAGGCGGATGCGGCGCGGTCGCTCGGATTGACGACGTTCGTGATGACCAAGCAGTACAGCCGCAATCCGATGGTGACGACGGTCGCGCTCGCGCAGGGTTTGTACAAGACGGTCGCGGTTGACGTCTTCTGCGCCAAAGTGATGGACCGCTACGGGATTCCGGTCGGCCACGTCGGTCACCTGAATCAGATTCCGCAACGCGACGTCGGACGCGTCCTCGCGATGCGTCCCGACGTGATCACCGTCTACAGCGTCGAGGCGGCGCGGCGAATCTCGGAGGTTGCCGCGACCAACGGGGTTGTTCAGGACCTCTTGGTTCGTGTCTAC
Source organism: Thermomicrobiales bacterium (assembly GCA_036558305.1). Taxonomy (GTDB): domain Bacteria; phylum Chloroflexota; class Chloroflexia; order Thermomicrobiales; family UBA6265; genus DATBFX01. The sequence goes on along the minus strand of DATBFX010000066.1, from coordinate 8,804 downwards.
CGACCAGGCGACGTTTTCTTCCCCGGTCAGGAGGGCGGTTTCCGCGCGGAAGAATTGATCGATGCGGCACGAGCGATCGAGCGGTTGCCGCGCGTGCGCATCGTCGGGGTCACCTCGTTCCCGTGCCTCTTCTACAACTTCGACGACGGCCGAGAACCCGTGCACTTGAACCCCAACATGGAAACCATCGTCGACGCCGCGCGGCGGTTGGAGCAAGAACTCGGACTCGACGTCACGGTGATCGATGCACCGGGCAATACCTCGGTTCGCACGTTCCCGATGCTCAGGGAGGCTGGTGCGACGCACGTCGAACCGGGTCACGGACTCCACGGGACGACTCCGCCGCAGATCGCCGAACCGGATCACCCGGAGATGCCGACGTATGTGTACGTCAGCGAAATCAGCCACCATTACGAAGGTCGCGCCTACGCCTTCGCGGGCGGGCTCTGGACGATGATGGCCCGCTTCCTCGATCCCTCCTGGCCGATCGGCATCCTCGTCGGTTCGACCCCGGAAGCCGCGATCCGCAACCGCGTCGACTACGAGCACATCGACCAGATCATCGATTACCACGTTTCGATTCCCCAGGGCGACCGTTGCCGCATCGGGGACACGACCGTCTTTCCGATGTACTCCCAGACGCAGATGACCCGCTCGTACGTCGCTGCCGTTAGTGGGGTCTCGACCGGCGAGCCCGTCGTTTGGGGCATCTTCGACCATGCCACGACGATGCTCGACGACAACCACGACCCCGTGCCGCCGGTCGACGTCAAGGCGAGGATGGCCGAGCTGGCCGCGCACTACGCGCCGGTCGGTGTCCGGTGAGCGGGAGTACGAAGATTTAAGGACGTCGAAGGCGCTTGACAAATCCCCGGCTTTGCCGCTATGGTCTGTGCAGTTGTGACGAGTGTCACAATCTGTGACGTGCGTCACGAACGAGATCGAGGATCGAGACAGCGACGATGGCCCCGCTCCCGAGGATTCTGCTCCGTACACGTACCGGCCGAACGGGTCGTCCCCGTTCGGCATAAGCGGCTTCGCCCCGAGGTCGGGGTGCGTGTGGTGGGCAGTCCTCCAAACTCGGGAGGTTCCCGTGGGAACGTCGGATCCCCTTTCCGGTATCGGCAGCAAGCAGAGACGGATTGGCCGGTCGACGTGCCGGCCGCAGACGACCCTTGACAAATTCACGACGCGGCAGAATGATACGCGTGCACCGATGGACGATCGCTGTTTCGGTCATGGCACGCACGTTGCGGCGATGCGAACTCGTGTCGCCGCGAGAGCGGAGATCGCACGATGAGGCACAACCCGAGCACGGAGGGCCTCTCCCGCTCTCCGCGCCGGCGACCGGCGCGCCGGATGGTGCGTTGACGGTCGCCGCACTACCGACAGACAGAACCAGGCAACCGACTCGTTTGTAGCAGCATTCCGTTGGGCGACCGATTCGTCGCCCGCGCCCGTGTTGACGGGGATCAGTAGACGGCGAAGACGCCAAAGCGACCCGGGGAGGGTGGAAGCCTGGGACCGGCGAATCGCCGTCGAACGCGCCCCCGAGCGGCCGACCGAAGAAAGACCGGCGAACGGAGGGGGACAGGGGGACAGGGGGACAGGGGGACAGACGCAGTTCCGCCTTCCGCCTTCCGCCTTCCGCCTCGGAACCGGTCAAGTAGGTTCGGGTGGGCGGCACCCACGCAGGCAACAGCCGAGAGACGCCGGGAAGCCGGTCGGGCTTCCGGGCAAGAAGGGTGGTACCGCGGGAGTTGACGCCTCTCGCCCCTTCGGTTCGCGATCCGTCGCGAACGCGCAGCGTCTCGTCGCAGACGAGAGCCGAAGGGAGACCACCATGCACGACCTCTCCGCCGTTCCTCATCAGGCCGAGGACCGCGTTCTGCAAGAGACCCCGCACCTGCGGCCGGTCCCGAGTCTCGGCGACGACGTCGATGCATCGCAGTACTTGAGGACGCTCTCGCTCGGCGGCGCCCTGGCGCCGAAACTCTCCACCTTTACCCTCAGCGCCCGCCTGCGCGGTCGGAGTCTGGTCGACGACATCGACCTGACGCCGGACGAGATCGTCGAGGTGCTGGAGACGGCCGCCCGCCTGAAGCGGATGCACAAGAAGGGCGAGCCGCACGGGTACCTGCCGGGGAAGACCCTCGGCATGATTTTTCAGCACCCGAGCACCCGCACCCGCGTTTCGTTCGAAGCGGGGATGGCCCAACTCGGCGGCAACGCGATCTTCCTCGGCGTCAACGACCTCCAATTGAAACGCGGCGAGACGATCGAGGACACCGCCACCGTCCTCGGCCGCTACGTCGACTGCATCGTCGCCCGCGTCGCCAAACACCAGGACGTCGTCGAGTTGGCCGAGCACGCGGGGGTGCCGGTGATCAACGGGCTTTCCGACCGCTGTCATCCGACCCAGGCACTGGCGGACCTGCTGACCCTGAAAGAGCGGTTCGGCGAGTTGAAGGGTGTCAAACTCGTCTATCTCGGCGACGGCAACAACGTCGCCTCCTCGCTCCTCGTCTGCGGCGCGGCAGCCGGGGTCAGCGTCACGATCGCCTGCCCGACCCAATACCAGCCCCCGGCCGACATCGTCACCCAGGCGACCTGGCTCGCCGCCGCCAGCGGCGCCAAGGTGACGATTACCGACGACCCGTGGGCGGCGGTCACCGGCGCCGACGCGGTCTACACCGACGTGCACGTCAGCATGGGCCAACTCGACGGCGCGGCCCGCGCGGTTGCCCTTGCGCCCTTCAAGGTGACACCCGAGATCATGGCGGCGGCTGACAAGGACGCGATCTTCATGCACTGCCTGCCGATGCACCGGGACGAGGAGGCCGCGGCCGTCGTCGCCGACGGACCGCAGTCGGTGATCTTCGACCAAGCCGAAAACCGCCTGCACCTGCACAAGGCGCTGCTGCTGCACATGCTCTGCTGAGGCGGCCAGACGAGTTGCAAGTCTCAAGTTCCAAGTGGCAAGAATCACCGACTGGCACTTGTGACCTGCAACTTGAGACTTGAGACCTGTGACTTGTGACGAAGGACTGAACGGAAAGGAATTGACGGATGTCGGTAACGTGTCCCGAGTGCGGGGGGGAGTTCGAGACCGGGGGGGTCGAGGTCGGCGAGATCATCGTCTGCCCGGAATGCAGTGTGGAATTGGAGGTCCTCAGCGTCGATCCGATCGCGGTCGGGCTCGCGCCGGAAGAGGGCGAGGATTGGGGCGAGTAGGCGCTAGGCGCTAGGCGTTAGGCGTTAGGAGAACGAAGACCGTCGTGCCCCTAACGCCTAGCGCCTACCGCCTCGGAGCTAGGGAGATTGGAGATGGCAGCGGTGATCGGCGTGCTCTGTGCACGGATGCGGGTGGAAGAGAAGCAGGTGCTCCAGGCGCTGGCGGAGGCCGGCGTCCCGGCGCGGTTGCTGCCGCCCGCCGATGCGCCGGTGCCGATCGCACCGGTCCCGACCAAGCCGGCGACGGCCGGCGACCAAGATACCCGCGTGGTCGTCGACCGCTGCCAGAATCGGACCGCCGCCGCGGCGATCTTGCCGCTCCGGCGGGCGTCGTGCGGGACGGTGCTGGATGCCGGATTGGCGGCAACGGGCACCCGCGCCGACGTCGCCGCGGCGTTGGCTGCCGCCGGCGTTCCGCGCCCCACGACGATGCTGGTTACCTCGGAAGCGGCGGGATTGGCGGCGACCGAGACCGCCGGTTATCCGGCCACCTATCTACCGTTGACACCGGGATCGCAGGAGATTGCGCTGCTCGACCGGGATACGGCCGAGGCCGTGTTCGAGCATCGCAGCACGTTGGGTGGACCGAGCGCGGTGTTGGGGATCGTCCAGGCCGGCGCGACGTTCGAGCGCGGACGGGTCTCGCTCGTCGTCGTCGATGGGCGCGCGGTGGGGATTTGCGATCCTGCCGGTCGGGCCCGCTACGCGGCGCGGTTCGCCGGCGTCGCGGAGTTGGCCGCGCACGCGCTCGGTGCCGCGATCGTCGGCGTCGATCTGATCGCGGGGCCCGAAGGGCCGGTCGTGTGGGATGTCAATCCGGTACCGGAGTTCCGGGACGCGACGCCGCTCGGTCGTCTCTCCGTCGCCGAGGCGATCGCCGAACTCGCGGCCGCCCACGTCGTGCACAAGGCGTCGATCGTCACCCAGTTGCCGCTTGACGGCGAGGTGGGACTCAAGCTGGATCTGGTGCGGGAGGTGCCCGATGGGGTTGTCCTCTCTGCCTGATCTGGCGGTGGCGGGACCGGCAACCGCCGAGCGAGACCAGGCGGACGTCGATCTGCTCCACGGTCTCGTCGCGATCCCGAGTTTGAGCGGCGACGAAGCCGAGGCGGTCGCCTACCTCTGCCAGGAGATGCGGACGCGCGGTTTCGAGGCGGCGCCGGACGCGGCCGGCAGCGCCGTCGGCGTCATCGGCCGGGGGCGACGCCGCATCGTTCTCCTCGGCCACATCGATACCGTACCCGGCGAGATCGCGGTTCGGACCGAGGACGGCGTGTTACACGGGCGCGGCGCCGTCGACGCGAAGGGACCGCTGGCGACGTTTGTCGCGGCGGCCGCGGCCGCGGCCGATCGAGCGGACGCGACGATCACCGTCGTCGGCGCGGTCGGCGAGGAGTCGATCGGCTCGCCCGGCGCCAACGCGGTTGCCGCGGGGCCGGCCCCCGACTACTGCATCATCGGCGAGCCGAGCGGGTGGGACGCCGTTTGTCTCGGTTATCGGGGGACACTGTCTTTCACCTATCGATTACGTGAGGCGGGGCGACACACCGCGGGACCGGGCGAATCGGTGGCGGAGCAAGCGGTCGCGTTCTGGAATGCCCTCTGCGGCGAGGTCGCGGCCCGTAACGGTGAGGCAACCGGGTTCAATGCGCTCGGGCACTCGCTCCGGGGGATGTGGACCGAAAGCGACGGGTTGTTCGATGAGGCGCGGCTGTCGATCGGCGTCCGTCTGCCGCCGGATATCGACGTCGACGAGCTCGCAGGCCGGCTGTGCACGATCGCCGCGCCGGCCGATTTGATCGTCCACGGGCGGCAGGAGGGATACGCCACCGACAAGCGGTCGCCGATCACCCCGCCGTTCCTGCGGGCGATCCGCGCCGCCGGCGGTACGCCGCGGTTCACGCGGAAGCTCGGCACGTCGGACATGACGGTGGTCGGTCCCGCCTGGGGCTGCCCGATCGTGGCCTACGGTCCCGGCGACGCCTCGCTCGACCACACGCCCGAGGAACGGATCGTGCTCGACGATTATCTGCGTGCGATTCGCGTGCTGACCGATGTACTGGTGTCGCTGTGAACGAGCCGTCAGCCGTCAGCCGTCAGCCGTCAGGAAACGGACGCCACGCACCATTGCGATTGGGCGTGCTCGTCTCGTACTTGCGGACCGAAGAGAAGTTGATTCTCCAGGCGGCGCGTGACCGAGGGCTCGACGTGTCGCCGATCTTCGATCGCGATCTGGTGCTCGACCTGGCGCGACCGGACGCCGCCGAGGCGGGGTTGTATTACGACGTCGTCCTCGACCGCTGCGTCGTGCACTCGCGGGCGGCGTACGCGTTGCGGGTGATGGAGCGGTGGGGGATCCCGACGCTCAACCGGTCGGCGGCGACGACGGTCTGCGACGACAAGGCGCTCTGCAGCCTGGCGCTGGAAGCGGCGGGCGTGCCGACGCCGCGGACACTCCTGGCATTCTCGATCGAATCGGCGATCGCCGCCTGCGAGCAAGTCGGGTTCCCGGCCGTGCTGAAACCGGTGACCGGGTCCTGGGGCAGATTGCTGGCCAAGGTCAACGGACCGGAGCAGGCGCGGGCGATCCTGGAGCAGAAGACCGCACTCGGCTCGTACGAGCATTCGATCTTCTACGTGCAACAGTACGTCGAAAAACCGGGGCGGGACATCCGCGTCTACGTCGTCGGCGAGCGCGTCCTCGCCGCCTCGTACCGCAACTCGGCGCACTGGATCACGAACGCGGCCCGAGGTGCGGTCTCGACGGCCTGTCCGATCACGCCGGAGATCGAGGATTTGGCCTGGCGTGCCTGCATCGCGGTCGGCGCCCGCTTTGCCGGCGTCGATCTGATCGAGGCGGCGGACGGGTTGACGGTGGTCGAGGTCAACACGGGCGGCGAGTTCAAAGGATTGATGTCGACGACCGACGTCGACATCGCTGGCGAGGTCGTCGAGGAGGCGGTGCGGGTCTCCGCGCAACGGCGGCAGGTGCAGCAGGCCGTACCCGCCGGGACGCGCGGCGATTGACAAGCGCGCGGGATTTCCATAATCTGACCAACGAGAGGCATTGACGGGGACAGGGTCGTTTCGGCAGGCGCCTCAGCGAGCGGGCGATCGGTGTGAGACCCGCGGAACGCCGCCGGACCGAAGAAGACCCCCGAGCCGCCGGAAGAAACGGACGGGTCGGGGGCTAGGGGTCAGGGGTCAGGAGCACGAATCTTTTGCTGACCCCTGACCCCTAGCCCCTGTCCCCCGGAGTAGAACCGGCCGGGTGCTCCCGTTAGCGAGCGAGGGTGTGTTGGCACCCGGCGAGGCCCGAACCCGCGAGGGTGGTGGCGAACAAAGGTGGTACCACGGAGCGAAGCCCTCCGTCCTTTGGACGGGGGCTTTGTGCGTTAACGAAGACGGACAGACGGACAGGCGGGCAGACGGACAGATGAAGAAAACGAACCGTTCCGTCCGTCTGCCCGCCTGTCCGTCTGTCCGTCTCAACAGCGAGGGGCGCATCGTGGCAGCACCATTGACCGTCGGGATCTTGATGTCGCGGGTGCGGGTCGAGGAGAAGTTGCTGCTCGCCGAGTTCGAGCGGCGTGGGGTCGAAGTCGTTCGGTTCGACGATCGCGAGTTGACGCTCGATTTGCAGGCGCGGTCGATCGACTGCGACGTCGTGTTGGAGCGCTGCATCAACCATCTGCGGGCGCTGTACGCGTTGCGGGTGCTGAACGATTGGGGGGTGGCGACCGTCAACACCTACGATGTCGCCAACACCTGCGGCGACAAGCTGCTGACGACGGCGGCGCTCGCGCGCGAGGGGGTTCCTTCGCCCCGGACGATCCTGGCGTTCACGCCGGAATCGGCGTTGGAGGCGATCGACCAGATCGGGTACCCGGTGGTGATGAAACCGGCCGTCGGTTCGTGGGGGCGGTTGCTGGCGCGGATCAACGATCGGGATGCGGCGGAGGCGATCCTGGAGCACAAGGTGACGCTGGGATCGTTCCACCACGGCGCGTTCTACATCCAGGAGTACGTCAAGAAACCGGGGCGCGACATTCGCTCGTTCGTCGTCGGCGACGAAACGATCTGTGCGATCTACCGCGACTCGCCGCACTGGATCACGAACACCGCCCGCGGCGGGGTCGCCAGCAATTGCCCAGTGACGCCCGAGATCGCCGCCCTGTCGCGGGCGGCGGCGCGCGCCGTCGGCGGTGGCGTTGTCGCGGTCGATCTCCTCGAAAGCGAGCGGGGATTGCTCGTCAACGAGGTCAATTACACGATGGAGTTCCGCAACAGCATCGACACGACCGGCGTCAACATCCCCGGCCGGATCGTCGATCACGCGCTGCGTGTGGCAGAAGCATCGCGCGCGGCGCGCCTCGAGGGCGTCGCCGCCGCGGCAGACTGAGTCGAAAGTCGATAGTCGTCAGTCGTTAGGAAAGGGTCACAGGATGACGCCGCTTGCGATCTGCGACCTCGGACTATCCACTGACGACTGACGACTGACGACTTTCGACTCGTGAGGAGTTCGCAATGCTCGATGTTGCCGTCGTTGGAGGGTCCGGATACGCCGGCGGTGAGTTGGTCCGGCTCTTGTTGAGTCACCCGGGCGCCGCATTGCGGCAGGTAACGTCGGAGCGAAACGCCGGGAAGTTCGTCTTTTCGGTGCATCCGAACCTGCGCAAGCGGACGCAGTTGAAGTTCACGACCGTCGAGAAGTTGGAACCGTGCGACGTCCTCTTCGTGGCGCTGCCGCACGGTGTGGCGATGGGCAAGATGGAATCGCTGCGGACGATGGCGAAGGTGGTCGTCGACCTCAGCGCCGATTTCCGGTTGAACGACCCCGCCGGCTATCCCAAGTGGTACGACCACGACCACTCGCTGCCCGACATGCTCGGCGAATTCGTCTACGGGATTCCCGAACTGCACCGCGAGGAGATCAGGAAGGCGGATGCCATCTCGAGCGCCGGCTGCATGGCGACGACCGCGATCCTTGGGTTGTATCCGCTGTTCAGGGCGGGTGTCGTCGATACCGGCCGGCCGACGGTGATCGAGGCGAAAACGGGCTCGTCCGGTGCCGGCGGCGCGCCGGGGTTGGCTTCGCACCACCCGGAGCGTTCGGGCGTGATCCGAACCTTCAAAGCGACGGGTCACCGCCACTCGGCCGAGATCATCCAGGAATGCACGTTCGACGGCGTGGTGCCGGAGATCGCCTTCTCCGCGACTTCGGTCGAGGCCGTGCGCGGCATCCTCGCGACTTCGCACGTCTACCTCAAAGAGGCCATGAGCGAGAAGGAAGTCTGGGCGATCTACCGGGCGGCCTACAAGGAGGAGCCGTTCTTGCGGATCGTCAAGGAGTCGAGCGGCATCCACCGCTATCCGGAACCGAAAATCCTGTCCGGTTCCAATTACTGCGACGTCGGCTTCGAGCGCGATCCCGACTCCAACCGCCTCGTCGTCCTCGCCGCCCTCGACAACCTGATGAAAGGCGCGGCCGGTCAAGCCGTCCAGGCTTTCAACATCCGCTGCGGTTACGAGGAGATCTGCGGGATCGATTTTGCGGGGCTACACCCGAT